>JANPBI010000244.1:0-20496 GCA_031430315.1 Rhodobacterales bacterium | reverse complement strand
CGAACAAATGCGGCAGTTTCTGAAACGCCGGACGCACTTCGCGTTGGTCGTGGACGAATATGGCGTCCTGAAAGGCCTGCTCACGCTCGAAGATATCCTCGAGGAAATTGTAGGCGAGATCACTGACGAATTCGACGTCGTCGACAAAGACAGCCGTCTGGCAAAGTCCGGTACCGAAGAGGCGGTCGTCGAAGGCGCCATGACCATCCGGGACCTGAACCGTGCCATGGACTGGTTCCTGCCCGATGACGAGGCAAACACCGTGGCCGGGTTGGTCATCCACGAGGCGCAGACCATTCCGAACGAAGGCCAGGTGTTCAGTTTCCACGGCTTTCGCATTGAAGTGCTGTGCCGTCGGGAAAACCGGATCACCCGGCTAAAGTTCAAGAAACTGTAGTTCAGCGACGACCGAAGATCGACCCGAGAATGCCGCGGACCACGGCCTGGCCGGTTTTCGACCCCAGTTGGCGCGCAAAACTCTTGGCAAATGCGGTGCCGACGGAATCGCGGCGGCTGGTCGTGGTGCGCTTGGTGGCGGTTGATCCACCGCCGTCATAGCGTCTTGCGTGGGCAAGTTCGCGTTCTTCCTCGGCCTTTTCGGCGTCTTGCTGGGCTTGAACCTCGGCCTCTTTGGCGGCGGCCTCGGACTTGGCACGCAGGCGTTCATAGGCGCTGTCGCGATCAATGGTCACGTCGTATTTCCCCCTGACCGGCGATCCCGCCACCAGCGACGCGCGCAACGCCGGATCAATCGGCCCCAGCTGCGATGACGGCGGCCTTACCAGCGTGCGTTCGGCGATGCCGGGGATGCCCTTGGCCTCCAGGAAACTCGTCACAGCCTCGCCCGTGCCGACATCGCGGATGGCGTCCTCAATGGTAAAGCGGGGGTTGGGGCGATAGGTCTCGGACGCCATTTTCAGGTCTTTCTGGTCCTTGGCGGTAAAGGCGCGCAAGGCGTGCTGCACCCGGTTGCCCAACTGGCCAAGGATGTTCTCCGGCACATCGGCCGGGTTCTGCGTGATGAAATAGACGCCCACGCCCTTGGAGCGGATCAGCCGCGCCACCTGTTCCACCTTTTGCACCAGCGCCTTCGGGGCATCGGTGAACAACAGATGCGCCTCATCGAAAAAGAACACGAGTTTGGGTTTGTCCGGGTCGCCCACTTCGGGCAGCACCTCGAAAAGCTCCGACAACAGCCACAAGAGGAATGTCGCATATAGCCGGGGCGCGTTCATCAGACGGTCGGCAGCCAGAATGTTCACATACCCTGCGCCATTGGCATCGGTCAGCATCAGGTCGGCCAATTCCAGCGCGGGCTCACCGAACATGTCGGCCCCGCCTTCGTTCTCCAGCACCAAAAGCTGACGCTGGATCGCGCCGATCGACGCGGTCGCGACCAGCCCGTACCTGGTGCTGATATCTTCTGAGTTTTCCCCGATGAAGACCAGCAGGGCCTGCAGGTCCTTGAGATCCAAAAGCGGCAGCTCTTCTTCGTCCGCCAGACGGAACGCGACATTCAGCACGCCTTCTTGCGCATCGGTCAATTGCAGCATGCGGCTGATCAGCAGCGGCCCCATTTCGGCGACCGTGGCACGGATCGGGTGACCCGCCTTGCCCCAGATGTCCCAGAAGACGACCGGAAACGCGCGATAGGCGATCTGATAGCCGATGGTTTCGGCGCGTTTGCTGAACGCCTCGTGCATTTTGTGTTCCGGGCTGCCGGACGCGCCCAAGCCCGACAGGTCACCTTTCACATCCGCCATGAAAACGGGGACGCCGGCGGCCGAAAAGCCTTCGGCCAGGACCTGCAAGGTCACCGTCTTGCCGGTGCCTGTGGCCCCAGCGATCAGGCCATGCCGGTTGCCGTAGCGCAATAGCAAGGATTGGGGGGACGCATAGCCTTCGCCGCCGCCGCCCACGAATATGCTGTCTGCCTGATCCATGCTGCACCTCTTTGCACACGTTCAACCCGGTGTTGCCGCGTTTGCGGCTGGTCCGTTCCGGGCAAACATACAGTGTTAACCTTGGTCGGCTAGTCCTATCCGTGTCGCCACCGCAGTGCTTGCCGTGACGACAGTGACTTCCTCCCTGTCAGACTTACCGCGCCCCTTGTGGCGCGGTTTTTTTTGCCGCGGCGACGATCTGTTCACGGCAATTCCAGTTGACGTCAAGGTCATTCCTCCTTAGCGTTTCTTCCCATGAAGTCGGCCAGTCCGACAGGGAGCAAAAAAATATCTTTGAAAGGGCCGGGTTACCGGCCCTTTTTCTTTTCTCCCGCAGGCGGGTGTCAACCAGCGGCAGCAACAGCCACTTTGGCGGGCAAGCTTTCGCTGCATGAGGATTGCCCCCTGACTTGCGCTGGGACCCGTGTTAAACCGCCCGCAACATGTTCCACCAGACTCAGGAAACTCTGATGACCCTATTCCGCTTCGTTCCGGCCGTCGCCCTTTGGGCTGCACTGGCCATACCGCTCGCCGCAGGTGCGCAGGAAACAACGACCGATCCCGCCGCCCCTGCCGAAGCGGCCGTCGAGGGAGACACTGCCACCGGGGCCGACCTTCAAATGGGCCAGGAAGTGTCCCAGGATGGTGTTGGTTCAACCTACACTGCCGCCACCTTTGAATCCTGGGAGCAGCGTTGCGTCCGGTCAGGAACCGATGCGGATCCCTGCCAGCTTTACCAACTCCTGAAAGATGAGGCAGGCACGGCGGTCGCCGAGATCACGCTGTTCGGCCTGCCCTCTGGCGGAGAGGCCGCCGCGGGCGCGACCTTTATCGCGCCGCTGGAAACCTTGCTGACCACCGGCCTGCAACTGCAGATCGACGCGGCCAAGGCCAAGGCCTACCCCTTTACCTTCTGCGCGCAGATCGGTTGCGTTATCCGCATGGGCTTTACCCAGGCAGAGATCGACTTAATGAAAAAGGGCAACGAACTGACCGCAGTGATTGTGCCATTCGTGGCGCAGACCGAAAAGGTCACACTGAAAGTGTCGCTCAAAGGCTTCACGGCAGGCTATGATGCAGTGAACGCTGCCAATGCCAAGGCAGATGCTGCCGCCAAGGCAGCGGAACCGGCCCCTGCGACCAATCCCTGATCAGATGCGGCCCGGGCGGGCCTGGACCCGCCCGAGTGCCAAGACCGCATTCAACCCGCCAAATGCAAAGGCGTTGCTCAGCGCAACTGCCACATCCGCCTGGCGCGCGGTGTTTGGCACGACATCCATAGCGCAATCGGGGTCCGGCTGACGATGACCGATCGTAGGCGCCACGATGCCCGCGTTGATCGCCATCAAACAAGCCAAGAGCTCTACCGCCCCGGTGCCGCCGATCAGGTGGCCGTGCATCGCCTTGGTTGACGATACCAAAAGGCGGTCGACATGGGTTCCGAAGACCTCGGCGATGGCGGCGCATTCGGTCCGATCATTCAGGGTTGTTCCCGTGCCGTGCGCGTTCACATAGGCAACATCGGTCGGTGACAAATGGGCATCGTTCAACGCACCTTGCATTGCCCGCACAGCCCCCGCTTTCGACGGCGCCACAAGGTCGCCTGCGTCGGACGTCATCGCAAACCCCAGAACTTCGCCCAGCACAGCAGCACCGCGCGCATGGGCATGATCCAGGTCCTCAAAGACAAACACAGCGGCCCCTTCGCCCTGCACCATCCCGCTTCGGTCGGCACTGAACGGACGGCAGGCGTCGGGCGACATAACACGCAAGGCCTCCCACGCCTTCAGCCCGCCAAAGGACAGCATCGCCTCGGACCCCCCGGTCAAGACGGCAGTTGCCCCACCTGCCCTGACCAACTGAAAAGCCAGGCCCATCGCATGATTGGAACTGGCGCAGGCCGTTGAGACGGTAAAGACCGGTCCGGTGATGCCATGGGCCATCGAAAGTTGGGCCGCCGCCGCATTGTGCATCAGGCGCGGCACGACCAGCGGCGGCACGCGCGCCTTGCGATCCTGGTAGACCGCCCGGTAGCTGTCGTCCGCCGTGGTCAGGCCGCCGCCGCCGGTGCCAAGAATGACCCCAGACCGCGCGCCCAGATCGCGGAAGTCCAAGCCGCACTGCGTGACGGCCTGCCGCGCAGCAAAAAGGGCAAACAAGGCGAACCGGTCACATTGGGAAATCTGGGCCCGGGTAAAATGCGCCTCAGGCAACCAGTTGCGCACTTGGGCACCGATCCTGATCGTCAGACGGTCAAGGTCTGGGATGTCGAGCGGGCCGATCCCGCAGCGTCCTTCGGCCATCGCGGCATAAGTGCCAGGAACGTCCTCGGCCAGGGCATTGATCGTGCCTGCCCCAGTGATCGCGACGCGCCTCATGCGGCCTTTCTGGCCAGCAACCCCTGGACGGCATCAACGACGCTGCTGACCGACGAAAGGTCAACATTCGTGGGATCGGCGTGGTTGGCGTTAAAGGGGATCTGGATGTCAAAAGCCTCTTCGATCGCAAAGATGATTTCGACCATCGCCAGGCTGTCCAGCCCGAGATCGGCAAGAGGGGCATCGGCGGGGATGTCTCTCACGTCCAAAAGAGCTTGCTCGGCGATGATGGCAAGGATTTTTTCCCGCACTGCGAAGGTCATGCCCGGTTCTCCCATGGTCGATGCGACGATCTAGTCAGACCGAGGTAACTTTGGAATGACCTTCTCGATTTCGGCCACGCGGCTGGCCAATCGTGGCAGGCGGCGCAGTGCTTTTTGCATCTCGACATGGGTTTCCATTTTGACCGCCGGATAGCCCAACAGCACCCGACCTGCGGGCGCATTGGTGAAAATCTTGGTGGCACCGCCCGCAATCACGTCATCCCCGACAAAGATGTTGTCATTTACACCGCACTGACCGCCCAGAACCACACGATTACCGATGCGGGCGGATCCGGCGATACCCACCTGACCACAGATCAGGCAATCGCGGCCAATCTCGACATTATGTCCGATATGGACAAGGTTATCGAGCTTTGTCCCGGACCCGATGCAGGTATTGCGGATGGTTCCCCGATCGATGCAGGCATTGGCTCCGATTTCCACGTCGTCGCCAAGGGTGACGGCACCCAGCGAATGCAACCGGGTCCAGCTTTGCCCGCGAATTTCGTCACGTGCGCCTAGGGTTTCGCGGATTTTCTCGACACCCGATTTCTCTGGCGTCACAAAGGAAAAGCCGTCGGACCCGATCACTGCACCGGGTTGCGCGGTGAAGCGGTCCCCGATCCGGACATGATGGCCGATGCGCACACCTTCCAAAAGCAAGGCGTCGGCACCGATGACTGCCCCCTGCCCGACCGACACATGTGCTGCAATCCGGGCATGCGGCCCGATGACAGCCCCGGCGGCAATCGTCACAAAGGGGCCGATGGCAGCCCCCTCGCCGATGCTGGCTAAGGGATCGACCAACGCCAAGGCATGAATGCCAGGCGCAATAGCGGGGCCGGGATCCATCAGCCGTGTCAGCCCCGCCATCGCAAGGCGTGCGCGCGGCGCAAAGATTGCCGCTTTCAGCCCAAAAGAGCGCCAGTCTGCGCCAGGCCACAGCATTGCCGCACGGGCCTGCCCCTTGGCGATGCCATCGGCATAGCGGGGGTCCATTGCCAGGGCCAGGTGCTCTGGACCCGCCATTGCCGGCTCCGCCGCCCCAGTGACCGTCAGGTCCAAGTCACCGACCGCCTCGGCCCCCAAGGCATGGGCTATGTCAGCGATCCGATGCGCCATGGCAGTCCTCGAGCTATCGCGCGACATCGCGGCGTTTCGCCGGAACGTTTATCCCTGAACCCCCGGCAAAGCCACCCCGGCCGCGACAAGCGCTGACAGAATGGCGGCATCCCGACCATAGACATCGCGGCGATAGCTTATCTTGCCGGTCTGAGTGGGATAGGCCGTAAAGTAGACAAGATGCACCGGCACCGGTGTGATCAATTTTACCTGGGTTTCGTTGCCGGTCTGCAGGTCTCGTTCGAACTCTTCTTCTGCTGCGGTCGACTGCACCGACAAAAGCGCGTGCGCCAAGTCAAAAGGGTCTGCAACCCGTATGCAGCCGTGGCTGTAGGCGCGCACCTCGCTGTCAAACAGGTTCTTGGACGGCGTGTCGTGCAGATAGATATTGTAGACATTGGGAAACATGAATTTCACTTTCCCAAGCGCGTTGCCGTCTGAAGGCGGCTGGCGCAAGGCAAAGGGAAAGTTGCGCGCCGTATAAGCGGCAAAGTTGACCGCGCCCCGCGATACCACGCGGCCACGGCTGTCAAGCACCTGCAGATGACCCACGGCGTTGGGGTTGCGCTGCAGCATCGGCAGATATTCTTTGGTGGTGATGGACCGGGGGACCGACCAGGACGGGTTGATGACCATGAACTCCATCTGGTCGGAAAATTCCGGGCTGCGCTGGTCGGGGACGTTCTTTCCGATGACCACACGGGTCTGGAACACGGTCTTGCCGTGGTCCATGATCTTGGCGGTAAAATCGGGCTGGTTTACCCAGATATGGCGCACCGACCGGTCAATATCGAGCCAGCGTTCACGCTCCATTGCGACGACGATAGACCCCAGCCGTTCTTCGGGGCTGCGGTTGATCTCGATGACCGTGCTTTCACCGGCAACACCGTCGGGGGTCAAACCGTGGTTGATCTGAACTGCCGCGACCGCCCGGCCCATGGCTGCGTCAAAGGTCGCAGTGACCGAACGGGGCAAGTAACCCATCCGCATCAAACGATCGCGCAGGGCGACCACCGCGGGTCCGGCGTCTCCTGGTCCCAAAGCTCCGACGGGGACAGTCGGACCCCAACCCCCTGCTGAAATCAGGGACTCCAGATCCAATTTGGCCCGCATCATCTGGGCGTACACTGATGATTGCGGCACCAGCGATTGCAAGACCTGCACAGGATCCCTACTGGCCATTGCGGCCAGATGCGCGCGCGGGTCGATCACGGCGATGTCGCGCACGATGCCGCGATCGACATCGGCCGGCACCAAAGCTCCTGACGTCAGGTCGCGCGCAAAAGCCAGATAGGCCTTGGTCATCATGACCTCGAGCCGGGCGCGGTCGCCTTCGGTCCGTGCCGCCGCAAAGGCAGCGGTCAACGCCGCAGGATCATAGCGGTTTTGCGGTAAGCCGTGGTCCCGCGCCGTTGTGAACGCCGCCAGCAGGGCCGCGCGTCGCGGCGCATCCTCGGCCGAGGTCCAAAGCGTGCGGTAATCTGATCCGCGATACCATTCGGCAAGGGCGTCATCGCCCGAGGCCGCTGTTGCCAGAGATTGACTAAAAGCGGACAGTAGCTCTGCCCGCGCGACACCCGGCTGGGTCACAAGCCCCAGTCCCGCGACGAAACCGCAAATGACAAAAGAGATACGAAAAAGTCGCCGAGCAGCGGCGGGATCGATAGGCAACAAATGGGTCACGGTGGCAGCTCTGTTATAAAGGGAATCCGTCTTGCGGATGCCTGTCAGCTTTTTCCAAATCCCCACAAGTGTCTATTCACAAATGCGGCGGAAAATCGGTAGCCAGACCTGTTTTTCGTAAAAAAATGCCACTGCGGCAGAATTGGCGACAATGGCCGGACGGCCACAGGGCAAACGATCCTTGGCGGTCACGGCCGCCTTCAGCAAAAATTTGCCTATTGGCCCTCAAATGGCCACAGACGGGCAATCTGCGCTTGGGCTTCGAATCGACCTGTGCCATAAGCTTGGCGTCTCAGGGACGGGACAAACCAAGAGCCGACGGCCAAATGGCCAAAGGCCAGCGAAGGACAGTCGCTCAGAATGACGAACTTATCTTCAGGCGTTTTCACGCGGCGTGGGCTTCTTGGTGCCTTTGCTGCAACCGCAGTCATCGCTGCACCAACCTACAGCAATGCATTCGGCTTGCTCAAAGGTGCAGGGGATATCCGCCGTATTCGGATGACCTCGGGACGCACCGGCGAAAGCATCGACACCATCTACTGGATCGAAGGTGAGTACATTCCCGAAGTCATGAAGGAAATCAATCACTTCATGCGCGATTGGCGGTCCGGCGATAGCGTCAAGATGGATGCCAGAACTGTGGATATCATGGCAGCGTCGCATCGGCTGCTGGACGTGAACGAACCCTTTATGCTGCTGTCTGGATACCGCTGTCCCAAGACGAATGCCTTGTTGCGTTCGCGGTCGCGCGGCGTTGCCAAGAACTCTCTTCACATGAAGGGCCAGGCTGCCGATCTGCGGCTGCAATCGCGGTCGGTCGGACAGATGGCCAAGGCCGCAACGGCCTGCGCGTCAGGTGGCGTGGGCCGCTATTCGCGGTCAAACTTCGTCCATATGGACTGCGGCCCCGTCCGCAGCTGGGGCGGATAAGCCTAAAATTGTCCACAATTGCTGAACACGGGCGGATCTCTCCGCCCGTTTTGCATTTCCCGCGCAGGTTGCATGTCGTTTCGGGCAGGGGATCAGTCTTGCGCCCCGTCCCGTCCCCGATAGCCCATGGCGACCACGAATTTTTCCGAACTGTCGGCTCGGCTGGCAGGCGGTTTCACATTAGCCACCTTGCGAAAATTCTTTTTTAACAGGGCCTGCAGCTGGTTTTCCGCCCCCCCCGCCAGAACCTTGGCGACAAAGGTGCCGCCGATCTCCAGCACGTCAAAGGCGAAATAGGCCGCCGCCTCGCACAGCGCGATAATCCGCAAGTGGTCCGTGCCCTTGTGGCCTGACGCTGCTGCCGCCATGTCGCTGAGAACGACATCGGCTGGACCGCCCAACCACCCCTTGACCAGGGCGTCCGCATTGTCCGCGAGAAAGTCCAGCTGATAAAGCTCCACCCCCGCGATCGGCTCCACCTCTTGCAGGTCAACACCGATGATGCGCCCTTGTGGCTTACCCGACCGCTCACCCAAGGCGTTCACGCGGGGGACCGCCACCTGGCACCAACCCCCGGGAGCGCAGCCAAGATCGACGACCCGCGCGCCCGGGACCAGAAACCTGTATTTGTCATCCAGCTCCAGAATCTTGAACGCCGCGCGACCTCGATACCCTTCCTTGCGGGCCTTGATCACATAGGGGTCATTCAATTGCCGTTCCAGCCACAGCGTGGAGGACAGTTTACGCCCCTTGGCGGTTTTCACCCGCACGCGCAATTCACGCGCGCCGCGCCCCGGTCCGGCGGGTTTGTCCATGCTCATTGGTAAGGTCCGTCGTCCAACACGCCATCCGCGCTCATCTGTGCGTATAGCAGGCCCTCGCGCAGACCGCGATCCGCTACGGACAACTGATCGGTGGGCCAGATTCGCATCAAAGTCTGCAGAATTGCCGCCCCCGACATGATCAGCGAATGGCGGTCACGTCCGATGCGTGGATCGGTGCGTCGTCCTTCAGGACCCAGGGCCAGATAGTCGCGGATCACAAAATCGATTTGGCCAGAACTCATCACAAGCCCATCGACCTTGTTGCGGTCATAGCGCCGCAGGCCGAGGAACGAGGCCGCAACGGTTGTCACCGTGCCCGAAGTCCCGATGATCTGAAACCCGGCCTTTGGGTGTTCCGCGTTGTAGGGCCCAAAACTCGACAGGTTTTCTTCAAAAAACCAACTCATCAGGGCAAACCTTGCGGCGTCGTCCTGGACGTCCGCGAATTGGTCCTTCAGCGTCGCCACGCCCAACGGCACCGAAATCCAGTCCACCACACGCGCCGCGGGTCCATCGCCCTGGGCGTCAAATCCCAGATGCAGGTTCATGATGGATCGCGGACGATTTTCCGGCGCGACCGTGGACAGATCGATCCAGACCAGTTCCGTCGATCCGCCACCGATATCCACCACCAACAGCTGTTCGGTGCGCGGACTGACCAGTGGCGCACAGGAAATCACCGCCAGTCGCGCCTCTTCCTCGGGTTGTATGATGTCGAGGCTAAGACCGGTTTCCCGTTTGACCTGGCGGATGAAGTCGCGGGCATTGCGTGCACGGCGGCAGGCCTCGGTCGCGACCAGCCTTTTTCTGGTAACGCCATGCTTTTCCAGTTTGCGCTGACAAATGCGCAAGGCCTGCACCGCGCGTTCCATCGAGGCGCGACCAAGCCGACCGGATGCCTCCAGTCCCAGACCCAGCTGGACGGATTTGGAAAAGCTGTCAATGACAGTGAACTGACTGCCTTTAGGTTCGGCAATCAGCATCCGGCAACTGTTCGTTCCAAGGTCCAGCGCAGCATAAAGCGCGGACCCGCGTTCGGCGGAGGCAGACGACGCATCAGCGCGGGAAACCTGGTCTTCGGCCTCGACCGTCGCAAGCTTGGCGCCCGCCTCCTGGGGACGCACGGGCGTCATGTCACGCCCTCCATCTGTGGTTGCCGGAAAGGGTAGTGTGCGCCCTCGTCCTGCGCAAGCGGACAATCGCCGCCCTGCCGTCGCCACGGTTCGCTTCATGACGATCATGCTGAATTCTCATCCTGCAGCCACTTGCACGAATGCAGTCGATCGGGCAGCACCGTGGCGACCGGGATCACGGGTCGCTCTCGCACGCAACCATGTCGAAATCCGACATCGGCTGTCGGTCTTTGGCGATTACAAGCGGATGAAACACGAGGGGAAGACTTGGTCATGGTTGAGGTCACGGTGGTCTATTGGCGCGACATCCCGGCCCAGGTCATCGTCGGCAAAGGCCGGGCCGCGTCGAAGGTCCAGTTGCCTGAACGCTTCGAACAGGCCATCGACCGCTGTGCCATGAAGATCGGCGCGCGAGACACCGACAGCTATCTGGCGGAGTGGCGCAAAGCCGCACCTTATTCGGTCGATGGTGATCCCCAGCAGGTCGCCGCTGCCGAGGCCGCACGGTTGGAGGCCGAGCATGACAACCAACGCCTGAAGGTCCTGATTGACGCTGATGGCTGGGCCAAGCCCCTCGTTTCCCTTTAACGCATTCAAGGTTCCTCCCCATGGCCCTTTTCAATCTTCGCCGCGCTGCGGCCCCCGCTTCGGCCCCGCATGAGATCGAAGCGTTCCTCAAGGGCTTTTCCATCGAGGTGATGCCGCGGACGGCGGAGAAGGTGCCGTCGTTCCGCGCCATCCTGCCGAAGGGCACCCGCGTTTACATCGCCCATATCGAGGGCACGCCCATCGAGGATATGGTCGCCACCGCCCGCCGCCTGCATGGCGAAAGCTATGACGTGATGCCGCACTTTCCAGCACGCATCATCCCCGACAAGGCCACCCTCGCCGACTGGATCGCGCGCTATCAGGGTGAAGCGGACGTGAAGCAGGCGTTGTTGCTGGGTGGGGGCGTCAACACGCCCGCAGGGGACTTTGACAGCGCCATGCAGATGATGGAGACCGGCCTTTTCGGCGGCTTCAAGCGCCTTCACGTGGCGGGCCACCCCGAGGGGAACAAGGACATCGACATGGATGGCGGGGATGCGATCGTCCTACAGGCTCTGAAATGGAAGCAGGCCTTTGCTGACCGCTCCGATGCCGTAATGGCCATCGCCACCCAGTTCTGTTTTGAGGCAGAACCGGTAATTGCCTGGGCCAACCGTCTGGCGGCAGAGGGGATCAAGCTGCCGATCCATATCGGCGTGGCGGGCCCGGCCAAACTGCAGACGCTGATCAAGTTCGCCATCGCCTGCGGGGTCGGCCCGTCCTTGCGCGTGCTGCAAAAGCGCGCGATGGACGTGACCAAGCTGCTTTTGCCCTATGAGCCGACCGACGTCCTTGCGGCATTGTCGGCACATAAGGCGGCCAATCCCGATTTCGGGATCGAGCAGGTCCACTTCTTCCCCGTGGGTGGCATCACCACGAATGCCACCTGGGTCACCGAACATGGCGGCGCGTCAGGCGTGCCCGCCGAAGCCATCTGAAGGACAGTTTCCATGACGCGGACCGTGATCGAATCCAAGACCAAGACCGTTGTCATCGGTTTTGATGAACCCTTTTGCGTCATCGGCGAGCGCATCAACCCGACGGGGCGCAAGAAGCTGGCGGCGGAGCTGGAACAGGACAATTTCGAAACGGTCATCCGCGACGCGCTGGAACAAGTGGCTTGCGGGGCTACGGTGCTGGACGTGAATTCGGGGGCCGTCTTCACCAACAGAATGGCCGCCGACCCGCGCTATGCCGACAACAACTTTGTCGAGCCGCCCCTGATGCGCAAGCTGATCGAGATCATCCAACAGACCGTCGACGTGCCGCTGTGCATTGACTCGTCGGTGCCAGGTGCTTTGGAGGCAGGTCTAAAGGTCTGCGAAGGCCGACCCCTGTTAAATTCCGTGACCGGTGAGGAAGAGCGTCTGGAACTCGTCCTGCCGCTGGTCAAGAAATACAATGTGCCGGTGGTAGCGATCTCCAACGACGATACTGGCATCAGCCAGGACCCGGACGTGCGCTTTGCCGTCGCCAAAAAGATCGTGCAGCGCGCTGCCGATTTCGGCATTCCCGCCCATGACATCGTAGTGGACCCGCTGGTGATGCCCATCGGCGCAATGGCCACAGCGGGGCATCAGGTCTTTACCCTCGTGCGTCGCCTGCGCGAGGAACTGGGCGTCAATACGACTTGCGGGGCATCGAATATCAGTTTCGGCCTGCCGCAGCGCCATGGCATCAACGCGGCCTTCTTGCCCATGGCCATCGGAGCAGGCATGACATCGGCCATTATGAACCCTGTTCGGCAAGTGGAGATGGAAGCAATTCGTGCCGCCAACTTCCTGAACAACCAGGACCCCAATGGCGGGGAATGGATCCGGTTTGCCAAAGTGATCGAGGCGGTCGAGGGAGGCATGACATTTGCCGAAGCCTCTGCTGCTGCCAGCCAGGCGACGTCGGGCCGTCGTGGGGGGCGTCGGTCAAGGGGGTAGGTTTTACACCCTGTCATCCCCGCGCCCCTGAACTGTCATCTCCGCGCAGGCGTGGACCCAGTTCTGAAATTGTGGCCTATCCGAATAAATGGGTCCCCGCCTGCGCGGAGATGACAGCTCTGGCCTTTACTCCGCCGCCAGCGCCGCCTCCAATTCCGGCACAAACCGCCGCTCATAGTCCGTGCCGACCAACGGCCCTACAAACCTGAACGCGATCGTCCCGTCGCCCCGGATGATGAAGGTTTCGGGCGGCGCGGTGACGCCCCACTCTACCCGGTTGCGCCCCCGTGGGTCGGTCGCGAGCGCAAAGAACGGGTTGCCGTCATCTGCCAGGTATTCCTCGGCCTTTGCTTCGTCATCCATGATGTTGATGCCCGCCACGCGCACACCTTCGGCTGCCATCGCCTTGAGCACAGGATGTTCGGCACGGCACGGGGGGCACCAACTGGCCCAGAAATTGACTACAGTGACCTTGCCCGTGCGCAAATCGGCATCGGTGAGGATGGGGATGTCGCCAAGCCCCGTCAAGGGCACGGCAGGCGCGGGGCGGTCGATGAACACTGAGGGCAATTCGCCCGGGTTTTCGCGCTTCATCCCGAACCAGAACGTCGTGACCAGCGCCAGGAATATGACGGGCGGCAGGATCATCAGGACCCTAGACATCGTGATCCCCCAAACGCGCCTCGGCTGCAGCCAATGCGCGACTTACCCGGCGACCCTGCCACCAGCTCAACGCCACAAGGATCAGGATGATCGCAGCTCCCGTCGCATAGGACCACAACACTGGTCCTGCATACTTTCCCAGATCCGGCATCATGCCCGTGCCTCGCGCAACAAAAGGGCGGCAAGCCTGCGCGCGCGGATTTCCGTCCGCGTCCGCATCAGGACCATGGTCACAAATAGCAACACGAACCCCGCGATGCTGATCACCAACGGCACCCAGAACACGTCAGAGATGTTCTCTTCCTTGTCCAGTGACAGCGTCGCCCCCTCATGCAAACCCTCATTCCAGAAGTTCACTGCATAGCGGCTGAGCACGGCAAAGACCGATCCTACCATGCAAAGAACAGCCGTCAGATCGGCTGCAGTATCTGGATCCTCGATCGCAGACCAAAGCGCGATGTACCCCAGATAAAAGAGGGTCAACACCAGAAACGACGTCAGGCGCGGGTCCCAGGCCCACCAGGTTCCCCACATCGGCTGGCCCCAGAGGGCCCCTGTCACCAATGCCACGACGGTAAAAGCCAGCCCCACCGGGGCCGCCGCCTTGGCCGCAAGGGAAGACACATGGTGCCGCCTGACCAGCCAGACCAGGGACGCGACCAGCATCATCCCCCAGGCGTTGATCGACATCATTGCAGCAGGCACATGCAGGTAGATGATCTTGACAGTCGAACCCTGCCGGAAATCATCGGGGGTAAAAAAGAACCCCCACACCAGACCCACGGCAAGGCAGATTGCCGTCAGGGCCGCGACCCATGGCAGGATCGCCGCCGTGGTCTGCATGAACCGCTTGGGGTTGGCATATTCCCAGATCGACATGGGCTTGGTTTTACGTCCTCTTTTGCGGCGGCTCAAGTCACTATCATGTCACGGCAGGTCAGCGCAGGTTGGCGCGCAGGGCGGCGGAGGCGGCAAAGGGCAGGATCGCCCAAGCTCCGAGAGTGATTGCCGCCATCAGCACAAGTGGCGTCGCCCCTTCCATCCCAAGTCCTGCACGGCGCACAACCTCGGAACCATAGATCAGCGTTGGCACATACATCGGCAAGACCAGCAGGCTAAGCAGAAGACCGCCGCGCTTCACCCCCACGACCAGCGCCGCACCGAATGCCCCGATGACGCTCAGCGCCGGGGTGCCGATCAGCAGCGACACCACCAGCGCGCTGTCGGCTTGGGCCGGCAAATTCAGCAAAAGGCCCAAAACTGGCGCAATCAGCGTCAGTGGCAATCCCGTCACCAACCAATGCGCCAGCGCCTTGGTCGCGACAACGCCCTCCAGCGGGATCGGGGCGGTTGCCAGCAGGTCGAGCGAGCCGTCCTCGTAGTCAAGCGCGAAAAGCCGGTCGAGGCTCAAAAGGCAAGCCAACAGCGCACCAACCCAAAGAATTCCCGGCGCGATCCTTGCCAGCGTGGCCCCTTCGGGACCGACCCCCAGCGGCACCAGCACTGCGACCAACAGAAAGAACGCAAGCCCTAGCCCAAAGCCACCCCCGGCCCGGAATGCCAGCCGCAGGTCGCGGACCAGAAGGGCGATCATGCAAAGGCCTCGTCAAAGCCGTCGCGCCGGGCAGAGGCCTTGCCCCGGACCTGATAGGGTCCAAGGTCCAGCGCCGCCGCCTCGTACAGTCCAAGATCGATGTGACTGGCGATGACCGCCGCCCCACCGCCCGCCAGATGCCCACGCAAAGCCGCCGCGAACAACCCGACCGAAGCCGCGTCCAGCGACACTGTCGGCTCGTCCAGCGCCCAGATCGGCCGCCCCGTTACCAGCAGACGCGCCAGCCCCAGCCGCCGCTTTTGCCCCGCCGACAGATGCGCCGCCACCCGGTCGCGCAAGGCCGACAGCTGCATCGCTGCCAGCGCTGGAGCAATGTCACCGCCCCCATGCACCTCCGACCAGAAGGTCAGGTTTTCTGCCACGCTCAGCATCGCCTTGATGCCGTCGGCGTGACCCGCATAGGCCAGGCTTTCCGGCGGCATCGAAATCGTCCCGCTGACGGCGGGCTGCAGCCCTGCCAACGTGCGCAGAAGCGTCGTCTTGCCGATCCCATTCGGCCCGCGCAGGATCAGCGCCTGCCCAGCCGCCAGCCGAAAGCTAATGCCGCGCAACACGACCGCCCCGCCCCGCGCCACATCAAGATCGTTGACCACCAGTTCCATGGCGCCCAGCCCTATCGCAATGGGGCAAAGGCGAAAAGGGGCTGCAAGCCACCCTGCCCTCTGGTCCCCGCTGCCGCTGCCCGCTATCGTGCTTTCTTACCCTTGGAGAGCCCCATGCTGACATCGCATCCCTTTGGTCGTACCCACCGCACCGTCACCCGCATCGGCTTTGGCGCTTGGGCCATCGGCGGCACTTGGGGAGAGGTTAGCCTCGGCGATGCCAAGGCAACACTGCATGCAGCCCTCGATGCCGGGATGAGCTTTATCGATACGGCAGACGTCTATGGTGACGGTCGCTCTGAGCGCATCATCGCCGAGGTTCTGTCTGAACGTCCCGGGCACCGCCCGTTTGTTGCGACCAAGGCCGGACGGCGCCTCAACCCCCATATCCCGGGGGGCTACAGCCGCACGAACCTTGAGGCCTTCATCGACCGGTCCTTGAAGAACCTGCGGATGGAGCGGCTGGATCTGGTGCAGCTGCATTGCCCGCCCACTGCCGTCTATACCGATCAGGGAGTGTTCGACGCCCTTGACGCGATCAAGGCCACCGGCAAGATCGCTGATTACGGCGTCTCGGTCGAGACCATCGAAGAGGCCCACCTTGCGCTTCGCCAGCCTGGCGTTGTGTCAGTCCAGATCATCTACAACATGTTCCGCCCCCGTCCCGCCGAGTCGTTCCTGACCGAAGCCGCAGCCCGCAACGTCGCGGTCATCGCCCGCGTCCCCTTGGCATCCGGGCTGCTGACCGGCAAGATGCGCGCCGACAGCCAGTTCGCCGCCGATGATCACCGCGCCTTTAACCGCAATGGCGAGGCGTTCGACAAGGGTGAGACGTTTTCCGGCGTGCCCTATGATGTCGCGCTGCAGGCCGTCGAGGAACTGCGTCCGCTGGTGCCGCAAGGGGCGTCGATGGCAGCTTTTGCGTTGCGGTGGATCTTGATGAACGAGGCGATCAGTGTCGTCATCCCCGGCGCCAAGACGCCCGAGCAGGCGCGTGCCAATGCGGCTGCGGATGCGCTGCCGCCCCTGTCACAAAAGGTGATGGAAGCCGCCGCCGATATCTATTTCCGCCGGATTTCACGGCATGTGCATCATCTGTGGTAGAGAATTTCCTTCGAAGGAAATTGCAAAATTCTTCGAAGAATTTTGAGATCAGACCGGGATCAAGGCGACCGCGATCCGCCGTCCCTCGCTCAGCAGCACGTTGTAGGTCCGACACGCAGCGGGTGAGGACATCACCTCCACCCCGATCCCGGCCTCTTCCAGCGCTTCGCGAAAGGGCAGTGGCGCGTGGCCGATCTCGGCCCCCATGCCCAGAAACAGCACGTCGACCTTGCCGATCAGGCTCAAAGGGGTCGCGGTGTCGTCGAACCCGCCCCACAGCCCGGCATCCCAAGGCGTGATCAGACAAGGCCCGCGCAGAATATGACCGTCCACCCGGAAAAACCCGGAGCCATAGCCCTCGATGGGTTTTGCCGTGCCATAGCTGATCTCGGTCAGGCGCATCGCTGCCTCAGGCGTCGATATTGGCAAACTCGTTCTTGTCGGCCTTTTTGGGCTTGTCGCGGTCAAGCCCGAGGAAAAGAACGATGTTCTTAGCGACGTACAAGGTCGAGTAGGTACCGACCACAACGCCAAACAACATCGCAAACACAAACCCGCGGATCACATCGCCGCCAAAGATGAACAGCACCGTCAGCGCGATCAGCGTCGTCGTTGCTGTCATGATCGTGCGGCTGAGCGTTTCGTTTGCGGTCAGGTTCATCATTTCCAAAAGCGGCATCTGTTTGTACTTGGTCAAGTTTTCGCGCAGCCGGTCAAAGATCACCACGGTATCATTAACCGAATAGCCCAAGATCGTCAGCAGCGCCGCCACGATGGTCAGATCAAATTTAAACTGGAACAGCGAAAACACCCCCACTGTCACGATGACGTCGTGCAACAGGGCGGCAACAGTGCCGACAGCAAACTGCCATTCGAACCGCACCCAGACATAGATCAAGATGCCCGTGGCCCCGGCGGCGACCGCCAGCAGCGCTGACCAGATCAATTCCCCGGACACTTTCGGGCCGACAGATTCCACGGCAGGAAAAGTGATCGAGGGGTCAACCGTTTTCAGGGCAGCCTCGACCTCATTGATGATTTCGGGTGTGACCGCCTCTTCGCCTTCGCGAGCAGAGATGCGGACCATTGCCACATGCTGGTCCGCGCGGAAACCGGGGTCAAATACCTCGCTGATGCTGACATCGCCCAGCGAAAGAGTTCCCAGGGCCTCGCGGTACGCACCCACATCCACCGCTTGGGTGGACTCGGTGCGGATCGTCGTGCCCCCCTTGAAATCGATGCCGAAATTCAGTCCCATAGTGGCTAGCAAGACAAAGGTGGCCAGAACCGCAAAAACTGACGTGCCAAAAGTCACGTATTGCAGCCGGAAAAAGTCGATGTTGGTCTTTTCGGGAACCAGCCGCAGACGCCATGCCATTCGCGTGGTCCTCCTATACCTGAATCGACTTGGGCTTTTTCGAACCCATCCACAGCTCGATGATCAGGCGGGTCAGATAGACCGCCGTAAACATCGAAGTGATGATCCCAAGGATAAGCGTCACCGCAAAGCCGCGCACCGGACCGGACCCGATCCAGAACATGATGACCGCTGTGATGATTGCCGTCACGTTGGAATCCGTGATCGCCGAAAACGCACGGCTAAAGCCCATTTCGATCGCGCGACCTGGTGCCATGCCTGCCCGTAATTCCTCGCGGATACGCTCATAGATCAGCACGTTGGCATCCACCGCCATGCCCATTGTCAGCACGATGCCCGCGATGCCCGGCAACGTGAGTGTCGCCCCGATCGCAGACATCATCCCAATCAGCATGACGATGTTCACCCCCAGCCCGATCACGGACATCACCCCGAACCAGCCGTAACTTGCGATCATGTAGGCTGCGACGCACAGCATGCCGATAATCGCAGCTATCTGGCCCGAGCGGATCGAGTCCGCCCCGAGTTCCGGACCGATCGTGCGTTCTTCCAGAAAGGTCATTTCCGCAGGCAAGGCCCCTGCCCGCAAAAGGACGGCGAGCTGGGTCGATTCCTCGACTGTAAAGTTGCCAGTGATGATGCCGGACCCGCCTGGAATATGACTTTGGATGCGCGGCGCAGAAATCACCTCGCCGTCCAGGACGATGGCAAAAAGATTGCCGATGTTTTCCGCCGTGTAGTCGCCGAACTTGCGCCCGCCCGTCGCGTCAAAACGGAAGTTCACCGCCGGGCTGTTGTTCGGGTCAAAGGCGGGCTGGCTGTCGACCAACTCGTCTCCTGACACAACCGGGTCTTCTTCCAGCACATAATAGGCACCCGGCTCGTCCAGCGACGGCAGCAGGACATTGCGCGGCCCCGGTTCGGTCCCAGCGTCCGTCGTGCGGCGGACAACGGTGTGAAATGTCAGCTTGGCCGTGGTGCCGATCAGCTTTTTCAGATCCGAAGCAGATCCGATGCCCGGCACCTGGATCAGGATACGGTCTGCGCCCTGGCGCTGGATCGTCGGTTCGCGGGTTCCGACCTCGTCGACGCGCCGGCGGATGATTTCCAGCGACTGCTTGAGGGTCTGGTCGTCCATGGCCGCGCGCTCCGCTTCGGACCATTGCACGACAATGTCGGACCCTTCGACGGTCACGGCAAAATTTCTTTGCCCGGCACCGGTCAATGAGGTCACGGGCGTCGACAGGGCCGTTACCACCTCAACCGCCTTTTGCAGGCCGTCGGGATTGGAAATCGCCAAACGCAACACACCGTCCGGGGATGGCTGGCGCCGGATCGTGCCGACGGCATCCTTTTGGTCGCGCAAGGCGTCACGGATGTCCGGCCAAAGCGCGTTCATACGGTCCTTGTAGACATCCTCAAGCCGCACTTCGGCCAAAAGGTGGGCCCCGCCCCGCAGGTCGAGCCCAAGGTTCATCAGGCTGGATGGCAACCAGTCCGGCCATCTTGCCAGATCGGCCGATTGTTGGGGCGCTGCGACACCACCGGCGACCTCGATCGCGGCAGCGGCGTCATTGTGTTTTTCAACGTTGGTGTAGTTCAGGTTCGGGACCGCAAGCACGATCCCCCAAACGCACAATCCGATGATCAGCAGCCGTTTCCATAGCGACGTCGGGGTCATCCCTGCGCACTCACGCAGCCGGTTCGGTCTTGGACATCACTTGCGTGATGGTGGAACGCAGGATCTTGACCTTGACGCCATCGGCAATCTCGGCTTCGACAAAGCCGTCTTCGTTCACCTTGGTGATCTTGGCGACGATGCCACCCTGGGTCAGCACCTGGTCCCCACGCCGCAAGGCATCCACCATGGTCCGGTGTTCCTTCAGCTTTTTCTGCTGCGGGCGGATCAGCAGGAAATACATGATGAAGAAAATCAGGATCAGCGGGATAAACGATCCCAATGCGCCCCCCATGCCGGGGGATGCAGCCTGAGCGAAGGCAGGGGTCACGAACATGGGGCGTCCTTTTGGGTCGGGCGTGGCTTACGGCTAGAAACCCGAAGGGATCGCCCCCCCGAGTCTGCACCCGAAATCTGGTGGCGGAAACTATCCGCAGGGACGGGGGAAGGCAAGCACACCCCCGCAGCCCGTTTTTCACCGGAACCAAGTGCCCCTGTCACATAGGAATGGCCCTGCGCGGTTCAAGCCGGGGCGCCGTGCCAACCGCCGTCGCTACAGCCCGATCCGCGACAGTTTTCCCGCGATGCGGCGATAGATCACCGGTGGGATGATGTCCTGCATTAGTTGGCGCCGCGCAGTCAGGCGATCCACCTGATCCAC
>JANPBI010000243.1:0-9120 GCA_031430315.1 Rhodobacterales bacterium | reverse complement strand
GAGGGGGGCCACGAAGGTGCGAACGGTGGCCAACATTACCGTTCCTTCACCTTGTTGAGGGCCTTGACGTAGATCGACGCCAGGCCAAAGACGGTGACGAAGAGGATGATCGCGTAGGCCGAGGAATAGCCGGTGCGCCATTTCTCGAACGCCTCGCGTTTCAGCTCGATCGAGGACAGCAGCGTCGTGTCGCCCGGACCGCCGCCGGTCAGCAGCACCACGAGGTCGAACATCTTGAAATTCTCGATGCCGCGAAACAGCACTGCCAACATAAGGAAGGGCAGCACCATCGGCACCGTCATCGTCCAGAATTGCCGCCACTTGGAGGCGCGGTCGACCTCGGCCGCCTCGTAAATGTAGTCGGGAATAGATCGCAGTCCGGCCAGGCAGATCAGCATGACGAAGGGCGTCCACATCCAGGTGTCCACGATGACGATGGCCCAAGGGGCGAGGGCGACGGAGCCGAGCATTGTGAAGCTTGAGGCCGGAATGCCGGTGACGAATTCGACCGCATAGTTGATCAGGCCAATTTGCGGCTGATAAAGGAACGTCCAGAAATTGCCCACAACGGCCGGCGACAGCATCATCGGGATCACGATCAGCGTCGTCATCAGGTCATTGCCGCGAAACTTCCGGTTGATTAGCCAGGCCAGGGAAAATCCGATCAGGACTTGCAACAAGAGCGTCCAGAACAGGAAATGCGCGGTGGCCTGCATGGTCTGCCAGATGTCGGGATCGGTCAGGATACGTTCGTAGTTGCGCAGGCCCACCCATTCGACAGGCTCATTCGGGCGGTTGGCGCGGAAATTGGTAAAGGACAAGCGAATCGTCCAGATCAACGGAAAGATGTTGATCGCCAGCAGCAGAAGGATGGTCGGAGCGACGAAAATCCAGGCAATGGTCCGGTCCGAGAGGCCGCGCACCTTGCGGGCGAGAGTGGGGGGCGTGGCGCGGGCTAGGCGGTCTGCAGGTGTGTCGGACATGGGGGAGAGCCTTTGGATTCGGATGGCGAAAGCATACGCCAAAAAAGGCGGGGGGAAGTCCCATTAGGTCGGGAAAACCTGTCCCCCGGCCCCTCTTCCACGGGAAGAGAGAGGCGGCACGGTAGTGTTGGCGTCTGGATGGTTAGGGAGAGCCCTTTACCCCTCTCCGGATCGGAGAGGGGCGAGGGGAAAGGTGGCCCGGTCGAGCCACCCCCTTTAATCGCTAGAGCTTGCCTTCGTCCTCGAAGGCGACGGTCCAGTCGGCGACCAGACCATCAAGCGCCTCTTGTGCAGTGCCCTGGCCCGCCACGACATAGTCATGGAAGCGTTTCTGGCTGTCCTGCAGCAGGGTGGCGTAGCTGGGTTCAGCCCAGAAGTCCTTCACGATTGCCATGCAGTCGAGGAAGGTCTGTGCGTAAGGCTGGCTGGCAGCGAAAGCGGGGTCTTCAACCACAGCGCGCAGGCAAGAGAACCCGCCCATCGACCACCACTTTGCCTGCACGTCGGGCTGGGCAAACCACTTGATGTATTCAAGCGCTGCCTCTTGCTTTTCGCTGTAGGAGACGACCGAGATGCCCTGGCCGCCAAGCTGCGCGAACTGCTTGCCGTCCGGACCTGCGGGGTTGACCAGATAGCCGGTCTTGCCGCCGCCAACGTTGGGGTCAACCTCGAACCCCGGCCAGGTGAAGGCGAAGTTCATCTGCATCGCGACCTGGCCCGATTTATAGGCGTCAATGCCTTCGCCCATATAGGCGTTCGACATGCCGGGAGGCGTGCAGCAGTCATAAAGCGACTTGTAGAATTCCAGACCAGCAACGGCGCCGGGGGAATTCACGAAACCTGCCATATCATAGGGTTTTTCGGGGTTTTCGTAGAGGAAGCCGAAGGAATAAAGCACATCCATCACACCCATGGTGATGCCTTCGGAGCCACGCTCGGTATAGATCGACGCACCGTAGACAACTTTGCCATCAATCTCGCGGCCCTGGAAGAACTCGGCCACTTCTTTCAGTTCGGCGAAAGTGGCCGGCGGGGTCAGGTCGCGGCCATATTTTTCCTTGAACGCGGTCTGGATCTCGGGGCGTTCGAACCAGTCCTTGCGGTAGGTCCAGCCGACGACGTCACCGAACGCAGGCAGCGACCAGTAGTTCGGCGTGCCCTTGGGCCATTCGGAATAGCCGGTCACGGTGGCAGGGACAAATGCGTCCATCGAGATCGCATTGGCGTCGAAGAAGTCGTTCAGCTTCACGTAGTGGCCGCTTTCCGCGCCGGCGCCGATCCACTGGCTGTCGCCGATCATCAGATCGCACAGCTTGCCGCCCGAATTCAGCTCGTTCAGCATACGGTCGGCAAAGTTGGGCCACGGCACGAACTCGAAATTCATCTTGTGGCCGGACGCGGCCTCAAAGTCCTTGCTAAGCTCGACCAGAGCATTGGCCGGGTCCCAAGCGGCCCAGCACAGCGTCAGGTCTTCGGCCATCGCGGCTGTGCCACTGAGCATGGCAATCGCCGAAGCGGTCATCAGGGTCCGTTTCATATCTTCCTCCCGTTGGTGAATGGACGGATGCGTGCGGGAACATCCCGTCGCCTCTTCTTTGGATTGAGGCACCATAATCAGGTGATGCCGGGCCTGTAAAGAGTTTTTGAGGTGCGTACCTCAGAAATCTGTATGGCTCAGGTTCAAAGCGATTTGGACAAGGGTTCAGGCGGCCTGGTCGGATCTGACGCGGGCGGGAGAAGCTGGATCGTCGGCCACTTGCGGCAGGTTTTCGCGCAGCACGATGTCGATGCGAATCTGTTCCTGCCCCTCATCAATAGGCACGCGGTCGATCTTGGCGCGCAGCACGCGCAAGGCCGATCGGGCCAGGTGACCGGTGTTTTGGGTGACGAGCGCGTCGATGGTGCTGTTCTGCAGGGCTGTACGGGTGTGCGGTGTCATCTCGTGCCCGATCACCACGACCCGGCCTGCAAGGCCAAGGTCGGCCAGTGCCGCCCCGAGAACGCGGTGACCGCTGCCGAGCACGTAGATGCCGCGCAAACGGGGGGCGTGGCGGGACATCTCGAACACCGCGCGGCGCAGGATGTCAGGTGATCCATGCGCCTCCAGCGTCTGAAGCACCTCCAGCGCGGCGAATTCGGCCTGCACTACAGCGTCAAAGCCGCGACGGCGTTCCAGCGCGTCACGCGACAGCAGGGATTGCGCTACAACCATGATTTGTCCGGGATTTCCTGACAGGAATCGGCCCATCAGGACACCGGCCGTTCGGCCTGCGGCGACGTTGTCGATGCCGACGAAATGGTCGCGTTCGGTATTCGGCAGGTCCGAGACCAGCGCGACCACGGCGACGCCCGCCCGCCGCAGGTCGCGGATCGCATCGCGTAGATGTGGCGTTTCGGGGGCCATGATCGCGACACCGCTGATGCCTTGCGCTTGCAGGTCGGCCAGCACTGCAACCAGGGCATGCGGGTCCTCGGCGGGGAAGCGGATTGTCTCCACCTCGGTCCGCGACACCACGGCGGCGGCGGCGGCGTCATGCATCGCCTGCTCAACCGTGGCCAAGAATTGGCTTTGGGTATCCGGCAAAAGGCAGGCTATGCGGTAGCTGCGGCTGCGCGCAAGGTTGGCCGCCGCCAGATCGCGGACATAGCCGATGCGCACGATGGCGTCGGTTACAGCCTGCACCGTCTTGGCCCGGACGCCAGGGCGTTCGTTCAGCACGCGGTCGACCGTGGCCAGGCTGACGCCGGCCTCGCGGGCGATATCGTTGACGGTCGGGCGCATCGGCAGGGGTCCAGTTGGGGCCGTTGCCCAGACTATCTGTCGGAGAAAGATGTACGTCAATCAGCAACATTTTCGCTTTCCCTCGGCGAAGGGGCGGCTAGGATTGGACAAGGCCCGAGGAGCATCATGACAAAACTGGCATTTGTAACGGCGGGGACGTCGGCCATCGGCCGGTCGTTGGTCACGGGGTTGGCCGGGGCAGGCTACGATGTGGCCTTTACCCACCTTGACCAAGCGGTCCCGGCGCAGGATCTGATCTCGGCCATTGGGGCGCTGGGCGGGCGGGGGCTTGCGCTGGTTGCCGATGCGGGGGACGAGACCGACGTTGCGGCCAGCCACAAGGCGGCACAGGACTGGGCAGGCGCGGCCCCGTCCGTTCTGGTCAATAATGCGGGTGTGCAGACCTGGGCCCCGCTTTTGGACCTGCGCGCCGACCAGTGGGATCTGGTGATGCGTACCAACCTGCGGGGGACCTTTCTGAATACGCAAGCTGCCGGGCGGGCAATGGTGACGGCCGGGATAGGCGGGGCGGTGATCAACCTTGGTTCAGGCTGCAACAAGCATGCCTTCCCCCGGTTGGTGGACTATACCGCATCCAAAGGCGGGATCGAGCAGTTCACCAAAGTTGCAGCGGTCGAACTCGGGCCGCATGGCATTCGGGTGAATTGCGTGGCCCCTGGCGCAATTGCAACCGAACGCACAGCGGCAGAGGCGGGGGACTATGCCGGGACTTGGGCCAAGGTGACGCCCCTGCGCCGGGTTGGCGTGCCCGCCGATATCGTCGGACCAATGCTGTTTCTGATCTCGGACGCCGCGAGTTTCGTGACGGGACAGACAATCTGGGTCGATGGTGGTGCATTCACTCAGGCCAACTGGCCCTATGACACTTGAAAGGACCGCGATGCGCACGCTGCTTTTGTTTGGCGACAGCAATACTCATGGCACCAAACCCATGCACGACCTTGAGAGCGATGGTCGTTATGGGCGGGAAGAACGCTGGGCGGGGCGGCTGGCAGCGATGTTGCCCGACTGGGAGGTGATCAATGAAGGCCAGCCGGGCCGCACAACGGTGCACGATGACCCGGTCGAGGGCGCGCATCGCAACGGGATTGCTGTTTTGCCCGCGTTGCTGGAGACGCACCGCCCGATCAACGTTGTGCTCATCATGTTGGGCACCAATGACCTGAAGGGGCGTTTTTCGCTGAACGCGATGGATATTGCGCTGGGCCTTGAGAAGTTGATCCAGACGATCCGCGCCTTTGAGGCAGGGCCGGGTGGGCGCGAGCCGGGGATTGTGCTGGTGGCCCCGCCGCCGATCATCGAAGTGGCCAGTCTGGGCGAGATATTCCAAGGTGGCGCGACAAAGTCGCTGGGACTTGCCGCGCGGATCAAGGCTGTGGCCGAACGGCAGGGGGCAGTGTTTGTCGACGCGGGCGAGCTGGTCGAGGTATCGCCCATTGATGGCATCCATTATGATGCCGAGGCGAACCCCGTGCTTGCAGACGCTTTTGCGCGCGTGATCCGGCGGCACTTTCCGGACTAGGGTGGAAAGACACCCGTCGCGAAAAGGGAAAAGGCCGCGCCATGACTGGAACCGTCATCATCGTCAGCCACGGACAGCCATCGGATCCTGTGCCGGCGGCGGCGGATCTTGGTCGGCTGGCTGAACGGATCGCGAATTTGTTGCCAGGCTGGACGGTCGCGTCAACAACGTTGGCCGAAGACAGAGCATTGGGCGAGATTGCCGGGGCGCTGGGGGCAGGCCTGATCTTCCCGATGTTCATGTCGGGGGGCTACTTTACCCGCGTGGCGATCCCCGAACGGCTGCGGGCCGCCGGGGTGTCGGGCTGGCAAGTGCTGGAACCCTTTGGCTGCGATCCCAAGCTGCATGACCTGACCGTGGCTTTGGCACGCGAGGCGGAGGCGGATCAGGTGTTGCTGGCAGCGCACGGGTCGTTCAAGTCGTCCGTCCCGTCCGACATCGCGCGGCATGTGGCGGGGCGGATCGCGGCGGAGGTGGGGGTGCGGGCGGAACCTGCATTCATTGACCAGGAGCCGAAATTGGCATCAATGCGGGGCTTCGGGCCGGGGGCGGTCTGCCTGCCGTTCTTTGCGGCGGCCAGGGGGCATGTGGTGGAAGATATTCCACGCGCTTTGGCTGAGGCGGGGTTTGAGGGGCGAACTTTGCCGCCCGTGGGTCTTGATGCACGAGTGCCGGAAATTGTTGCCGCGGCAATTTTGACGGGTCAGGTCGTGTGCGCCGGTGAGTGCCAGTGGCGGAAGTAGGACAAAATCCTTCGAAGGATTTTGCAAATTCGTTCGAACGAATTTGGAGTTAGACTGTATGGAGATAGAGGTCGAAATCGACCTCGGACACCGTCCGCTGGACGCGGGCATATTCCGCCGCCTTGATCGCGGTAAAGGTGCGGTGCATGTCCTCGCCAAGGGCGTCTTTCAGGAATACCGAAGCTTTGGCTGCCTCGATCGCGCCGCGCCAATCGACCGGGATTGCCGGGGCATCCTCGCCATCGACATAGCCGTTGCCGGTAGTTTCCGGGCCGGGGTCGATCTTGTTGGCCATCCCGTGGCGAATGCCCGCAAGGACGGTTGCCGCCACGAGGTAGGGGTTGGCATCCACGCCAGCGGGGCGGTGCTCGATCCGCCGCGCCTTGATGTCGCCCGCCGGGATACGCAAGGCGACGGAGCGGTTGTTGACCCCCCATGTCGGGCTGACGGGGGCGTAGGACTGGCTCGCGAACCTGCGCCAGCTGTTGGCATGGGGCGCGAAGACGAGCATCGACTCGCCCATCGTGGCGCGCAAGCCGCCGAGGGCATGGAGGAGCGTAGGGTTCCAGGTGCCTTCGGATTTTTCGATGAAAACATTTGCGCCAGCGTCGTCCATCATCGAGACGTGGAAATGCATGCCGGAACCTGCATAGCTCTCGTTCGGCTTGGCCATGAAGCAGGCGGTCACTCCGTGCGCGCGCGCCTGCGCGCGGACGATGCGTTTCAGCCGGATCAGGTCATCGGCGGCCTGCATGACGTCGGTGCGGTAGTGCAGCGTCAGTTCATACTGCCCGGGGGCGTACTCGCTGATCATCGTCTCAGCCTTGATCCCCGCCTTTTCAGCGCCAGCATAGATATCGCTGAAAAGGGGCAGCATGCCATGCAGGTGATCGACGGAGTAAACCTCAGTTTTGGTCGAAGGGCGACCGTCCAGCACGTCCGCGGCGGGAACCACCTTGCCGTCCGATCCGCGTTCGTTTGAAAGCAGAAAGAACTCCAGCTCAAACGCGCCCGACGGATGAAGGCCATCTGCGGCCAGCGCGTCGACCTGCCGTTGCAGGGCGTGGCGGGGGTCGGAGGTCATGGGGGCGCCGTCGAGCATGTACATGGACATGAAAACCTCGCCGCGCGGTGGATGCGAGTTGTGGAGCGGCTTCAACGTGCCGGGGATAGGCCACGCGCGCAGGTCGCCGTCGCCTTGATCCCAGATCAGGCCGGTCTCATGCACATCCTCGCCGCAGATGTCGAGGCCGAGAATAGATATCGGCAGATGCCGACCGGTCTTAAAAAAGGACAACAATTCGTGCCGCCGGATGATCTTTCCCCGGCCAATTCCGTTGCAATCGTGCAAGACGAGGTCAAAGGCCTCGATCTCGGGATGGGCCGAAAGGAAGGCTTCGGCCTCGGACGGGTTGGAGCCGGAGGGGCTGATGTCGGTCATGATTTCTCAGGAAAAAGGGCGATCAGGATTTCGTCGAAGCTGGCGATCAGGCGGTCGATCTGGCCCTTTTTCGTCGCG
The DNA here is from genome assembly GCA_031430315.1 of Rhodobacterales bacterium. Classification (GTDB taxonomy): domain Bacteria; phylum Pseudomonadota; class Alphaproteobacteria; order Rhodobacterales; family Rhodobacteraceae; genus JAJNPS01. Next base: position 1,550 of record JANPBI010000243.1, on the reverse strand, counting down.
GGGCTGACCAGCATCATGTTGTGGAAAGGCGCGATCAGGGTGCCACGGTTCAGAAGTGCGATGTGGAGCGCTGCCTCGACTTGCGGCTGGTGGGCGAGAGCGGCCTCGGCCCCGTTTTTCAGCGGACCTCGGGCGCAGATAAACTCGACGCGGGCCCCGACGCGGACGACGTGCCAGGGGGCCTTGCGGCGGGCGATGACGTCGGAAAGGCCCATGGACAAGCGTTCTGCGCCCTTTTCCATGTGGGCGTAAGCTTTGGGCGTCGCGACATCGGACAGGGTGGCGAGCAGGCACGCGAACTGCATCGGGTTGGCGGAAAGGGTTGTGCCCATGCCGGAATGGCCCGAGGCGCGTTTGGCGTTGACGGTGTGGTAGCGGTCGGCGACGGCGTCGGTCATGCCCCAGACAGCAGTGGGCATCCCGCCAGCTACGCATTTGCCCGCGACGAACATGTCGGGTTTCAGGCCGTGGACGCGGGCATAGCCGCCATAGCCGGTGGAAATGGTGTGTGTCTCGTCGATGATCAGCAGCGCACTGTGTTGGGTGGCAAGGTCGCGCAGGCCCGCAAGGAAGCCGGGATCGGGCAGGACCATGCAGGAGTTGGTCATCACGGGTTCGGTCAGGATTGCCGCGACATCCCCTTGCGACAGTGCTTTAGCAACGCATTTCAGGTCGTTGAATTCACAGCAGACTGCGGAGTCAGTTAGGTCAGTAAACTGGCCGAGAAGACCGGGGCTGGTGATGGTCTTGTTGCCCTTAAGGGTGACCATCGTCTCGTCCACCGTGCCATGATAACAGCCATTGAAGACCAGCACCTTGGGCCGCCCTGTGACCGCACGGGCGACGCGCAGGGCGAACCTGTTGGCGTCGGTCGCCGTCGTCGCGATTTGCCACTGGAAGGGGCCAAAGGTCTCGCACAAAAGACGACCCGCCTCGATCGCCGCCTCGGTCGGCAGCATGTAGGTCAGCCCGTCGCGGGCTTGCTTGCGAATGGCGCGGGCAACCGGAGCAGGAGAGTGGCCGAACATGGAGCCGGTATCGCCAAGGCAAAAGTCGTCGATGCCATAGCCGTCAATGTCCGTCAGGCGCGCACCCCGCGCATGGGCCACAAGCGGCAGGTGCGGCATTGGCCAGTCCGTCATCCAGTGCATCGGCACGCCCGACAGGTAGCTGTCGGCGAGCATCGCGCGGGCCGCCAGCGATTTGGGGCGGCTGGCGGCGAAGCGCGCGGACTCCTTTGCGGCAAATGCGGCAAGGCGCGCGGGGTCTATGCCGGCGATCAGGTTTTTGGCAGACGTCATGGTGTGGGTCCCGTGCATGGCGGGGCTTATGGCGCAGAATTTGATCAAAAGGAAGGGTCTGGTTTGGGGGTGCGAGGGGGCAAGCACTTGCGCTTATGTCATCCCCGCGCAGGCGGGGACCCAGTTCTTGCGCCGTGCATCGTGGCAAAGCTGGGTCCCCGCCTGCGCGGGGATGACATAAGCGCAAGTGCTTGCCCCCTCGCACCCCCAAACCAGACCCTTCCTTTTGATCAAATTCTGCGCCATAAG
>JANPBI010000242.1:0-2543 GCA_031430315.1 Rhodobacterales bacterium | reverse complement strand
GACCCCGAAAGGGTACCGCGACTATTTCGGGGCCGAGGTGACCACCCGCAAGGCTATGCTGGACCGGATTGCCGAGGTCTATCACCGCTATGGATTTGACCCGCTGGAGACCAGCGCGGTGGAGACGGTCGAGGCCTTGGGCAAGTTCCTGCCCGACGTCGACCGCCCCAACGAGGGGGTCTTTGCCTGGCAGGAAGCATCCGATGCCGGCGACAAGGATTGGCTGGCGCTGCGCTATGATCTGACGGCCCCGTTGGCGCGGGTCGCGGCGCAGTATCGCAACGATTTGCCGAGCCCCTATCGCCGCTATGCGATGGGGCCGGTCTGGCGCAACGAAAAGCCAGGGCCGGGGCGGTTTCGGCAGTTTTATCAATGCGATGCGGATACGGTGGGGGCAAGCTCGGTCGCGGCGGATGCCGAGATTTGCGCGATGCTGTGCGACGCGCTGGAGGCCGTGGGCATCCCGCGCGGCGACTATGTGGTCAAGGTCAATAACCGCAAGGTGCTGAACGGGGTGATGGAGGTTGCGGGAGTGCTGGACCCACTGAACCTTGACTGGAACGCACAGAAGCGCGGAATTGTTCTGAGAGCGATTGATAAGTTTGACCGTCTTGGGATGGATGGAGTCCGGGAACTGCTTGGGACTGGCCGGCGTGACCCAAGCGGGGACTTCACCGATGGAGCGAACCTTAGCTCCCATCAGATTGCGACAATCATAACCTTTGTCGGCGCGCCAGGGTCAATTGCCAGGGCAATCGAGGAAATCCGCGAGAATGGCCCAAGCGACCCCCGCTGGGCTGATTTAGAAAGCCCCTACTTCCGGAATGCTTTCACTATCGGCTTTTTGCAGAGCATCATGGGCTTAAGTCAAACTGGGCGGGACGGCCTAGGAGAGCTGGACCAGATTGCAACGCTGCTCTTTGCCCAAGGCTATGGCCCTGACCGCATCGTCATCGACCCGGGCGTCGTCCGTGGCCTCGGCTACTACACCGGCCCGGTGTTTGAGGCTGAACTGACCTTCGAAATCCTCGACGAAAAGGGCCGCAAGCGCCAGTTCGGCTCGGTCGCGGGCGGGGGACGCTATGACGACCTGGTCAAGCGCTTCACTGGCCAATCGGTCCCGGCAACCGGGGTTTCCATCGGCGTCGACCGGCTTCTCGCGGCGCTGACGGCCAAGGGGCTAACCAACGCCGACACCGCTGGTCCGGTCGTCGTGACCGTGATGGATCGCGACCGGATGGCAGATTACATGGGGATGGTCGGTGAACTCCGCAGCGCGGGCATCCGGGCCGAGGTCTATCTCGGCAACCCCAAGAACTTCGGCAACCAGTTGAAATACGCGGATAATCGCAAAAGCCCCATCGCGATTATCCAAGGGGGAGACGAGGCGGCGAAGGGCACCGTGATCCTCAAAGACCTGATCCTCGGCGCGAAAATCGCCGAGGGCGCGAGCCTTGAGGAATGGAAAGCCCGCCCCGCGCAGGTCGAAGTGCCCCGCGCCGACCTCGTCGCGGCAGTGCGAAAGATGCTGACCTCGTGACCCTGCCAGTCAAACCCGCCATCCGCGCTGAGGCCGAGCGCCTGTTCGCCGCGTTCCAGGCGGCGGGCGCGGTGCCTGTCGACGCCGATATCCTGCTGCCCGCCGAAACGCTCCTCGACCTTTATGGCGAGGATATCCGCGCCCGCGCCTATGTCACCCACGACCCCCTGCGCGGCGAGATGATGCTGCGCCCGGACTATACCGTGCCTGTGGTGCAGGCGCATATGTCCGGCGGCGCGGACCCGGCGCGGTACTGCTATATGGGCGAGGTGTTTCGCCAGCAGGACGGGCGGCCGAACCGGCCTTCGGAATACCTGCAGGTGGGGTTTGAGTTGTTCGACCGTTCCGCGCCAGAGGCGGCGGATGCCGAGGTGTTTGCCCTTTTCGCGGAACTTTTGGCGGACCTGAACCTGCGGCCCGCGACCGGCGATATCGGCATCCTGATGGCCGCCGTGCAGGGTGTGACGACAACCCCGCGGCGCAAGGCGGCCCTCTTGCGCCACCTCTGGCGGCCCCGGCGTTTCCGCGCCTTGCTCGACCGGTTTTCCGGTCGCGCCGCTTTGCCGCCAGCGCGGGCCAAGATGCTGGAGGCGCTGTCCAAGGGCAGGCCTGCCGATCTGATCGCCGCCGCCGGATCTTTTGTCGGCCTGCGCTCTGCCGAGGAAATCACCGACCGCGCCACGGCGCTGGTTGAAGATGCCGACAGTCCGCCGATTGCAGCACCCGAGGCGGCGCTGCTTTACGACCTTTTGTCGCTGGAGGCTCCGGCCCGCGCCGCGTTGACCCACCTGCGCGGGATTGCGCCCCTGATGCCGACGATTGTCCCTGCCGTTGACCGCTTTGCAGCGCGACTGGACGCCTTGGCGGCGCGCGGGATCGACACGGCGACGCTGCCCTTTGCGGCCAGCCATGGCCGGACATCCTTGGAATATTACGACGGCTTCGTCTTTTCATTCCACGGTCCTGACGGTTGGCCGCCGGTTGCCAGTGGCGGGCGCTATGA
>JANPBI010000241.1:0-28802 GCA_031430315.1 Rhodobacterales bacterium | reverse complement strand
ACTGGGACTTTCTGCTGCGCCATCGGGAACGGTTTCAGGGCAACCCGCGCATGGCGCAGATGTACCGGACTTGGGACCGGATGGCCCACGACCACAGGACAAACGTCTTGCGAGATGCCGCATCCTTTCTGAAACAACTCTCGGCAGGCGCGACTGTGTGATCCGTGGCAGGCGGGCTTGGGTAACATCCGCCCTTGCCAATCCCGGGCGTGCGCCACATCGTTTTGCCAGCCCGCCCAGAATTCCAGACACCCCACATGACCGGAACGGACCGTCCCCGCTGCATCGACCTCAACGCCGATCTGGGCGAAGGCGTCGGCGACGATGCGGCCATGATGCGCATTATCAGTTCAGCAAGCATTGCCTGCGGGCTGCATGCAGGTGGCCCCGATGACATGGCGGCGGCATTTGCCGCTGCCCGGGCGAATGGCGTGACTGTCGGCGCGCATCCCGGCTATGCCGACCGCGCCAACTTCGGTCGCATCCCCGTCCCCCATTCGCTTGACGAGGTGGAGCGTCTGGTCGCCTGGCAGGTTGGCGCGGCTTGCGGGATGGCCGCCCTTGCGGGCCACCGCATCACTTATGTCAAGCCGCATGGCGCGCTTTACAGTCTCGCAGCCGCAGATCCCGAGGTCGCTTTGGCAGTCGCGCGCGCCGTGCGCGCCGTTGATCCTGCAATGGCTGTTCTTTGCCTTGCCGGATCGGACGGGGCAAAAGCCACAGCTTCAGCCGGCCTGCGTGTAGCTGGCGAAATCTTTGCCGACCGCGCCTACCGCCCGGATGGCAGCCTGGTGCCTCGCAAGGATATGGGGGCGGTCTTGAATGACCCGGCCGAGGTCTTGACCCGTATTCTGCAGATTCTCGCCACGGGGCGCATCACCGCAATTGACGGCACGCAAATGGCCCTGTCCATGGACAGCATCTGCGTGCATGGCGACACGCCGGGGGCTGTGGCACTGGCGCACGGTGTAAGGTCGGCACTGACCGCTGCCGGATGGCGGATCGCGCCATTCGCGCCATGAACGCACCGCGGTACCTTGATGCGGGCGAAACCGCGCTGGTTGTCGAATTCGGAAACGGCATCGACCCTGTGACCAATGCGCGCGTGCTGGCGTTGGACGCGGCCATCATGCAGGCCGGGCTTGCCGGCGTCGTCGAAAGCGTGCCGACCTACCGGTCGCTGATGATCCATTACGACCCCCTGATCCTGACCCGGGCGGCTTTGGTCAACGCAGTCAACGCCTGCCTGACCGCACCCACCCTTACCGCTGTCCCGCGAAAGCTCTGGACCCTGCCAGCCTGTTACGACGCGGACTTTGCCGAGGACATGGACCATGTCTGTATCGCGACAGGATTGACGCGGGCCAAGGTTGTCCAGTGCCACTCTTCGGCGCGATACACTGTCTACATGTACGGCTTTGCCCCCGGCTGGGCCTATCTGGGCGGCCTGCCTGAAAATCTCGCCTTGCCCCGCCGCACCTCGCCGCGCCCCCGGATCCCCCCCGGCAGCCTGATCATCGCGGGGGGCCAGGCGATTGTGGCAACTATGGCGATGCCCTCGGGCTGGCATATCCTGGGCCGCACGCCGGAACGGCTGTTCCGCCTCGACCGGGACCCAGTCTTTCTGGTCGATGTCGGCGATGTCCTGACCTTCGATCCGGTCGATCGGGCGACCTTTGACGCACTGGAAAGCCGGGCCGCCGCAGGAGAGACGCTTGCCCGTTCGGTGCCCCTGTGACGGCGCTGTTACATATCCTGCGCGCAGGTCCCGTCTGCACCTTGCAGGATGCCGGTCGCACCGGATGGCTGCGCTACGGCGTGACGCCGGCGGGTCCGATGGACTGGATCGCCCATGCCACGGCCAATCTGATGGCCGGAAACCTGCCCAGCAGCGCCGCGATCGAGATCGGGCCTGGCGGACTGCATGTCACCGCAAAGGACGGCCCCCTGCGCATCGGCCTGTCCGCCCGTGGTTTCATCGTCAAGCGCGGCGTCAATCCCCTGCCGACACAGGTGGCGTTGACGCTCTGGCCCGGCGACCGTCTTGCGGTGGACCCCGGCCCCTTCGGCCTTTGGGCCTATCTGACGCTGGCCGGGGGATTTGCTGAACCCGCCGTGATGGGCAGCCTGTCGACGCATCTGCGTTCAGGCATAGGTCCATTTGGCGGCAGGGCTTTGCACGCTGGCCAAGACATCGCATGCCCGCCGAACTCGGTGCCAGACCAGCCGGACCTGGCCGTGATCAGTTCCCAGCCAAAGGACAGCGGCCCCATCCGCTTTGTCGCTGGACCACAGCAAGACTGCTTTTCCCCGCAGGCACGCACGTCGTTTTGCGCCGCGACCTTTGTTGTCAGTGCACAAAGCGACCGTATGGGCTATCGACTTGTCGGGCCGCCGGTGGCGCATCTGTATGGCCATGATATCGTATCCGACGGCATCGCGATGGGGGCAATCCAGGTTCCAGGCGACGGGCTGCCCATTGTGCTGATGGCCGACCGCCAGCCAACCGGAGGCTATCCCAAGATCGGCACTATCATCCGCGCCGACCTGCCGCGCCTTGCCCAGACGCGGCCCGGTCAAAGCCTGCGATTTGTCGCCGTCTCCGTGGATCAGGCGGTCGCCGCCTTGCGCATGTCGATCCCAAGCATCGAAGCAATGACCGCCAACCTTCGCCGCATTGGCGCCGTGGCCCGAGGACCGCAGACCTAGTTTCGCAACGGCGCCTTGCAAAATCTTGTCAGGAAGTAGGTTTGATCCTGACCCAGACACCTTCGACCCGAACCGAAACCGTCTCGCCGCAGTGGAACCGGTAATAGGTCAGCCCAGAGGTATAGACGCGATGGGCCCGCGACTGGGTACACAAGTCAACCGCGGGCAGAAACCGTGAGGCGACATGAGCGTCCATGCAAACTTCCTGTCTGGGTGAAATCAGCAGCTCTTGCATCGGCCTGCCGTTACCAAACGTGTTGGGACGAATGCCGACAGGGCACGCACTGGGATGTTTGCGCAGGAAGTCTTCGTCCAGATGCACCTTGTCGATCCATTGAACCCGCGCAATGGTGCCTGCCGCAGTGCGGATTTCGTCGCGCAAGCGCAGCGCCTGTATCGGCAAGTCACCGAAAACCGTACCCACACGCGCGGTTCCGGCAAAGCCCGACAGGTTCCAATCCACATCGCCCGTTTCATCGCGTGATGAAGGTGACACGGCTTCGGCAGGCGCGACCGCGACCATGACAGAACGCAATATGGCGATCTCGGAGTTCGAAAGAGCACTCATCACAAACGATACCACTTACACTTTCAAAAAGCCGCAAGGCAGCCTTCATAAAACCAGCCAAAGTCGTCAATTGCGAAAAGGCAGGCGCTCGAATGTCCGAAAGAAGTTTTACTAAACCACCATCATCTAAACTTATACTAGATTTATTGCCCTCGAGATAGCTGTCTTTTTCGACAGGCCGCCTGCTCGGAAGGTGGACAATAACCATCCGATCACACGATTATGCCCAAGTCCTTGCCGATCAGAGACCTTCTCCGCCCGTGCACAATCCAGTCTGCAACGCATGTGAATGGTCATAACCGACCTTGAGTTGCCATTCCCGGGACTACCGCCGACAGGCCAATGTGCCTGCCACTGGACGGCTATGCAGACAACCCCCCGAGCCGAGGTCCCGATTTGCCCGTCGCGATGAAGGGAAACTGGTGAACCCGGAGCGATTCGAACGCCCGACCCTCAGATTCGTAGTCTGATGCTCTATCCAGCTGAGCTACGGGTCCACAGTGTCGGGCGATGTATCGCCGCCACGGGCCCATTGCAAGGGCCAAAACGGCCTAGTTTCCGACGTGACCATCGTTCGGCTTGGGCAGATGGATCATGAACTCGGTACCGTCGGCATCGCTGCGCGCCAGATCCAGCCGCCCGCCATGGCCGCGCACCAGTTCCGAAGCAATTGCCAACCCCAGACCGGACCCGCCTTTGCGGGTGCCCCCCTGGAAGGCGGTGAAGAGATGCTCGCGCGCCTTGGGTGGCAAGCCAGGGCCGGTATCGCCAACCCGGATCCACCATTCCTGTTCATCTTCGCCGGCGCTGATTTCGATGGTGCCCGGCTGTCCGGTCGCCTCGATCGCCTGCCGGGCATTGCGCGCCAGGTTTCCCAAGACTCGGTAAAGCTGCTCGCCATCGGCCGTGATGGCGAGGCTGGGCGCAATGTCGATCAGGCAGGCGATCTTGCCGTCCCGACCCAGGCTTTCGCCTTCGACCACCTCGTCCACCAGGGGATGAAGCAGCAGCCTCTTTAATTGCGGCGGGGCTTCTTCGGCCTTGCCAAAGGTCAGTGTGGCTTCGCACAAGGACACCGCGCGGCTGATCGACCCGATCAGCTTGGGGGCCGCTCGCGCAACGACCGGATCGGCACTGTTTTCCAGACGGTCGGCAAAAAGCTGCGCCGTGGTCAGGATGTTGCGCAGGTCGTGGCTGATCTTGGCAACCGCCGATCCCAGTTGCGCCAACCGTTCCTTTTGGCGCAAAGCCCCGGTCATCTGGGTCTGCAAGGATTGGAGCGCCTCTTCAGCACTGCGCAGCTCGTCGATGCTTGCAGACGGCACGATCACACTGCGGGCATCTTCTGGGGCCGCTGCATAGGCCTGGACATGGCGCACCACGCGGCGGATCGGCAAGACCAGCAGTTTTTGCACCGATAAGAACAGCAAAAACGCCGTCACGACCGATATCAACGCTGACAAGAACAAGATGCGCAGCCCGTAATCCAGCATCGCGGACCGAAGATCTTTGGTGTCCATTGTTACTTCGATCAACTCACCCGCGTCCTGAACCGGGTTGCCGATCACCCTGATGAAACGGTTCTGCGGATCAGAAAGGCTCGCCAGCGCGTCTCGGATCAGCTCCCAGGGGCCAGCTTGACGCAGGTCATAATCGGCATGAATTTCGCCGGGGACAGGCGAGGAAAGGACAAGCTGGCGCACTTCGTCCCGGCGCAGCACAACGTTGTAGACCTGCGCATTGGCCAAAAGTTCGGCTTCAAGTTCAGGCATGATCATGTCTTCGGTCGCAAGCTGCGTCAGCGCCGCGATCTGCGCCATCTTCAGACGTTCGGCCAGAAAGTCATAGCGGAACCGCGCGATGGAGGGCAGAAAGATCAGCACTTCGGCAAGCATGACAAAGGCCACGGTCAGCAAAAGGAACCGACCTGACAGCGTTCTGAAAAAACCGCCTCGTCCCGCCACTGTCCTGATGTCCTTCGTTGCGGTCTGTTGTGTCGCTTGGCTGAGCCGCGCGGTCAAGGCACGAAGCGTTGCACCAGGCGCACGACACGTTTCAGCAAGGGATTTTCAAACAGCTTGGGCGAGAAGTAGGCACTCACAGCGCGTTTGCTGATGTCGTTCAAGGTGGGATAGGGCAGCACCGTCCCCGCAATCGCAGACAGCTTGATCCGTGCCGAAAGCGCCAGCGACCATAACCCGATCAACTCACCCGCCTGGGTCCCCACGATGCTGACCCCAACGGGTCGTCCCTTGACCACCATCAGCTTGACCAGCCCTGCAGGCTTTCCCTCGGCCTGAGCGCGGTCATTGTGGGCAAACTCGGCCCGCAGGACCGACAGCGCATCGCCATGAACCTTGCGCGCCTCTGCTTCGGTCAGGCCGACCTGCGCCAGTTCTGGATCGGAAAAAGTGACCCAGGGTATGTGATGTGTCGATGTGCGGGCCGGCAGGCCCAGGACGATCTGACGGACCGCGACGCCCGCCTGATACCCCGCCACATGGGTGAACTGCAGCCCACCTGCTGCGTCCCCCACGGCATAGACCCGCCGGTTGGAACTGCGCAAATTCGGGCCGACCGTGACCCCCTTGCGGGTATGGGCCACCCCTGCCGCGTCCAGTTCCAGCCGGTCCAGTGCCACTGCCCGCCCCGCCGCGACCAGAAGGTGCGTGCCGGTCAGCATGGTGCCGTTGCCCAAGACAACCTCGATGCCCCCCGGCCCGCCCGACACGCGCACCGCCGGTTGGCCTTCGTGCAGGACGACCCCCTCGTCGCGCAGGGCTGCCAGCACCACCGCCGCTGTCTCGGGATCATCCTTGCCAAGCGCCTTGGCCGCTTCAACCACGGTCACATCGGATCCCAGCCGCCGATGCGCCTGCGCCATTTCAATCCCGATAGGTCCTCCGCCCAGGACAATCAGATGGCCCGGCCGTTCACGCAGGGCAAAGATCGTCTCGTTGGTCAGGTAGGGTACCGTGTCGATCCCCGGGATCGGTGGCACAAAGGGCCGCGATCCCGTCGCAATGACAAACCGCCGCGCGCGGATGACCTGGTCGCCGACCGTGACCTCCCGGTCCGAGGTAAACCGCGCCCAGCCACGGATCACGGTCACGCCAAGGCCTTCGAAACGTTCTTGGCTGTCCACCGGTGCGATCTTTGCAATCACCCGGGCCACGTGATCCTTGACAGCGCCGTAGTCGATCACCGGCTCTGTCGGGGCAATCCCGAACGCCGCGCCTGACCGCATCGCATGCGCCGCCTTGGCCGCCGCGATCAGCGCCTTGGACGGCACGCAACCCGCGTTGAGGCAATCGCCCCCCATCTCGCCACCTTCGATCAGCACGACCCGCGCGCCCATCTGCACGGCCCCGGCAGCGACCGACAAACCGCCCGACCCCGCGCCGATCACGCAGATATCCGTGGTGAGGCGGCTAAGCATGTCTCAGATCCTTTTCTGCACGGTGCGAAGGACAATTGGCAGCGCGGCCAAAGCAGCCAGCCCCAGAAGCGGCAACAGGACGGCAGGCGTAAAGATCACGCTCAGATCCGGCGTCCCACCCCGGGCAAAGACCTCGCCCAGCCCGGCACCAACCGACGTATAGACGATCGCCGCCGGAATGATCCCCACAAAAGTTGTCACTGCAAAACGCCACAGCCGCGTCCCGACAAAGGCCGGGATCAGATTGGCCAGAAAGAACGGAACCGCGGGCACCAGCCGCATCAACAAAAGCACCGACCATTCGTTTTCACGCAAGGATGCCTGCAGCCTCGCGGCGGCTCCGCCGCGTTCCTCGATCCGGGCCGACATCGCTGCACCGAACCCGGCCCTCGCTGCCAAAAAGACCGCTATCGCGCCGAGGGTCGCTGCCGCCACATTGAACAGCGCGCCGGGAAAGACCCCAAACAGAAATCCGCCGGTCAGCGTTGCAACGGTCGCCCCAGGCAGACTGAAGGCCACGATCACGATGTAAGCAAACACAAAGATCAATGCCGTCCAAAGGTAATGAGCGTCCCGCAGGGCCAAAAGCCGCTCGCGATTGTCGGAAAGGGCGGCAAAACTCAGATGGTCGCGCAAGGTAAAGGCCCCGACCAATGCCACGGCCAGCACGACAAGGATCGGCACCTTGCGCCAAAGCGGGTTGGAAAAGACAGGCATGGCAGGCATTTGCGGATCCTCGATCGACGAAGGCACCAGACATGCACCTTTCCGCGCTTTGAACGTAGCCCCCTCACGCCACATTGATCATCTGCCGGGATTTGTGGCGACGCCGCTGACGAAATGAAACAATTGGCCCTGGAAACTCTGCGCATCTCTTGCGATGTTTCAGTTCCCGGGATAACGGCAACGCCTTTTCGTGCGCGCCTGCCTGCGAATGCACACAATTTGCTCTCCGGGTTAGTGCCTGGTCGCCTGAGCCTGAAAAAACCTGACCATGCGGAATTGACTTGGTCCGGCAGCCCCCGTAAAGGACAGCCTTCGAATAGCGCGGCGTCGAATCCATCCGGGATTTTGCGTGCCGCAACGATGGAGAGCCGCGATGAAGCGCACATTTCAACCCTCGAACCTGGTGCGGAAGCGCCGCCACGGCTTTCGGTCCCGTATGGCCACCAAAGGTGGTCGGCTTGTGCTTGCGGCACGTCGCGCCAAGGGCCGTCACAAGCTGTCGGCCTAGGGCCGGTTCAGCCAACCATTCGGGGTCATGAGATGACACCGCCGGACGCACAGGGCCAGGGCAGCGATGCCGCACCGCCCGACCAGCGTCCGGCGGTTTCGTTTTTAATCCTGGCCAAGCGCGCCGATTTTTTGCGCGCCGCCTCGGCCAAACGGCAGGGCACAACCGGATTTCTGCTGCAGGCTCGTTCGCGGGGCGACACGGATACCCGAGTGCGCGTTGGCTATACCGCGTCGAAAAAGATCGGCAATGCCGTCTTGCGCAACCGGGCCAAGCGGCGTTTGCGCGCCCTGGTGCGCCAGGTGATGCCGACCTTGGCGCAACCGGGCTGGGACTATGTCCTTGTGGCGCGCCCCGAGGCCACGGTATCGCGACCCTTTGCCGACCTTGTCTCTGACCTGACCGGAGCCATGCGTGCGGTCCACCGGACCCGCCCATGACACCCTTTGCCCATCTCATCGCCCTGCCGATCCGCGCCTATCGTCTGGTCCTCAGCCCCTGGGTCGGGCATGGCTGCCGGTTTCAGCCGACCTGCTCGGCCTATGCGATGGAGGCCCTGTCGAGACATGGCGGCGCAAAGGGCGGCTATCTGACGGTCCGCAGGCTATGTCGCTGTCATCCTTGGGGCGGCCAAGGCTATGATCCGGTGCCCGGCTCGGATCCGGACCACGATGCGGGCCGTTAAGGCTTTTTCAGCCGCAACCGCCCACCCTCCATTGTCCTGGTGTCAAAGGCCAACCGGTCACGGTCGCCCTTGATCGTTTCAAATAGGTCCCTCAGCCAGACCTTGTCCGAGAAATAAAAGGCATGGTCCTTGTTTGGCACGGCGTCAAACTCGTCTCGATGCGCGTCATAGTAATCGCTGCAATCAACATCCACCGCCTTGGACGGCGCATTGGCGGGCAAACCGATACGACCGACCCGTGGCGAGATCCCGATCCGCTTTGCGCCGGACACACTCAGCACCGCGTCATGCCGGTTGTAGTAATTCGTGTAGCGCACGGCGTGCAGATACAGTGACTTGCTGGCATCCGACGGCCCCATGGAGTCCGCCGACACGTCGCCTGCGCAAAAGATCAGCTGTGCGATCGACCAGTTCTTGGCACTGGGTCCGGCAGCATCGTCGGCCTTGTCAAACGCCTCGCGCGCGACATAGGCCCCCATCGAATGCGCCAGCAGATGGACCGAAACATCACATTTCAGCGGATCATTGTAGGTTACGAACGGCTCGATTCCGCCTGCAACCAGTTTATAGGCGCTGCGGTCCGCCTTTTCGCGGTCGACCAGGTAGGCCGCCGCCTGCTGTCCAGATGGCCAGTCAAAGCTGACCACCGCACCTTGATAGCCCTGCGCCTCAAGTCCCTTGCGGATCAGCCGGTGACGCCGCAGCACGTCGGTCGGGCCCATGTTGTGTTGTAACCATGTACGAAAAACAGCACGTCACTTTCGGGATGTCCCCAAACGGGATTGATCCCGGTCTCGGCCATCTGCGTCACGGCATCGATCCAGGGCTTCAGCTTGATCTGGTGCGCCGGGCGGTGGCTGGTTCGTTTTCCGGCATCGCCAAGTAACGCAAGGTTCCAACCTCGTCGGCAAATTCAATACCCGCCGTGGTGCGACAACAAATAAGGTGGTCCTTCGGCAAACTCCAAATTTCGGTTCAAACGGCAGGTCGAAGAATACCAAAAACCGTACCACGCCTCTGCGTTGGATCAAGGGGTTTGCCCGCAGTCAAAAGAGGGACGGTACAACCCAAGGTGCAAGATCATGAAAATGCGACGCAACTTCGGGATGAGCGTTAACGAAGCAATCAGGCTTGTCTTCCAATCCTCTGTCCGGGCACTCCGGCTTGGCCCCGCGATCAGGGAGACGACAGATGCACCACCGGTTCCATCAGAAGGTCTGGATGCGGTTGCAAGGCATTGCCTTCTGGACCCGTCAGCCCGAACTTATGGTCTTCCTTCCCGCTTTGACGCTGGCCGGCTTTTGGTATGGCGGGGAAAAGGTGCTTGTCGCACTGGCCGTCGGGGTTCCCTTTTTCGTGGCTCTGGCCAGGGCAATCCGTCCCGGCACGCCCCAGATCCACCAGTTGGACACTTTGTCGGGCCTGATCCAGCGTCCGCAACTCATTTCGGCCATGGGCGCGATCCTGCAGACCGAGGCGGAAACTGGCCGCACCACTGCCTGCCTTGTCGTTCTTTTGGACGAGGCGGATCGCCTGCTGGACCGGCATGGCCGCGCTGCAAAGACAGACGTTCTGTCGCAATGTGCCGATCGCATGATCGGTGCCCTTCGGGGCGGTGACATCATCGCGCGGATCGAAGGCGGCGGGTTTGCCGTGGCTTTGGCCCCCACCCGTCGCATCGACCTGGAAAGCATGGTGCAGATCGCAACCCGGTTGCAAGAGGCGGTGGCCGTCCCGATCAGCCTGGACGGACTGCGCGTCCATGTGACGGCCTCGGTCGGGTTCTGCCTGTCGGCCCGCGCCCCAGAACCCGGCGCCGAATCCCTCTTTGACGCCGCATCTCTGGCGGCAGAGGATGCGCGCCGCAACGGTCCTGCCGCGATCCGCGCCTATGCGCCCGACATGACCCAGAAACGCGCCAACCGTGACGCCTTTCGCGAAGAACTGGAAACTGCGCTCGATACCGGCCAGATCGTCCCCTATTTTCAGCCGCAAGTGTCCACCGAAACCGGAGCCATCACCGGGTTCGAGGCGCTGGCCCGCTGGCACCATCCCGAACGCGGGCTTGTCGCCCCCGCGGAATTCCTACCCTTGATTGAAGAGGCGGGCCTGACCGAACGGCTGGGTGAGGTCATCTTGTATCACGCCTTGGGTGCGCTGGTTCGCTGGGACAAGGCTGGCTTGGCGATCCCCGCCATCGGCATCAATTTTTCCGGCGTGGAACTGCGCAACCCCAAGCTTGTCGACAAGCTGAAATGGGAGCTGGACCGCTTTGACCTGTCCCCAAACCGCTTGTCAGTCGAGATCCTTGAATCCGTCGTCGCGGATGCGGACCACGATGTCGTTGTCACCAACGTTGCGGCCTTGTCGCGCCTTGGTTGCCGGATCGAGCTCGATGACTTTGGCACCGGACAGGCCGCCATTGCCAATATCCGCCGCTTTGCGGTCAGCCGGATTAAGATCGACCGCAGCTTCATCGCCCGCCTGGACGAGGACCGTGCCCAGCAGCAGATGGTGTCGGCCATCCTGTCCATGGCCGAACAACTGGATCTCGACACCGTCGCCGAAGGGGTCGAAACGCCCCGTCAGCACGCCATCCTGGCCCAGCTGGGCTGCGGACATGTTCAAGGGTTCGGAATCGCGCGCCCGATGCCGTTCGACGACACACCCGAATGGATCCGTCACCAGCAATCGCAGGCCGTCAAGGCGGTTCGCATCGCCAACCAGGCCCTGTGACGCCTGCAACCAGCCTGACGCGAACGCCCGCCGAACAGCAATGCCTTGTGTCCCAAGGCGGCCCCGCGTCGCCAAAACCGCTTGACCTTTGCGGCCCCCTATCGTTGAAGCACCCTGTCTCGATCACGGCAGCGGTGGAACCAATACATGGACGATCAGAACAAGAACCTCATTCTGGCATCGGTCCTCAGTTTTCTGGTGATCGTCGTCTGGTTCTTCATGTTTCCCCCTCCCGAGATCACCGCCGATCCGGCAAATCCCGGACTTACGGCAGTCGGGGATGCGACGGCGCCTCTTGCGGCGGATGGCCAACCCGCAACCGATGCCGCCGCCCTGTCGGAACCCTTGCCTGCCGAAGCCCCGCGCCTGACCATCGACACGCCGAAACTGGCAGGGTCGATTTCGATGACCGGCGGGCGCATCGATGATCTGTCGCTGAAAACCTACCGCGAGACCATTGACGCAGGGTCCTCCAACGTCACGCTTTTGTCGCCGGTCGGCAAGACCCAGCCCTATTACGCGGTCTTTGGCTGGCTGCCCGGCACCGGTCTGACCACCGAAGATGTCCCTGGACCGAAATCGGAATGGAAGATCGCCAGCGGCGGCCGCCTGTCACCGGACGAGCCCGTCACGCTGCGCTGGGAAAATGGCCGCGGCTTGATCTTTACCCGCACCATCGCGGTCGATGCCGATTTCCTGTTTACCGTGACGGATGTCGTCGAAAACAAGGGTACGACCGAGGCCCGCCTTGCACCTTACGGCATCCTTGCCCGTCACGGCCTGCCGAAACTGCAAAACATTTTCGTGGTCCACGAAGGTGTGGTCCGCCGCACGGATGGCACCCTCGAAGAGATCGACTACGCGGATGTCGTCGAACTGCCGGTGGACCCGACCGAGACTTTTCCGGCCGAGGTGATCGACGCCACCACCGATGGCTGGGTCGGGTTTACCGATCACTACTGGATGACGACGCTGGTGCCCGAACAGGGCAAGCCCTACAAATCCATCGTCAAACATGTCCCGCAAGGCGACATCTACCAGGCCGAGGTGCGCCAACCCGTCATGGCCATCGCCCCCGGGGCCAGCGGCAAAGCAACGACCCGCCTTTTCGCCGGGGCCAAGGAATGGGAAACCATCGGCAGATACGAAAATCAGCCCGGCTTCTGGGCTGGTCTGTTCGGATCAAAGGCCGATCCCGACCTTGCCCCCATTCCCGGTTTCATCGACAGCATCGACTGGGGCTGGTTCTTTTTCCTGACCAAGCCGATCTTTGCGGTTCTGCATTGGTTGAATCACCTGATCGGCAATATGGGTCTGGCCATCATCGCCCTGACTTTCGTTCTGAAACTGCTCGTCTTGCCGCTGGCCTACAAATCCTATGTCTCGATGGCCCGGATGAAAGAGCTTCAGCCCGAGATGGAGGCGCTGAAGGAACGCTGCGGCGACGACAAGCAGCGCATGCAAAAAGAGATGATGGCGCTTTACAAGGAACGAAAGATCAACCCGGCGGCGGGTTGTCTGCCGATCCTGCCGCAAATCCCGATCTTCTTCGCGCTGTACAAGGTGATCTTTGTCACCATCGAACTTCGTCATGCGCAGTTCTTTGGCTGGCTGAACGACCTCAGCGCGCCTGACACATCGTCGCTTTACAACTTCTTTGGGCTATTGCCGTGGGACGCCCCCGCCGCAGGTACGCTGCTGCACCTTGTTTTCATCGGCGTCTTGCCAATCCTGCTCGGTATCTCGATGTGGCTGCAGCAAAAGCTGAACCCCGCGCCCACCGACCCAGTGCAACAACAGGTCTTTGCCTATCTGCCGTGGGTCTTCATGTTCATGCTGGGCGGGTTTGCGTCGGGTCTGGTGCTGTATTGGATAACCAACAACACCATCACCTTCACCCAGCAATACCTGATCATGCGCAGCCACGGGCACCGGCCTGACATCTTTGGCAACATCAGGAACGGGTTCAAAAAGAAAGAGCCTGCCGCTGCAGGGGCATCCTTGACCGCAACGCTGCCCGCGCGGTCCAGACCCGCCGTGGCCAAACCTGCAGCGCCCAAGCCTGCCGCTCCCAGGCCGACCCCGAAACCGGCGGTACCAAAGCCCGCCGCCAACAAGACCGGCGCCCCGACAGGCACCAAACCGACCGGCCGCAAGAAATGACGGGCCAGGCGGCGGGACGGCTGGTCCGCATCAACCGCCACCCGATCAAAAGCCATGGCCGCGAAGATTTGGCCACTGTCACACTGACGTCGGGCGAATGCCTGCCATGGGACCGCCATTGGGCCGTGGCGCATGACGCCGCACACCTGCAAGACGGCTGGAACGCTTGTGTCAACTTTGCGCGCGGTTCCAAAGCTCCGGCCCTGATGGCGATCGCGGCAAAGCTGGACGAGGCGACCGCCACCGTCCACCTTTCCCATCCCGACCGGGAGGCGCTGACCTTTCGTCCCGACGATGCCGCCGATCTGCCCCGTTTCCTCGACTGGGTTACCCCCCTGAACCCGCCCGACCGCGCCCAGCCCGCCCGCATCGTCACCGCCGGGCGTGGCATGACCGACAGCGAATTTCCCTCGGTGTCGATTCTGTCGATGTCCTCGCTTGCAGACCTTTCAGCGCACATGGACAAGGATCTTTCCCCTTACCGTTGGCGCGGCAACCTCTGGCTCGAGGGCTTTGCCCCCTTTGCCGAGTTCGACTGGATCGGGCGAGAGATCACTGTGGGCGCCGCTACATTGCGGATCGAGGAACGCATCACCCGCTGCAAGGCCACCAGCGCAGACCCCCAAACCGGCCAAATTGACGCCGACACGCTTGGCGGGTTGCAAGCGGCCTATGGCCATCAGGATTTTGGCGTCTATGCGACGGTCATCGCAGGTGGTGCGGTCGCTCTGAACGATCCGGCGGTGCTGCTATGACCCTCGCCTTCACCCTCGCCCCTGAACCAGATCTGGAGGCACGCGAAAAGGGCCGCCTTCTGTTCGCGGGCCCCGTCGATTTCGTCAAGGGCGTCGTCGCGATGTCCGGACTACCGCCTGCGGATCGGCTCGAGGTCTGCTTTGCCGGCCGCTCCAACGTCGGCAAGTCCAGCCTGATCAACGCGCTGACCGGCCGCAAGACCCTCGCACGCGCCTCCAACACCCCTGGCCGCACGCAGGAAATCAACTTTTTCGCGCTGGGGACCGACCGCTACATGGTCGACCTGCCCGGCTATGGCTATGCCGAAGCCCCGGTCGCAATCGTTGCCAAATGGCAGGCCCTGCTGCGCCAGTACCTGTCGGGCCGCGTCAGCCTGCGCCGCGCCTTCGTGCTGATCGACGCGCGCCATGGCGTGCTGGCGGCGGACGAAGAGATCATGGATCTTCTGGATCGCTGCGCCCTGACATTTCAGGTGGTGCTGACGAAATCCGACAAGATCAACAAGGCGACCCGCGACGCCACGCTTGAAAACGTGCGCAGCGCCCTGGCCCAGCACCCCGCTGCCTTCCCCGAACTGGTGATGACCTCATCGGAGAAGGGCGAGGGGATCGAAACCCTGCGCGCCATCATCACAACCCTCGTCTGACCCCTGACGGTTGACAATTGCCCCCTTCCGGCAAATAGACGGCCCATGTTCACCACCCTCCCCCTCGTCGCCCTTGGCGGCGCCATCGGCGCAAGCCTGCGCTACGTCATGGGCCTTGCTGCGCTGCGTGCGTTCGGTCCCGGTTTCCCCTCGGGCACGTTGATCGTCAACGTGATCGGCTGCCTCGCCATGGGCATCCTCGCGACCCTCCTCGCAGACAAGGCCTCCCCCCGCCTCGCCCCGTTCCTGATGACCGGCATCCTCGGCGGCTTCACCACCTATTCCGCCTTTGCGCTGGACGCCGTCGCGCTCTGGCAGCGCGGCGATACCGGCACGGCGATGACCTACATCCTCGCCACCACCGCCGGCTCCATCGCGGCTGTCCTTGTTGGCATGGCCCTTGTCCGCGCGGTGACAGCATGAGCGGTGTGCAGCATCTGGAAGTAGCGGCGGACGAAGGTGCCCAGCGCCTTGACCGCTGGATGAAACGCCGCTTTCCGCAACTGACCCAAGTGATGATCGAAAAGCTGTGCCGTACGGGTCAGGTCCGCATCGACAGCGCCCGCGCCAAAGCTTCCGATCACGTTGCCCCCGGCATGACCGTCCGCGTGCCCCCGCTGCCCGAAACGCCGCCCCCGGTGCGGGAAGGCGGTGGCAAGATCAGTGCCGCCGACGCCAAGATGATCCAGAACGCGGTCCTGTGGAAAGACGAGCACATGATCGTCTTGAACAAGCCCCCCGGCCTCGCCTCGCAAGGCGGCTCCGGCCAGGGCGAGCGGCATGTCGACGGCTTGGCCGAGGCGCTGAAGTTCGGCTACAAGGAAAAGCCGAAACTGGTCCACCGCTTGGACAAGGACACCTCCGGCGTCCTCCTCCTCGCGCGCACCGACCGTGTCGCCCGCGCCCTGAGCGAAGCGCTCCGCCACCGCGAAGCGCGCAAGATTTACTGGGCAGTCGTCGCGGGCGTCCCGCACCCCCGCAAGGGCTCGATCAAATATGCCCTTATGAAAGCCCCCGGCCATGGTCGCGGCGGCGAGGGCGAAAAGATGATCTGCATCCACCCCGCCAAGGTCGCCGAATACCCCGATGCCAAGCGTGCCCATACCGACTATTTCACCCTGTGGTTCCTGGGTGACCGCCTCGCCTGGATGGCGCTGGAGCCTGTCACGGGCCGCACCCACCAGCTGCGCGCGCATATGGCAGAAATCGGCCATCCCATTGCTGGTGACGGGAAATACGGCGGCGCCAGCACTGAAAACATGGGCGACGGCTGGGGCGCGCAGGTAGGGGGTGATATCTCCCGCAAGCTGCACCTGCATGCCCGGATGCTGACCGTTCAGCACCCGATCACCAAGGCCGAAATGACCTTTACCGCCCCCCTGCCCGAACATATGGCCCGCACATGGGCGCTGATGGACTGGAAGGAAGGCGACGTCCCCGCCGACCCTTTCGAGACGATCAGATGAGTTCGGGCTGGGCCCCGAAGCGTTTCTGGACCAACGCCACGCCAGAACCCTGCGACGGCGGCTACATCGTCCGGCTGGACGCTCGGCTGGTGAAAACCCCCAGCAAGTCACCGCTGATCCTGCCGACAATGGCCATGGCCGAGGCGGTCGCCGTCGAATGGCAAGCCCAAGACGCCAAGATCAACCCCGGCACGATGCCCTGCACCCGTGCAGCGAATTCCGCCATCGACAAGGTTACCCCCCAGTTCGACGAGGTCGTGGCCCTGCTCGCGGCCTATGGCGGAACCGATCACTTGTGTTATCGCGGGGCGGAACCGACCCTGCGCAAACGCCAGGATGCCACCTGGGATCCGCTGCTGGACTGGTCCGCCAAGACGCTCGGCGCGGCCCTGACAGTCACCACCGGCGTCATTCCGGTGGATCAGCCGCAGACCAGCGTTGACCGTCTGACCGCACGCCTGCACGCGATGACCCCGTTCCAGATGGTCGCCGCCCATGACCTCATCGCGATCACCGGATCACTGGTGCTGGCCCTTGCCGTGACAGACCGCTTCATCGACCCGGAGGCCGCCTGGACCGCCGCCCGCATCGACGAAAAGTGGCAATCGGAACTCTGGGGCGTGGACGAAGAAGCGGCCCATGCCGAGGCGCGTCGCAAGGCCGATTTTCGGCAGGCGGAGCGATTCTTTCGATTGTGCGGGTAACAATCCGACCGAAGCCTGCACAACATCAAGGCAGTCTTGCCCGAAAACTAGGCTAATTGACTGATTTGCAGGCATGATTTCGGTATACCTCGGTTTCGCTTGACGGCGCAAAGCGCTTTCGCGGAAACTGTCCGACACTGGGAGAGGTCTTCCTCCAACAGTCTTCGCACCTGCCGTAAAAGCAGGGCTCAAAAAACGCCGTCCAAAAGGGCGGTCACTCAGGAAGAGGTAAGAATGAAAACATCCGTATTTCTCGGCACACTGGCAGCCGCCGCGCTGACCGTGGGTGCCGCGCAGGCCCAAGCTACGCTTGAAGCCGTCAAAGCACGTGGGGAACTGCTTTGCGGCGTGCATACCGGTCTGACCGGCTTTGCCGCGCCGGACGCCAATGGCGTTTATCAGGGCTTTGACATTGCAATCTGCAAGGCCGTTGCCGCCGCCGTTCTGGGCGATCCGGCAAAAGTGAAGTATGTCCCCTTCACTTCGGAAACCCGCTTTACCGGTCTGGCATCGGGCGAGGCTGACCTGTTGTCGCGGACCACGACCTGGACCTTCTCGCGCGACACCGAACTCGCGTTCGATTTCGTCGCGGTCAACTACTACGACGGTCAGGGCTTCATGGTCCGCAAGGACCTTGGCGTTTCGTCCGCCAAGGAACTGGATGGCGCGACCGTTTGCATCATCACCGGCACGACCACCGAGCTGAACCTTGCCGACTACTTCAAGGCCAACAACATCACCTACAACCCGGTGACCGTGCAGGACGAAGCCGAAGCCAACCGCCAGTACCAGGCTGGTGCCTGCGACACCTTCACGACCGACGCCTCGGGCCTGGCTGCAACTCGCGCCAGCTTCCCCGACGCAGACCAGCACATCATCCTGCCCGAGATCATCTCCAAGGAACCGCTGGGCCCGCTGGTCCGTCATGGCGACAACAACTGGGGTGACATCGTCCGTTGGTCCTTCAACGCGCTGATCATCGCCGAAGAAAAAGGCATCACAGCTGCCAACCTCGAAGAAGTGGCAGCATCGACCACCGACCCGGAGATCAAGCGTCTTCTGGGCATGGAGGGCGACATGGGTGCCAAGATCGGCCTCGACAACGCCTTTGCCAAGAATGCCATTATGGCAAGCGGTAACTACGGCGAAATCTTCGAGGCCAACATTGGCTCGGCAACTCCCATTGGCCTGGCGCGCGGCCTGAACGCGCTCTGGACCCAGGGCGGGCTGCAGTACTCGGCTCCGTTCCGCTAAGATCGACTTCATGGGGGCCCTGCATTGCGGGGCCCCTTGCTTCTTCGCCAAGCCGTCTTACGGGCGGTCACTGCAAGACAAGACGATCATGCAAGGGGCGTCAGACCCCGCCAGACAACGCATGATGGTTCAGGGGGTTTCACATGGCACTTGCCGCCGACGCGCCGAAAGACAGCTTTCGGCTCTCTATGCTCGTTTACGACACGCGGTTCCGCTCGATCACCATCCAGGTCGCGGTCCTGATCCTGTTTATTCTCGGCGTGTCCTGGCTTTACGGCAACGTGACCGCCAATCTGGCCGCCAAGGGCCGCGCCTTCAGCTATGACTTCCTCTGGGTGCGCGCAGGGTATGACATTGCCCAGCCGCCGATTGCCTATACAAATGACAGCACCCATTTTCGCGCAGCACTTGTTGGCCTCAGCAATACCGTGATCCTTGCAGCACTAGGCTGCTTCTTTGCCACCATCATCGGCGTCACTGCCGGCGTACTGCGCCTGTCAAAGAACTGGCTCGTCGCGCGCCTGATGACGGTTTATGTCGAGATTTTCCGCAACATCCCGCTGCTGCTGTGGATTTTGGTGATCTTCGTCCCCTTGGGCGAACTGACGCCCGCGCCCAATGCCTTCAAGGTAACCGACCAGATGATCGCCGACGGGGTGGAGCCTGCCGCCTCGATGATCCTTGGCGGCACAGTCGCGGTCACCAACCGTGGCACATATATCCCATGGGCAACGCTGGAGCACC
Source organism: Rhodobacterales bacterium (assembly GCA_031430315.1). GTDB lineage: Bacteria > Pseudomonadota > Alphaproteobacteria > Rhodobacterales > Rhodobacteraceae > JAJNPS01. Next base: position 9,698 of record JANPBI010000241.1, on the reverse strand, counting down.
CGCTGCCTTCAGGCTGGCTTACCTTTGGGGCAATTGCCGCTGTCCTGATCATCAGTTTTTTCGTCAACGCCCGTATCGTGATGCGCGCCCGCGCGGTGCAAGAGGATACCGGCGTTCGTCCCACCACCTGGTGGCAAAGCTTGCTCGTGTTATTCGTGCCCATCATCTTTCTGCTTTGGGCGATGGGCTTTCATTTCGACCTCGTCCAGCCGCCGACCCGTTTCAACTTTCAGGGCGGCATCCTGGTGCTGAACTCCTTCATGGCGATGCTGATCGCGCTGTCGCTTTATACCGGGGCCTTCATCGCCGAGATTGTCCGCGCGGGCATTCAGGCCATCAGCCGCGGCCAGTCCGAGGCCGCCTTTGCCCTTGGCCTTCGTCCTAACCGCACGATGGACCTGATCATCCTGCCGCAAGCGTTGCGCGTGATCATCCCGCCCTTGATCAGCCAGTTCCTGAACCTGACCAAGAACACCTCGCTCGGTCTTGCCGTCAGTTTTCTGGACCTGCGCGGCACGCTTGGCGGCATAACCCTCAACCAGACCGGGCGAGAGCTGGAATGCATGCTATTGATGATGCTCATCTACCTGTCGATGAGCTTGATCATCTCGTCTGTGATGAACTTCTACAACCGCTCCGTCCAGTTGAAGGAGCGCTAAGATGACCGATACCTTTCACCGCACCGAAATGCTGCCCGCCCAGTTGCCCCCCGTGACCGAGCGCGGCCTGGTCAAATGGCTGCGCGAAAACCTGTTCGCCACCCCGCTCAACGGTATGCTGACGCTGGTCGCGATCTTTGTCGTCATCATGCTGGTGCGCTGGCTCTACCCATGGTTCGCCAATTCCGTCTGGAACGCCTCTTCCTTGCAAGAATGTCGCCAGATCATCATCGCTGCGGCGGGCGAGGGGGCGACAGGTGCCTGTTGGGCCTTGATCCGCGAACGTTGGCACCAGTTCATCTTTGGCTTTTACCCGCAGGATCTGTACTGGCGACCGACGCTGGCCTTCATCTTGCTCTTCGTCGCACTTGCCCCGGTCCTCTTCCCCCACCCGCCACGCAAACTGTTCTGGTTCACCCTCCTTTACCCCGCAATCGCGTTCTTCCTGCTCTGGGGCGGGTCGATCTGGTTGCCGGTCGTCACCATGCTGGGCTTTGTAGTCATCGCGCTTGTCTACCGGCTGCTGCTCCCAGGACTTGGCGTCACCATGGCCACCAGCCTCGGCATCCTCGCGGCCTGCGTCTGGTGGCTCTTCGCCGACGGCCCGGTCACGGGAGTTCTGGAACACTATCTGCCGATCGGCCTGCGCTCCGTCGACTCCGACGAATTCGGCGGCTTCATGCTGGCCATCATCATCGGCGTCACCGCGATCTCGTTCTCGCTGCCATTGGGCATCCTGCTCGCCCTGGGTCGCCAGTCCGACATGCCCATCGTCAAGACGATCTGCGTGGGCTTCATCGAATTCATCCGGGGCGTCCCGCTGATCACCCTGCTTTTCACCGCCTCGCTGATCCTGGGTTACTTCCTGCCGGTGGGTGTCACGTTTGACGTCATCCTGCGCGTGATGATCCTCGTCACCTTCTTCGCTGCCGCTTACCTCGCCGAAGTCATCCGTGGGGGCCTTGCTGCCCTGCCCCGTGGCCAGTACGAGGCTGCTGACGCGCTTGGCCTCGACTACTGGCGCGCCCAGCGGCTGATCATCCTGCCGCAGGCGCTGAAAATCTCCATCCCCGGCATCGTCTCCACTTTCATCGGGCTTTTCAAGGACACCACGCTCGTCTCGTTCGTGGCGCTGCTGGAACCCCTTCGTGGTGTGACCACCGCCGTGCGTGCCGACACCGACTGGCAGGGCATCTACTGGGAGCCCTACATCTTTGTCGGAGCTATCTTCTTCATCATCTGCTTCGGGATGTCGCGTTACTCGATGTATCTCGAAAACAAACTCAAAACCGACCACCGGTAAGGATCAGCCATGGCCCAGGCCCAGAAAATGCAAGTGTCGGACGAAATCGCCGTTCAGATCTCCGCGATGAACAAGTGGTACGGCACGTTCCATGTGCTGCGCGACATCAACATGACGGTGAACAAGGGTGAACGCATCGTCATCTGCGGCCCCTCTGGTTCCGGCAAATCGACACTCATCCGCTGCATCAACCGGCTGGAGGAACACCAGTCCGGCCAGATCGTCGTCGACGGCACCGAACTGACCAGCGACCTCAAGAACATCGACAAGGTCCGGTCCGAGGTCGGGATGGTGTTCCAGCACTTCAACCTGTTCCCGCACCTCACGATCCTCGAAAACCTCACCCTCGCCCCGATTTGGGTCCGCAAGACCCCCAAACGCGAGGCCGAAGAAATCGCGATGCACTACCTGCACAAGGTGAAAATTCCCGAGCAGGCCAAGAAGTATCCCGGTCAGCTCAGCGGTGGTCAGCAGCAGCGTGTCGCCATCGCACGGTCCCTTTGTATGAAGCCTCGCATCATGCTGTTCGACGAGCCGACCTCCGCCCTCGACCCCGAGATGATCAAGGAAGTCCTCGACACCATGATCGAGCTGGCACAAGAGGGCATGACCATGCTTTGCGTGACGCATGAGATGGGCTTTGCCCAGGCCGTCGCCAACCGCGTGATCTTCATGGACCAGGGCCAGATCGTGGAACAGAACGAACCGAAAGAGTTCTTCAACAACCCCAAAAGCGACCGGACCAAGCTGTTCCTCAGCCAGATCCTCGGGCACTAAACGCCCCAAACCAACCAGACCCGACAGGCGCACCGGAAGGTGCGCCTTATCGTTTTTACACCCGCCCTCCATGGCGGATTTGCAGTACTCCGCCGCAAACGCCCCGCATCCTCGTCCAAAGCGATCACGCTCCCTTGAACTCCTGGCTCACATGGTTAACTATACCGCCTGCAAGCCGGGCCCCTCTGACGACAATCAAGTCGTGATGTCGGATTGCATTGAGCGTACCTGGCGGGGGCCCGATGGTTGTTTGACGACCCTCCCCCACGTGCGCTCCTCAAACGAAGAGGCCGTAATTGGACATCCTGCTCTATACTCTTTTCCTCGGGAAACCGCTTTGGCTGTGGTTTTCCTTTATTGCCATCGTCATCGCCCTTCTGATCTTTGACCTTGGCGTGCTGAACAAGACCGACCACGAGATCGGCGTCGCCGAAAGCCTCAAGCTTTCCGCCCTCTACATCTCGCTTGGCGTCGCGTTTGGCGGCTTTGTCTGGTACCAGTTGGGTGAGATTGCCGCCGCCGAATACCTGACCGCCTTTGTGGTTGAAAAGACCCTGGCGCTCGACAACGTCTTTGTCATCGCGCTGATCTTCACCTATTTCGCAGTGCCGCGCATGTATCAGCACCGGGTCCTCTTCTGGGGCATCCTCGGCGTCATCGTGCTGCGCGGCATCATGATCGGCCTCGGCGCCACGCTGGTCGCGCAGTACAGCTGGATCCTCTACATTTTCGCGGCCTTCCTGATCCTGACCGGCATCAAGATGCTGGTGATGGAGGACAAGGAGATGGACCTCGACAACAACTTCATCCTGCGCTTCATGAAAAAGCGGTTCCGGGTGACGGACAAGCTGCATGGCAACAACTTCTTCGTCCAACAGCCTGACCCCAAAACCGGCAAGGTGGTGCGCTTCATGACGCCGCTCTTTCTCGCGCTGGTGCTGGTAGAATTCGCCGACCTCGTCTTCGCCGTGGACTCTGTGCCTGCGGTGTTCGCGATCACCACCGATCCCTACATCGTCTATACCTCGAACATCTTTGCGATCCTCGGTTTGCGCGCCCTGTACTTCGCGCTGGCCGCCGTGCTGCACCGCTTCCACTATCTGAAATATGCTCTGGCGATCCTGCTCATCTTCATCGGCTCCAAGGTCTTCTTCGCCGACCTGATGGGCTGGGAGAAGTTCCCCGCAAACTGGTCGCTGGCGATCACCTTCGCAATCCTGGCGGCAGGGATATTCTACTCGCTCTGGCGCAGCCGGGGCGAGAAGGTCGAGGTCTGAGGCGGCAAGGCGCAACCCGTCTTCATCCGCGAGGTGGCATGGGGCACTCCGAAAGGAGTGCCCTTCTTTATGGGTGTGTCGACGAGTTGGGATTTGCGATGGTCGGTTGGTCGGCCTTGCCGGACGAACCGGGCGCCCGGGATCGGTCGCTATCGACCGGGTCCCAGATATGCAATATGCTATCGAGACGGATGCCAAAAGCAACAGGCAGGCCTCAGGGAGCAAGCCCATGTCGGGCACTGTTGGCCAAGACCGGACGCGGTGCGCAAGCGAGAAAGCACGCAGATGATCACTCTCTACGGTGTCTACCGATCGCGCGCCTCGCGCCCGCTTTGGCTTTTGGCCGAACTTGGGCTTCCGTTCACCCTTGTCCCAGTCATCCAGTCTGACCGGCTTGACGACCCAATGGTACCGGACGCCCCGCTGAACACGGCCTCCCCTGCGTTCATTGCCGTCAGTCCCTTGGGTCAGGTTCCGGTCTTGCAAGAGCACGGGCTTACCCTGACGGAAAGCCTGGCAATCACCCTCTACATTGCCCGTCGCTATGGCGGGATGCTGGGCCCGCAGTCGGACGCCGAAACCGCGTTGATGGAGCAGTGGGCGCTCTTTTCTGCCACATCCGTTGAACGCCCTGCCCGAGAGATTCTCAATACAATCGAAGGCGGCGGTGCCGGTACGGCGGAGGGACGGTCGCAGATCGCCAAAAGTGCCGATGCGTTGCGCCGCCCACTTTACCACCTGAACGAGTTGCTCGGGGCGCATCCATATCTGGTTGGCGATCGCTTTACCGCGGCTGACGTCAATCTGGCGGAATGCCTGCGCTATGCTCAGGGTCATCCAACTCTGACATCGGGGGTTCCGTCGGTGCAGGACTGGCTCAACCTTTGCCAGTCGCGACCTGCGTTCAAGGCGATGTTGCAGGGAGAGCTGGCCGAAGCATAAGACGGTTGCCAAGTGCTCGTGACCGTCGTCCCGCGAGGCACCTCAGCCCTTCTTGGCCTCCTCCAGCGCCGCCTTCATTCGCGCCAGCAGCTCTTCCTTGCTTGGCCGCGCCGCCTTAACCGGCTTTTTCGGCCCCTTGTCGCCTTCCTTGTTCTGCGGCTCGTGTTTGCCAAGCTTTGGGTTGCCGGATTTTCCATAGTCCATGGGATCGCCTCTTCATCTGATCTGTTGTCGGAACAGATGCCCCAAACCAGCCCGCACCGCAAGCAAGCCTCCGCCGGTTCCATCGCCCGGATCAAGGTCAAGAGTTAACAAGGCGTTAAATCCATCGCCATAACCCATTGCTTTCATGAGATATAAAAAGCGTCCCGAGTCGGGACAGGCTCAGGCGACGATCTCACGCGGGATCACGAAATCGACGACAGCCCCCTGCCCGAACCCCACATCAGCCCAGTTGTCGGCCAGGAAATCCACCACCAGCGTCGCCCCGGTCGGATAGCGGGCAAAGTCAGGATTGGGCACCGCCTGCGCCACCAGCCGCCCCGCAAACTCCGCGATGCCCGGGTTGTGCCCGATCATCATGACCGTCTTCCCCATCGCATGCCGCAGCACCGCCAACATCACGTCCGGCCCCGCATGATATAGCGCCGGTTTCAACTCCAGCACCGGCGTCCCTGGCAGCGCGGGCGCAATCCCCGACCACGTCTTGCGGGTCCGCAGAGCGTCCGAACAGAGCACCTCATCCGGCACGTATCCCCGGCTGTCCAGCCACTGCCCCAGATCCGCCGCCGCCGCCTTGCCGCGTTCGTTCAGGGGGCGGTCGTGGTCGGGCGTCAGCGGGTCATCCCAGCTGGATTTTGCGTGGCGCGTCAGGATCAGCCGCTTCATTTATGGAACTGCCTCATGTGATAGGCGGAATGGTCAGGCATCCTTGCATAGGTCTGCGACAGCGGGCAAGCGCGACGCACAGCACAACCTTGGTCCATGCAGTCCTGCCCCGGCGCGGTGTCCAGAAAGCTGTGACAGCGTGGCACGTCATACCCCTCGGCAGTCAGCGCGCCCACCGGGCAGGCGGTCAGGCAGGGCTTGGCGCAGGCGTCGCAAGGCCGTTGCTCTGGAACCGGCAGATCCATCACTTCCTTCAACGCCAGCGCTCCACGAAAGCTGACCATCAAACCCTGATCCGCATGCACCAGCAACCATACCGGGCTTTCCCAGGCCCGCCCGCTCCGTAACGCCCAGGTTTGAAACGGATGCCATGGTGGCCCGCCGAAGGGAAACAGTGCGTTGGCCCCGATGTCGCAGGCAATCCCGCCAATTACCCGGCGTGACCAACGGTCAACCGGGTCGGGCAAGCGCTGCACTACATACTGTACCCATTCCTGCTGGCTTTGCACATGCGCCCAATAGCTCGGACCGCCGGGGCCGATCAGGATCAGCGTCCGCGTACCCTTGGGCAAGGACGGCTCATTGTCGCACGAAAATCCCCCCAGCAACGTCAGGTGATGTGGGGCAAGTCGTGCTTGCAGCGCGTCCGGTGTCAGCGGAACGGCAGCCACAAGCTCCACCCCAGTCGCGTCGGGCCGTCGTCTTGCCATTCTAGTCCCACCATCATCTTGTCATGACCGCCAGCAGGCATCGCACGGTACGTCCCGAACAACCTGTCCCAGACCGACAGGGCAAATCCGAAATTGCTGTCATGTTCAGCACGCAGCACGGAATGGTGCACCCGGTGCATGTCGGGCGTTACCAGGACCCGCCGCAGCGCCCGCTCAGCCCCGGCAGGAATGGCCAAGTTAGCGTGGTTAAAAAGCGACGTTGCATTCAACAGCACCTCAAACACCAAAACGGCTACCGCGCCGCGCCCCAAAAGATAAATCCGCCCTATTTTCAGCCCCATCGACGCAGCAATTTCCACCGGGTGAAACCGGATGGCGGTTGTCACATCAAAGTCGCGATCCGCATGGTGCACACGGTGAAAACGCCAGAACAGCGGGACCTTATGCGTCAACCAATGCTGGGCCCAGATCGCGAAATCTAGGATGACAATGGCCAGAAATCCTTCGATCCAAAGCGACCAGTCCAGCAGGTTGAACAAGCCCCATCCCAACCTGCCCGCGTCGGTCGCCGCTCCGATCGCCAGAAGCGGCATCGCCAGCGCAAGCAACCGCAGCGCCGCTGTATTCACAACCGTCAAGGCTATATTGGTCACCCACCGGCCACCTCGCGGCAAGGTTGGCACGCGCCGAGGTGCATAGGACTCGAGGGCCGCAAACACGACAAAGAGTGACAGGAACACCCCAAGCCTGATCGCAACTTCATGTTCCACCGCGCGCACCTCCGGTCAAGAGCCTACGTCCCGCGATGCCGCTTGTCGACGCGGTTCCGCTGCGCATCTGCGCCTGCGCGGCGTGCACAAAAGGTCTGCAACCTACCTTCGGACGCGCGGCTTTACCCGAGGCTCGGTCGAACGGATCTGACTGCCCGCACCGTGATCGGTAAACAGTTCCAGCAAACAGGCATTGGGAATGCGCCCATCCAGGATGGTGACCGCACGCACCCCTTCGGCCAGTGCCTTGAGCGCGGTCTCGGTCTTGGGGATCATCCCGCCCGCGATCACGCCATCTGCCGTCATCTGGCGGATTTCCTCGGGCGTGATCTGGGTCATCACCTGTCCTGCGGCGTTCTTGACGCCCGCGACGTCCGTCAACAGCAGCAACCGGTCCGCTTGCAGCGCCCCGGCAATTGCGCCCGCCGCAGTGTCGCCATTGACATTGAACGTCTCGTTGTCCGCCATCCCCGTCGCAACCGGCGCCACCACGGGGATGATCCCGGCAGTGTAAAGATCGCGCAGAACCTGCACGTTCATCTCAACCGGGCGGCCGACAAAGCCAAGCTCCGGATCGTCGACCTCGCACACCATCAGGTCATCGTCCTTGCCGGATATCCCGACCGCGCGACCCCCGGCGTCCATGATCGCCTGCACAATACGCTTGTTCACCAGACCCGACAGGATCATCTCTACCACCTGCACGGTGGCCTTGTCCGTAACGCGCTTGCCACGCACGAAGGTCGACTTGATGCCCAGCTTTTCCAGCATTTCGTTGATCATCGGCCCGCCGCCATGCACCACGACCGGGTTCACGCCAACCTGTCGCATCAGCACGATGTCGCGTGCAAACTCCGCCATCGCGGCATCGTCGCCCATGGCATTGCCGCCAAATTTCACCACAACGACAGCATCGCCGTAGCGTTGCAAATAGGGCAGCGCCTCCGAAAGCATCTTGGCAGTATTCATTGCGTCTTGCATGGTCAGGGTCTGCTGCTTCATTGCTGGCCTCCGGCGTGATGTCCCGATTAGCGCCTTTGCCCCGACCTGCCAAGCATGGATCGCCTTGTCGCTGCCCGACAAAATTACTAAGGTATTTTCAAGGGAGATCATGCATGGCTGAAATGAAGACCATTGTCTTGACGGGTGCCAGCCGCGGCATCGGCCATGCCACGGTCAAACGCTTCGGGGCAGAAGGCTGGCGCGTGCTGACCTGTTCGCGGCAACCCTTTGATCCGCGCTGTCCCTGGCCGGGGGGTGAGGACAACCACATCCAGATCGACCTTGCAGACCCCAACAAGACGATCGAGGCCATCCAGACGATCAAGGACAAGGTAGGCGGCCTGGTACATGCGCTGGTCAACAACGCGGGCATCAGTCCCAAGGGGCCGGGGGGTGCGCGGCTGTCGACGCTTGACACCGATCTGCGAACCTGGGGGCAGGTATTCCATGTCAATTTCTTTGCATCTGTGATCCTCGCGCGGGGTCTGCAGGCAGAACTGGTGGCGGCAAAGGGGTCGATCGTCAACGTGACCTCCATTGCGGGATCGCGGGTGCATCCCTTTGCAGGCGCGGCCTATTCGACGTCCAAGGCGGCGCTGGCGGCGCTGACCCGAGAAATGGCGCATGATTTCGGCCCGCTGGGCGTCCGGGTGAATGCCATCGCCCCAGGCGAGGTGGATACTGCCATCCTGTCCCCGGGCACACACGAGATCGTCAAGAACATCCCGCTGCGGCGGCTGGGACTGACCAAGGAAGTGGCGGATGTGATCTGGTTTCTGTGTTCGGACCAGTCGAGCTATGTGACCGGCACAGAAATTCAGGTCAACGGTGCGCAGCACGTCTAGTCAGGCGGGTACTTTCGCGCCCGCAGCTTGGCGAAATAGTCCACACGCTTTTTCAACTCCCGCTCAAAGCCACGTTCAAGCGGGGCATAGAGGACCGGGCGCTTCATGCCATCGGGGAAATAGTTCTGACCGGAAAAGCCGTCTTCCTGATCATGGTCATAGGCATAGCCCGCACCATATCCCAAGCCCTTCATCAGCTTGGTCGGGGCGTTCAGGATATGATGCGGGGGCATCAGGCTGCCGGTCTCTCGCGCGGTCGCACGGGCGGCCTTGTAGGCGGTGTAGACGCCGTTCGATTTTGGGGCGAGCGCCAGATAGACCACCGCTTGCGCCAGCGCGAGCTCGCCTTCAGGACTACCAAGGCGCTCATAAGTCTGCCAGCTGTCCAGACAGATGCCCTGCGCCTGCGGGTCGGCCAAGCCGATATCCTCGACCGCCATGCGGGTGATGCGACGGGCGAGAAACCTTGGGTCTTCACCGCCTTCCAGCATCCGGGCGAACCAGTAAAGGGCTGCGTCCGGGTCTGATCCTCGCACCGATTTGTGCAGGGCGGAGATCAGGTTG
>JANPBI010000240.1:0-33664 GCA_031430315.1 Rhodobacterales bacterium | reverse complement strand
TCTTCACGCCCCCTCCCAAACCTACCCTTGCCTGACCCCGCCTCGTCGCATAAACCCCTCCCAACCCGTTCCGCCAAAAGGTTCCCCATGCGTCTGACCCGCTATTTCCTGCCCGTCCTCAAGGAAAACCCCGCCGAGGCGCAGATCGTCTCGCACCGCTACATGCTCCGGGCCGGGATGATCAAACAGCAGGCGGCGGGGATCTATTCCTGGCTCCCTCTCGGTCTGCGCGTGTTGAAGCGGATCGAAGCGATCGTGAACGAGGAGCAAGAGCGCGCGGGCCACATCCCCCTTTTGATGCCCACCCTGCAACCCGCCGACCTGTGGCGCGAGTCCGGCCGCTACGACGCTTACGGTGCGGAAATGCTGCGCATCACGGATCGGCAAAAGCGCGACCTTCTCTATGGCCCCACCAACGAAGAGATGATCACCGACATCTTCCGCAGCCACGTCACGTCCTACAAGGACCTGCCGCTGACGCTCTATCACATCCAGTGGAAGTTCCGCGACGAGATGCGCCCGCGGTTCGGCGTGATGCGGGGCCGCGAGTTCCTGATGAAGGACGGCTACAACTTCGACGTCGACAAGGCGGCCGCGCTCCACGCCTACAACCGCCACATGGTCAGCTACCTGCGGACCTATGAACGGATGGGCCTGACCGCGATCCCGATGCGGGCGGACTCTGGTCCCATCGGCGGCGAGGATACGCATGAATTCCTGGTGCTGGCCGCGACAGGGGAGTCCGAGGTGTTCTTTGATAGCGCCGTGACCGAACTGAAACTGGGGCGCCGCGAGGTCGACTACGACGACCGCGAGCAGGTCGCGGCGGTCTGCAAGGAATTCACTACCCTCTACGCTCGCACCGACGAGACGCACGACGAGGCCGCCTTCAACGCCATCCCCGAAGAACGCCGCAAAGTGGCGCGGGGGATCGAGGTCGGGCAGATCTTTTACTTCGGCACCAAGTATTCCGAACCGATGGGGGCGACGGTCGTCACTGCCGACGGGGGGCGCGTGCCGGTGGAAATGGGCTCGCACGGGATCGGTGTCAGCCGCCTGCTCGGTGCGATCATCGAGGCCAGCCACGACGACAAGGGGATCATCTGGCCCGAAGGTGTCACGCCGTTCCCGGTCGGCATCGTGAACCTGAAGCAGGGCGACGCGGGCACGGATGCGGCCTGCGACGGGCTCTACAAGGCGCTGATGGCCGAGGGGCTAGAGCCGCTTTATGACGACCGGGATGAACGGGCAGGGGCAAAATTTGCGACCATGGACCTGATCGGTCTGCCCTGGCGGATCACGGTGGGTCCGCGCGGTCTGGCGAACGGTGTGGTGGAACTGACCAGTCGCAAGACGGGGGTTAGCGCGGAAATGTCCGCCGAAGCCGCCGTCGCAAAGGTCGCCGAAATCTACGCCGGGGTCTGACACAGAGCCCTGGTGCCCGACACGGTCCTGCAAAAGCGAAGGCTCAAGATGCAATATGCCTTGATCTTTCGCCCTTGTAGACCACCTGACAACCATAGGCAAAGAATTGGAGCCATTCATGGACTATCGTCGCTTGGGCAAATCGGGCCTGAAGGTGTCCGAGTTTTCCTTTGGCTCTTGGGTAACGTTTGCCAAGCAGGTGGACGTGGCCCCCGCCAAGGCGCTGCTAACGGCGGCCTATGATGCCGGCATCAATTTCTTTGACAATGCCGAAGGCTACGAGGCGGGCAATTCTGAAATGGTGATGGGGCAAGCGATCCACGAACTGGGCTGGAGCCGCGACAGCTATGTCGTGTCGTCCAAGGTGTTCTGGGGTGGCGAGAAACCGACCCAGCGCGGCCTGTCAGCCAAGCACGTGACCGAGGCCTGCCATGCGGCGCTGAAACGCCTGCGGGTCGATCATCTGGATCTTTACTTCTGCCACCGTCCCGACCTGGATACGCCCATCGAGGAAACTGTGCGCGCGATGCACAACCTGATCGCCCAGGGCAAGGTTCTGTACTGGGGCACGTCCGAATGGTCCGGCCAGCAGATCACCGAGGCGCATCTGGTGGCGCGGCATGACGGCCTGACGCCGCCGACGATGGAACAGCCGCAGTACAACCTGTTCGAACGGGAAAAGGTCGAAAAGGATTACGCCCCGATTTATGACACCTACGGGCTTGGCACGACGATCTGGTCACCGCTGGCCTCGGGCCTCTTGACCGGGAAATACAATGACGGCGTGCCGCAGGACAGCCGCGCTGCGCTGAAGGGTTATGAATGGCTGCGCGACATCATCGAAGGTCCCAAAGGCCGCCGCCGGGTCGAACAGGTCAAGGCGCTGGCCAAGATTGCCGACGGAGCGGGGATGCCGATCCATCATCTGGCACTGCTCTGGTGCCTGCAGAACCCGCATGTATCGACGGTCATCCTGGGGGCGTCGCGGCTAGAACAGCTGACCGACAATCTGGCCGCGCTGGACCGCAAGTCGGCGATGACGCCGGACCTGATGGCTGCCATTGAGGATGTCGTGCAGAACCGGCCGGAACCGCCGCAGCGGTTCTAACTGAAGACCTGCACCAGACGCTCTGCTTCGGGCCGTGGCATGACCCTTTTGTAGGCATGGCAGAGGACGACCGCGACGAGGATCGACTGCAGGGTAGAGGCCAGGTCAATGGCGACGGCAAGTGCAAGTTCGGCAGGAACCAACGGGCGCAGGCGGCTGAGGTCAAGCTCATAGCTGATCGAACCGGTCATATATTGGGTCCCGGCGAAATAGGCAGCGCCGATGATGGCCGGACCGGCGATGAGCCCGATGGCAATGTCGAGCGCGGTCTTGCGACTGCGTTCCAACGACAGGCTGGCAAAGATGCCTTCACCAGCGACAGTTGCGGGCAACGCGGTGCCAAATACGATCAGAATGCCGCCATAGGACAGTATGAACAAGAAAAGGAAGATATTGGCCGAGCGTTCGAAATCATCTGTCAGCACTTCGGGAGACATGAGCCCGAACGCGACCGCGACGATCATCGCCACGGGCAGGATGACCGACACAACCAAAACAACCGCGAACCTGACGATGCTGGCAAAACCCGCCCCGCGAAAGGGGCTGACAAGCGACAGAGGTTGCGCGAAAAGTAAGTGGCGATAGATCTGAACCGTCACGACAAAGCCGATCAAGACAATGATCGATTCATGGGCATCCAGCCAATCCAGCATCATGGACAAGCCCGTCAGCATCAGGAAATAGCCGGGGCTTGACCGGATGACCGCAATGGTATCGCCATAGATTTCCCGCATCGTCTCGCGTTTCCTTCAGACATTGAGCTGCTTGTTAACCGTGTTGGTTGGCCAACGCATGGCGCCGGATTGACGTTGCGCATCGAAACCGACAATCCTGTGGCAAAAGGAACATCACGCATGACCAAGGCCTTGATCACATGGGGCGGCTGGGACGGGCATCAACCGGACTTGGTTGCTGCCCTTGTCGCAAGTTGGCTGCGGGACGCCGGGATGGACGTCACCGTCACCGACACGCTGGCCTGCTTTGACGATCCGGGGGTGCTGGCAGACTTGTCGCTGATCGTGCCGGTCTGGACCATGTCGGAGATTTCCAAAGAACGGGCGGAACATGCTGCATCGGCGGTCGCATCGGGCGTGGGCCTTGCGGGGTGCCATGGCGGGATGTGCGACAGTTTCCGGACCGAGGTTCTGTGGCAATTCATGACCGGATCGCAGTGGGTCGCGCATCCGGGCAATGACGGGGTGCGCTACCGGGTGCGGATAACTTCGGACGATCCGCTGGTATCTGGGGTCGGGGATTTCGAGGTCGAGACGGAACAATACTACCTGCATATCGACCCTGCGGTCCGCGTGCACGCGGTCTGCGACTTTCCGGTGGCCGATGGCCCGCATGCCCCGAACGGCCCGGTCGCGATGCCGGTCGTTTATACCAAGATGTGGGGGCAGGGCCGGGTCTACTACAATGCGCTGGGCCATCAGGCGAATGTCATCGACCATGGCGCCCCTGCTGAGTTGATCAAGCGCGGGCTGTTTTGGGCGGCGCGTTAGGCGGGTGCCGGTGATTTAGCCGGGACCGCGCAACTGGTCAGGCCTTGGCGACGTGAATGTTGAGCATCGGTGTCCCGGTCGTGGTCCACAGCCGGACCCAAAGTGCCAAGTGCGCCTCGGAGGCGCGCGCGCCAACAATGTCGCCCAGATCAAGGATGTGCTGCCAGCCGAAGTCGCGCGCAATACCTGCGACGGTTGCCTTGGCCTCGGCTGAATTGCCCGCGAGGATGAAGTCGTGTGCGCCCGGCACGAGGGCGGGATTGACCATGACAGCGGCGGCGATGGTGTTGAAGGCCTTGACGACGTGGGTGTCGGGATAGGCGGCCTGGATCTGTTCCCCAAGGCTCGTTGGCCCGGCATATTCCTTTGCGATGAAGGGTGGCATCCCGGCCGAGAAATCCAGCGGGTTGGCGACGTCGATGAGCACCTTGCCGTTCAGGTTTGCAGCCCCTGCCGCCGCCAGCGCCTCAAGCGAGGACTGACCATGCGTCGCGTTGATCACAACTTCGCCATGCGCGGCAGCTTCGCCCATCGTCACGACGCGCACACCGGTTGCCTTTTGCCAATCGGCGAGTGACACGACCTGCTGTCGAGGTTTCGTCAGCGCCTCGTCGGTCACGGCTCGGATACCGATGACCACGTCGTGCCCCTTGGCCATCAGCCCGGTCGCGAGCGTTTGTCCGACGCCACCGCCACCCAGAATTCCTATTTTCATTTGCGCTCTCCATGTATATAGACAGACAGGTTCGTCTACTTTGGGAAAAGTAATACAGACAGGTCTGTCTACATGTCAAGTGAGTCAGAAAACAAAGTTGAAGCCGCCCCCTCGGCGCGGGATCGTATCCTTGCGGTGGCGGGTCGGCTTTTCTACCGTGAAGGCTATCGCGCAGTCGGCGTCGACCGAGTGATTGCCGAGGCAGACGTAGCCAAGGCCACGTTCTACAAGCACTTTCCATCCAAGGACGATCTGATCGTCGCCTGGATCAACCAGGCCGAGGCCGCGTCGTCCAAGGGGCTTCCCCCCGCCGACGGCCCCCAACCACTGATCGCCTATGCGGACGCGATGGTCGATATCGCCCTGCAGCCCCATTGCCTTGGGTGCACCTATCAGGGCACAGCTGCCGAGTTCGTGGATCCTGCCCATCCTGCGCATGCGGCATCTTTGGGCGTCAAGGAACGGGTGCTTGTGGTGTTGACCGAACGTGCGGCGACAGAAGGCCACGCCGATCCTGTGGCAGTGGCCGAGGGCATCTATCTGCTGCTCGAAGGGGTCTGGGCTACCTCGCGGATGTTCGGTGCCAAGGCTCGGCTGTCCCATGCCAAGGCCGCGATCCGCAAGCTGGCCAACTGATCCCGCCCGCCTGTCCTGACCTTGACGCGGTCCCCCGCTGCGTCCAGTCTGAGGGCCAATCAAGAGCCGACAAAAAAGAGCAGAACTTTGGCCCAGACCGCCCCGTTTTCGCGTTTTGAATTCATGATCGCCTGGCGATACCTGCGTGCGCGCCGGACCGAGGGCGGTATCTCGGTGATGACATGGATCAGCCTGATCGGCATCACCCTCGCGGTCTTTGCGCTGATCGTGACGCTGGCGGTCCGTGCGGGCTTTCGCGCGGAATTCGTGGATACCATTCTTGGGACCAATGCGCATGTTTCGGTCTATTCGGCGGGCACGACGGGCGCAGAAGGCAAGGTCGTCAAGGCATTCCCAAACTATGCAGAAGTCGCAGTGGATCTGGCCAAGGTGCCCGGTGTCACCCGCGCGGCCCCGCTGATCCGGGGACAGGTGATGGTCACCTCACCCCAAGGGACGCGCGGTGCCGACGTCTACGGGCTGTCGCTTGAGGACCTGAAGACCATCCCGCGCGTCGGCATCGGGGCGGATGCATATGGCGATATTGAACGGTTCAACGATGGCATCGCCATCGGATCGGGCCTAGCGCGCGAGATCGGCGTGACAGTGGGCGACCGCGTCCGTGTCATCGCACCCGATGGCGTCAAGACTGCGTTCGGCACCAGCCCGCGCGTCAAAGCCTATGAGGTCGTGTATGTCTTTACCGCCGGGCGCTATGACATTGATCGCACACGGCTTTACATGCCGTTTGCCGAGGCGCAGGAATACTTCAACCGTGAAGGCCTGGCGGATGAATTCGAGGTTATGGTCGACAAACCCGACGAGATCGATGCCTATGCCGGACCCCTGCTGGCCGCTGCAGGACAGCAAGCCTTGCTCTGGACGTGGAAGGACAGCTCCGGCGCGTTCCTGCGCGCGCTGACCATCGAGGACAACGTGATGAAGGTCATCCTGTCGATCCTTGTCCTGATCGCCGCCATGAACATCGTGTCTGGCCTGATCATGCTGGTCAAGAACAAGGGCCGCGACATCGGCATCCTGCGGACCATGGGCCTGACTGAGGGGTCGGTGATGCGGGTCTTTTTCATCTGTGGCGCGTTCACCGGGCTGTTGGGCACGCTGTTGGGCGTGATCCTTGGGTGCCTTTTCGCGATCTACATCGACCAGATATTGGCCTTTGTCAGCTGGATCAGCGGAACCGACATCTGGGACCCTTCGGTCCGCCAGATCTACGCGCTCCCGGCCAAGCTGCAATGGTGGGACGTCGCGTCGGCGATTGCCCTGTCGCTGGGCCTGTCGTTCATTGTGACGCTCTTCCCCGCCCGCCGCGCCGCACGCATGAACCCCGTCGAGGCGCTGCGCTATGAGTGACGCGGTGCTGACGCTGGCGGGCGTCGAAAAGGGCTACAACCATGGCAAGCCGTCCGAAATCCGCGTGCTGCGAGGGATAGACCTGACCCTCGCCAAGGGCGAGGTGGTGGCGCTTGTGGCCCCGTCGGGTGCGGGCAAATCGACGCTGCTGCATATAGCGGGCCTGCTGGACACGGCGGACAAAGGGATTGTTGCCATCGGCGGGAAGGCGGTCAAGGATCTGTCCGAACGCGCCCGCACTGCCATGCGGCGGGCCGAAATCGGGTTCATCTACCAGTTTCATCACCTCTTGCCCGAGTTTTCTGCGCTGGAGAACATTCTCCTGCCGCAGCTGGCCAACGGCGTGGCCGAGGGTGTGGCGACCAAACGTGCAATGGACCTCCTTGGCAGTGTCGGCGTGGCCGAACGTGCGTCGCACCGGCCCGCAGCCCTGTCTGGGGGCGAACAACAACGGGTGGCGTTCTGCCGCGCGCTTGCCAACGGCCCGCGCCTGCTGCTGGCCGATGAGCCGACCGGAAATCTTGATCCCGGCACGTCGGATCAGGTCTTTGGCGTGCTGATGGCGGTGGTCCGGGCAACCGGCCTTTCTGCCCTTATCGCCACGCACAACCTTGAGCTCGCAAGCCGGATGGACCGAGTCGTGCGGCTGGATCAGGGTCGGGTCGTGCCGACCTGACGCTTGCCGTTTGGGTCGGGCAGCGCCATATCCTGAGTGACACCGAAAGGCACGCCCGCGATGGATCGCCCCGTTTTCAGCTTTGATAATTCCTATGCGCGCGACTTGCCGGGGGCGTTCTTGCGGCAGGCCCCGGATATTGCAAGCGATCCCAAACTGGTGGTGCTGAACGAACCCTTGTCCACTACGCTGGGACTGGACGTCGCTGCGTTGCGCGAAAACGCGGCGAAGTGGTTCTCCGGCGCTGCGCTGCCCGAAGGTGCTGAGCCTTTGGCCCTTGCCTATGCAGGCCACCAGTTCGGCGGTTTTTCCCCACAGCTGGGCGACGGGCGGGCGCATCTTTTGGGCGAGCACCTCGACCCTCAAAGCCGTCGCTGGGACATCCAGTTGAAAGGCTCTGGCCGCACGCCCTTTTCACGCGGCGGCGATGGCAAGGCAGTCCTGGGGCCGATGCTGCGCGAATACCTGATCTCCGAGGCTATGCACGCCCTTGGCATCCCGACCACGCGGTCGCTGGCCGTGGTGACCACCGGCGAGACGGTCTGGCGCGAGGCAGGCGGCCTGCCGGGTGCGGTCGTCGCGCGGGTCGCTGCCAGCCACATTCGCGTGGGCACATTCCAGTTCTTTTCTGCGCGGGGCGATCAGGCGATGCTCAAAGCGCTCACCGACTACACGACTGCGCGGCACTATCCTGAATGTGCAGATGCGCCCAACCCTGCACTTGCGCTGTTCGATGCCGTCACCGCCCGGCAGGCCCGGCTGATTGCGGAATGGATGGGCGTGGGCTTTATCCATGGCGTGATGAACACCGACAATATGGCGCTGTCGGGCGAGACGATTGACTATGGACCTTGCGCTTTCATGGATGCCTACGCGCCGGGGACGGTGTTTTCCTCGATCGACCATCAGGGACGCTATGCCTATGCCAATCAGCCGCTGATCCTGGCCTGGAACCTTGCCCGACTGGCCGAGACGCTATTACCGCAATTTGACTCGGATGGGGAAAAAGCGGTTGCGATTGCCAACGAGCGGTTGGGGGCGATTGCGGGTCAGTATTGCGCGGCCTGGGTGGTCGTGATGCGCGCCAAGTTGGGGCTGGAAGGGGCTGTGGAAAACGATGGCGATCTGGCGGATGGATTGCTTGCAGCGATGGACGGGCAGGGGGCGGACTGGACGCTGACTTTCCGTCGCTTGGCAGGGGCGGTGGCGGGGGATGGCAGTGCGGTCGCGGCCCTGTTCAACGACCCGACCGCGCTGCATGCCTGGTTGCCCCGCTGGCGCGCGCGCCTGGTCCCGGATGCGGCCTTGCGCATTCTGTCCGCCAATCCCGCCGTCATCCCGCGCAACCATAATGTCGAAGCTGCGCTGAATGCCGCGACCGAGGGGGACATAGTGCCGTTCACCAGTCTTTTGGCGCAGGTTCAGCGCCCCTTCGATCCCGAGGCCGGACGCGAAGCCTTTGTCTTGCCCCCGCCAGCAGGTCTTGCACCTATCGTCACCTTCTGCGGGACGTGACTGGCGTTGACGGCGGCGGCCAGCTCGGTACAAATCGCGCCATGACCCAAAATGATTTCCTGACCCATATCCGCGATACCTTGACCGGAATAGAGGCCGAGGGCCTGACAAAGCGCGAACGCCTGATAGAGGGGGCGCAGGGGGCGCATGTCACCATTGGCGGGCGGCGGATGCTGAACCTGTGCGCCAATAACTACCTTGGCCTTGCGAGCGACCCGCGTCTGACGGCAGCCGCCAAGGAGGCGATGGACAGCCACGGCTTCGGCATGGCCTCGGTCCGGTTCATCTGTGGCACGCAGGACTTGCACCGCCAGCTGGAGACGCGGCTTGCGGCGTTTCTGGGCGTCGACGACAGCATCCTATTTGCCGCTTGCTTTGATGCCAATGGCGGGCTCTTTGAGCCGCTGTTGGGCGAAAATGATGCCGTCATTTCCGACAGTCTCAACCATGCGTCCATCATCGACGGCATCCGGCTGTGCAAGGCGAAACGATACCGATACGCCAATGGCGACATGGAGGACCTGGAACGCCAGGTTATTGCCGCGCGCACGGATGGGGCGCGGTTCGTGATGATCGCGACGGATGGCGTCTTTTCGATGGACGGCTATCTGGCGAACCTGAAGGGGATCACCGACATCGCCGCGCGACACGATTGCCTGACCATGGTCGACGATTGCCACGCGACCGGCTTCATTGGGCCGCAGGGACGGGGGACGCCTGCCCATGCCGGCGTCAGGGTCGACATCCTGACGGGAACGCTGGGCAAGTCTCTGGGCGGCGCGCTGGGTGGGTATATCGCGGGGCCGCAACCGGTGATAGACCTATTGCGCCAGCGGGCACGGCCATACCTGTTCTCGAATGCCCTGCCGCCCGCCATCGTGGGTGCGGCCTTGGTCGCGCTGGACATCATCGAAGCCGCAGACGACCTGCGTGACTCTTTGTTCGTGAACGCAAGTTATTGGCGCAAGGGTCTGTCTTCCTTGGGCTTTCGGCTTCTGGCGGGAGAACATCCGATCATCCCGGTGATGCTGGGCGATGCTCCGCTTGCGCAGCGTTTTGCCGCAGCGCTCGATGAGCGCGGGGTGATGGTCTCGGCGTTCTTCTTCCCTGTTGTGCCAAAAGGTGGTGCGCGCATCCGCACGCAGATGAACGCGGCCCTTACGCGGGCTGATCTGGATGAGGCGCTGGCGGCTTTCTCTGCTGCGGGACATCAAGTAGGGGCACTGCCATGAAGGCGCTGGTGAAATCAAAACCCGAAGTCGGCCTGTGGGCAGAGGTCCGCCCGATCCCTGAGGTCGGCCCTGAGGATGTGCTAATCAAAGTCCACAAGACTGGCATTTGTGGAACGGACATTCACATATGGAACTGGGATGACTGGGCGGCGCGGACAGTGCCGGTCGGGCTGGTGACGGGCCATGAATTCGCGGGCGAGATCGTCGCCAAAGGCGCGCTGGTCGACGGGTTGCAGATCGGCCAGCGCTGTTCGGGCGAAGGACATCTGATCGGCAAGCTTAGTCGCCAAAGCCGTGCCGGCAAATTCCACCTTGACCCAGCGACGCGCGGCATTGGGGTGAACGAGCCGGGGGCCTTTGCGGAATTCCTGCGCTTGCCCGCCTTCAACGTCGTGCCGTTGCCCGATGCGATAGACGACGACATCGGCGCAATCCTCGATCCGCTTGGCAATGCCGTCCACACCGCCCTGTCATTCGATCTGATCGGTGAGGATGTGCTGATCACCGGGGCTGGTCCCATCGGCATCATGGCCGGGGCCGTCGCCCGCCATGTCGGCGCACGTCATGTGGTGATCACGGATGTGAACCCGGCGCGCTTGAAACTCGCCGCCGAGGTCGCCGACATCACACCGGTCAATGTCAAGACAGAGGACCTGCGCGAGGTGATGGCGCGGCTGAAAATGCACGAAGGCTTCGATGTCGGCATGGAAATGTCCGGCAACCAGCAGGCGTTGGATCAGATGATCGAGGCCATGGTGATGGGGGGACGCATCGCTATGCTGGGCATCCCGCCGGGCAAATCCCCGGTCGACTGGAGCCGCATCGTCTTTAAGGCAATCACCATCAAGGGCGTCTACGGCCGCGAGATATTCGAGACCTGGTACAAGATGATCGCGATGCTGGAAAACGGGCTGGACGTACGGCGCGTCATCACCCACCGATTCAAAGTCGCCGACTTCGAGACGGGGTTTCAGACAATGCGATCGGGCCAGTCTGGCAAGGTCGTGCTCGACTGGACCTGACCCTGCGGCGGCGGCAGGCGCGGCGAGGAACGGGATGAAGATGCCATGCGCTTTGCGGCAATATTCGCAATCTCAAGCCAGAACCCCGGTCGTCGGGTGCGACAGGGTGACATGGATGGCACCGCATTGGCGGCGGCGGCGATCGTCCCGCGCTATTGCTTTTCTTGCGGGCCAAGGTGCCTGGAAAGCAATTGTCGTTATCACGCTCACGACTACCATGCTCCATTACAGGCGTAACACCGCTCCTCCAACGCTGGCCGGGCGTTGGGCCTGACAAGTGCGCCCGCCTCGGGTTAAGGATCTGTATGTCGACATTCCGCCTTATCGCTTGCAATGCTGCGACCAGTTGTACCCCTGTGTTCGGTCTGGGAACGCGCTAGCTTTCACTTGCAAATATAAGGCGCGCCATGCTCTTGACGATCCGAGGCCTAACCAAGACCTACCCGACGCGCGAGGGACCCCTGGCCGTGTTGCGTGGTATCGACCTTGATCTTGACCAGGGCGAAAGCTTGGCGCTGGTCGGTGAATCCGGGTCAGGTAAAAGCACGTTGTTGCACCTTGCCGCAGGATTGGATGTCGCCAACGCGGGGACCATCTTGCTGGACGGTGCGGCAATCGGCGAGATGTCCGAAAGCCAGCGTGCGGCGGTCAGGCGCGACAGGATCGGGCTGATCTTTCAGCAGTTCAACCTGATCCCGTCCCTGAATGCCGGGGCGAATATCGCTAT
Source organism: Rhodobacterales bacterium (assembly GCA_031430315.1). Classification (GTDB taxonomy): domain Bacteria; phylum Pseudomonadota; class Alphaproteobacteria; order Rhodobacterales; family Rhodobacteraceae; genus JAJNPS01. Next base: position 21,732 of record JANPBI010000240.1, on the reverse strand, counting down.
GCAAGCGCGCCTCGCGGGGCGGAACAGCCCTGACTGGAACGCACATCTTGCACGCGCGATGGGACTGGACGGACTTTTGGACCGCTACCCCGAGGAGCTTTCCGGCGGCCAGCAACAGCGCGTGGCCATCGCAAGGGCGCTGGCCGCGCGTCCAGCGCTGGTTCTGGCCGATGAGCCGACGGGAAACCTGGACGAGGCCAATGCCGATGCGGTCCTGACCCTGATGCTGGACCTCGTGGCGACGGCGGGGGCGGGGCTGTTACTGGTCACGCATTCGCAGCGCCAGGCGGCGCGGCTGAACCGGCAGATGCGGCTTGTCATGGGGCAGTCGCAGGCATGATCCGCGTGGTTCTCGGCACGCTGATCTCGCATTGGCGCAGGCGGCCGTTGCAGTTGGTTTTCTTGTTGATCGGCCTGTCGTTGGCCACAGCACTATGGTCGGGCGTACAAGCGATCAATGCCGAGGCGCGTGCCGCCTATGCCGATGCGGCGGGCTTGCTTGGACGCGACAGGTTCGACCGGCTGGTGGGACGCAACGCCGCACCGATCAACGCGTCTCGTTTTGCCGAGTTGCGCCGCGCGGGCTGGGCCGTGTCGCCAGTGATCGAAGGGTATCACACGCCGACGGGCCTTTCTCTGGTGGGGATCGACCCATTGACCATGCCCAAAGGCGCTGCGCCGATTGGCGCGGGCAAGGGGCCGGGCATGGCCGAGGTCCTCGCCCCTGCAGGGCTGCTCATCGTCAATCCCGAGACGGCAGCGCGGTTCAATAACGCAGACCTGCCGAAGCTGTTCGCGATGGACGATCTGCCACCCATGACCGCCATCGGCGATATCGGGCTGGTGCAGCGGCTGCTGGGCCGGCCCGGCACGATCAGCCATCTGGTGCTCGACCCCGATGCACCCGCTGGTCTGGTGCCCCTGGCGACGGTGGTACCGGAGCTTGACCGTGTCGCCCCCGCCGGGGACGGTGGACTGGCGCGCCTGACCGACAGCTTTCACCTTAACTTGACGGCATTTGGGGCGCTGGCCTTTGTCGTTGGGCTTTTCATCGCGCATTCGGTCATCGGGCTGGTCTTTGAACAGCGCAGGTCAACCTTTCGCACCTTGCGCGCGCTGGGTGTCCCGATGACGCAGATGGTGATCCTTTTGCTCGCCGAGCTTTTGGTGCTGGCGCTGGTCGCAGGACTGGCGGGCGTCGCTCTGGGATATCTTGTGGCAGCGGCCCTTCTTCCTGATGTGGCAGGGTCGCTGCGCGGTCTTTACGGTGCCGATGTGCCGGGAAGCCTGACCCTGCGGCCCGGCTGGGTGCTGGCCGCACTGGCCCTGACTTTTGGCGGCACGCTCGCTGCGGCCGGATTGGCGCTGTGGCAGGCGGCGACAATGCCCGTGCTGGCGCCAGCGCTGCCGCGCGCTTGGGCGCGTGCGTCTAGCAAACGGCTTGCCTGGCAAGGGGCGCTCGGGGCCCTGCTGCTGGCGCTGGCTGCAGTCATCGCACTGGTCGGGTCGGGCCTTCCGGCAGCTTTTACGCTGCTGGCGGCCTTGCTGGTCGGGGCAGCGCTGGTCTTGCCGTTGCTGGTCGGGGGTCTCGTCCAGCGACTGGGGCGCGGGCGGGGCGGTCCAGTGCGCCAATGGTTCTGGGCGGATACCGCGCAACAGGTGCCTGGGCTGTCGCTGGCGCTGATGGCACTCTTGCTGGCGCTGGCAAGCAATGTCGGCGTCGGGACCATGGTTGCCAGCTTCCGCCAGACGTTCACCGGCTGGCTGGATCAGCGGCTGGCGTCAGAGCTATACCTCACGACCCGCAGCGAGGCCGAGGCCAACACGATCCTGGCCTGGGTTACCCCGCGTGTTGATGCGGTGCTGCCGATCCGGTCGGTCCCTGCGACCTTGAACGGGCTGCCGGGCGAGGTATACGGCATCGCCGATCACGCGACCTATCGTGACAACTGGCCGCTTCTGGACGCCGTTCCTGACGTTTGGGACCGTGTCGCACAAGGCGAGGCGGCACTGGTCAATGAACAACTGGCGCGCCGCGCGGGCCTGGCACTGGGTGACCCCGTGGCACTGCCGGGGGGCGACCTGCCTGTCGGCGGCATTTATTCCGACTATGGCAATCCACAGCCGCAGGCCCTGCTGGGTCTGCTGTTGTTCGACAGCCGCTTTCCGGATGCGACGCATCTGCGCTACGGCTTGCGCATAGCGCCGGACAAGGCAGCGGCGCTGGCGCAGGAAATCACCGCGCGTCATGCCCTGCCCGACGGCGGCGTGATCGCGCAGGCCGACATCAAAGGTTATTCGCTGGACGTGTTTGAACGCACATTTGCCGTCACTGATGCGCTGAACGTGCTGACGCTGGGCGTCGCCGCCGTTGCGCTGTTCGCCAGCCTGATGACCCTTGCCGAACTGCGCCTGCCGCAACTTGCGCCGCTTTGGGCACTAGGTTTGACGCGGCGCAGGCTGGCTGGGATCGAGTTCGCGCGCATTCTTGTTCTGGCGATGCTGGTCCTAGTCCTGGCGATCCCGTTGGGTCTGGCGCTGGCCTGGGCGCTGGTGGCGCGGCTGAACGTGGCCGCCTTTGGCTGGCAGTTGCCGTTGGCGCTGTTTCCCGCTGACTGGCTGTGGCTGGCGCTGACCGCCTTGCCCGCCGCAGGCCTTGCGGCGCTGTGGCCCGCGTTGCGACTGGCGCGCATGCCGCCAGCCGCCCTTCTCAGGATGTTTGCCAATGAACGCGGCTAGGCGTCTGTTTCTGGGCGGCGTGGCCGGGATGTTGGCCGCACGCGCCGGGGCCCAAGGGTTCGCGGGCCTTGGCACGGCGGTTGAGGGCTTTGCCCTGCCCGACGCCGCTGGCCGGTTTGACTTTCCCGCCGATCACGGGGCGCATGACGCCTTTCGCATCGAATGGTGGTATCTGACGGCCAGCCTCACGGGTGCCGACGGCGCGCAATACGGCATTCAATGGACGCTGTTTCGCACGGCGCTTGAACCCGGGGGCGGCGAGGGCTGGGACAGCCCCACGCTTTGGATGGGCCATGCCGCCCTGACGACCTCCACCGCGCATCACGTCGCCGAACGCCTGGCGCGGGGCGGGGTGGGCCAGGCGGGTGTGGTCGCCGTGCCGTTTCAGGCCTGGATTGACGAGTGGGCAATGACCTCTCTGGCGGGGCATGCTGAGGATGCGTTGGACCGCATCAACCTGACGGCACGCGCCATGGATTTCAGCTATGACCTGATATTGCAGGCAAGCGGCCCCCTGGTCGCGCATGGCGACAACGGCTATTCGGTCAAATCCCGCGATGGCCATGCCAGCCACTATTATTCGCAGCCTTTCTATGAGGTTGCGGGCAAGATCGAGGTGCCTTCTGGTCCGGTGGAAGTCACTGGGCAGGGCTGGCTTGACCGCGAATGGTCCTCGCAGCCATTGTCGGACAATCAGACCGGCTGGGACTGGCTGTCACTGATGCTGGACGATGGCACGCGCCTGATGGGCTACCGAATGCGCGACACGCGCGGCGATTTCACCGCCGCCAGTTGGATCGCTCCGGACGGGACGGTTGAAGTTCTGCCAAATGGTGCATTGGTGATGACGCCGCTCCGTACCGCGCGGGTCGCGGATCGCGATATCCCGGTAGACTGGCAGATCGACGTCGCTGCCAGGGGACTTTCGGTCACAATCACGCCCTTGAACCACGCCGCCTGGATGGCAACGTCGGTGCCCTATTGGGAGGGCCCGGTTTTTGCGGTGGGCACCCATCCAGGGCGCGGCTATCTGGAAATGACGGGGTACTAGTCGATGCGCGCCGCCGTTGCTTCCACCTCCACCAGAAATTCAGGTCGCGTGAATCCCAACACGATGACCAGTGTGGAGGCGGGCAACCGCGTGACCCCGGACAGCCACGCATCCCGCGCCGCCATGTAGCCTGCCATGTGCGCGCGGTCGGAGACAAAGGCGTTGATCCGGATCACATCGGCCGGCCCCATCCCCGCCTCGGCCAGAATGGCCCCGCAATTGGCAAAACACTGCTCGGCTTGTGCCTGCGCGCCGTCGGGCAGTGTATCATCGGCGCGCAGCCCCAATTGCCCAGACGTCACGACTAGCCGCGCCCCCGCAGGTACTTCCACGCCATGGGCATAGGCGGCAAAGGGCGGGCGAATCGACTGAGGTGTCAACGATTTCATCAGCGGCCCCATCTCGATCGGTTGTCTTCATCAGGTTCTGACACAGTCACCAGACTGCAACCATTTTCTGTGCGCCTCGCGCAATAAATGTGCAAGAATCGTTGCACGGCGCAGTCGCTGGCGCTGAATATGGAAGCAACCGCCATAACTCAGGCAAAAAATGTGTCACACGACTGGTCAGTCCCGGACCGTGACTTACCCTAGCAACCAAAGAATCGATCAATCAACAGGAGCTCGCCGATGACCCTTTCTGTCCGCTTTCTGGGCACCACAGCACTTTGGCTGACGGGATTTTCCGCACTGCCCGCGCTGGCGCAGAACACTGCCGTGACCTTTGGCACCAACTGGGTCGCGCAAGCTGAACACGGTGGCTACTATCAGGCCGTGGCAGATGGCACCTATGCGGCCTGCGGTCTGGACGTCACCATCGTGCCGGGCGGACCGCAGGTGAACAACCGCGCCATGATGATCGCGGGACAGATCGACTTCAGCATGGGCGGATCGACCCTCGACGGGTTTTCTGCAGTGCAAGAGGGCCTGCCGATCGTGACCGTCGCGTCGTCCTTCCAGAAGGATCCGCAAGTTATCGTCACCTGGCCCGGTGCCGCTGCCTCATTTGCCGATTTGGCAAAACTGGACAAGGTGCTAATCTCGGACGGGGGCGTGCTGACTTTCTGGGCCTGGATGGTGCAGGCCTACGGCTTCAAGCCCGAACAGCGCGAGGTCTATACCTTTTCGGCAGCGCCCCTGATTGCGAACAAGACCTGGGGGATGCAGGGGTACCTGTCGTCTGAGCCCTATTTCTTTGAAAAGGAAACCGGTGTGAAGCCTGACGCATGGCTGATTGCCGATGCCGGCTACACCGCTTATTCGACCACGATCGAGACCATGGCCGACAGCATTGCCAACCGCCCCGAGGTGGTGCAGTGCTTTGTCGACGGGTCGGCCATCGGCTGGACCAACTACCTTTATGGCGACAACAGTGCCGCCAATGCGATGATCAAAAAAGACAATCCGGAAATGTCGGATGAAGCAATCGCCTACGGCATCGCGACGATGAAGGAACATGGCATCGTGTATTCCGGCGATGCGCTGACGATGGGTGCCGGGGCGATGACCGATGCCAAGGTTGAAGATTTCTACAAGAAGATGGTGGCGGTTGGTGCGGTGCCTGATGGCCTTGACTGGAAGGCGTCCTACACCCTGCAATTCGTCAACAAGGGTGTCGGGCTGGACTTGAAGCCCGCCGAGTGACCCCTTGATCTGATCGCACATCGCGGGGGTCGTCAGGCGGCCCCCGCGTTTTTTGGATTGCGCATGACCGCACTTTTACCACGCCACATCCTGCCATTGGGCCAGCGCCCGAAACTGCTGGAGATGGCAGGCATCTCCAAGGTGTTCAACGGTACGGTAACGGCGTTGGACGGGATGAATCTGACCTTGAACGAGGGCGATTTCCTGTCGCTATTAGGCCCGTCTGGCTGTGGCAAGTCGACCGCCCTGCGCCTCATCGCCGGTCTCTTGCGCCCGACAACCGGCCGCATCCTCTGGACCGGCGCGCATGACCGGGGCGATATCGGCGTGGTGTTCCAGGAACCGACGTTGATGCCCTGGGCGACGGTGGCCAAGAATGTCTGGCTACCGTTTCGCCTTCGCGGGCAATCCTTTGCTTCGGTCGAGGAGCGGATCGCGACCGCTTTGGAGCTGGTGGGGCTGCAGAAATTCCACGATGCCTACCCACGTGAGCTGTCGGGCGGCATGAAGATGCGCGTCTCCATCGCGCGCGCCTTTGTCACCAACCCGCGCCTGATCCTGATGGATGAACCCTTTGCCGCCCTGGACGAAATCACCCGCCAGAAATTGAACAACGACCTCTTGGCGCTGAAGGACAAGATCGGCTGCACGGTGATCTTCGTCACCCATTCCGTGTTCGAGTCCGTTTTCCTGTCCGACCGGATCGTGGTCATGGCCGCGCGGCCGGGTCGGGTGGTGCAAGAGATCACAATCGACGCACCCTATCCGCGCGACATGGAATTTCGCACCTCGCCCGACTATGCTGCCCACACCCATGTCGTGTCGGACGCGCTGCGTGTTTCCATCGGGGACCAGACAAATGACCACCTCTGACCCCGTCTTTGACGCCGACGAGGCCCGCCGTGCCCGCAACCGCCGGATCGAGGCTGTGGCACGCTGGGCCTTGCCCTTGGCCGTGGTGATCCTGACGATCGTCGGCTGGAACTGGTTTTCCAACAGCACCCAGACGCGGGGCATGATCTTTCCTGAACCCGCCAAGGTCTGGACGCGGTTTCTGGCGGATTATCCGATGCTGTTCGCCTCGCTTTTGGTGACGCTGAAGATCACCTTCATGGCGCTGGGCATTGCGGTCGTTGGAGGCGTCCTGTTGGCGATCCTCTTCACGCAAAGCCGGTTCGCGGAACTGGTTTTCTTTCCTTATGCGGTCGTCTTGCAGGTGACACCCATCGTCTCCATCGCGCCCCTGATCTTCATCTATGTCCAAGACCCTCTGGCGCGTGTTCTGATCTGCGCCTGGATCGTGGCGTTTTTTCCGATCCTGTCGAACACCACGCTGGGCCTCAAATCGACCGACAGCAACCTTCGTGACCTCTATGCAATCTATGGCGCGACCTGGTGGCAAAAGCTCCTGTTCCTGCAACTCCCCTCCGCGGCGCCCTATTTTCTCGGCGGTCTACGCATCGCCGGTGGCTTGGCGCTGATCGGCGCCATCGTCGCGGAATATGTCGCGGGGATCAGCGGATCGGGGTCGGGCCTTGCCTTCCGCATCCTTGAGGCCAGCTACCGTCTCAACTATCCACGCATGTTCGCGGCCCTGATCATGATCGCTGTGGTCGGCGTGATAATCTTTGCCGCGACCACGCTCATCTCGTGGTTCTTCCTGCACAAATGGCATGAATCAGCCCTGAGCCGCGAGCAATGACGGATTTCCTGCACCTTCCCCATGGCCCAGTGACGCTGACCAACGTCACGGTTCCGGCCTGCCTCCTGGGGCAAGAAGGGGATTTGCTCCGGACCGAGATTTCCATCGCGGATGGCGCACTCTGCGGCCCGCAACCGCTGGCGGTGGATATGGGTGGTGCGATGGTGCTGCCTGCCTTTGTCGACATGCACACCCATCTCGACAAAGGCCATATCTGGCCCCGCAGCCCGAACCCCGACGGCACTTTCATGGGCGCGCTGACGGCAGCTGGGGCCGATAGCGCAGCCCGTTGGACGGCCAATGATGTCCGCCGTCGCGCGGACTTTTCCCTGCGCGCGGCCTATGCCCATGGCACCCGCGCGATCCGTACCCATCTGGACAGCGCGCCGCCGCAAGACGATATCAGTTGGCCCGTCTTTGCCGAATTGCGCGATGACTGGGAGGGACGCATCGATCTGCAGGCCGCCTGCCTGATCGGCTGCGAGGGGTTCTCGACCGACCGCCCCTTTGCCCATACGGCCGACCTCGTTGCAAGTCATGGTGGCGTGTTGGGCATGGTGACCTATCCCGTCCCGGACATCGCCAAACGGGTTCGGGATTTCCTGACCATGGCCGCCGCGCGGGGCCTGTCCGCCGATTTCCATGTCGATGAGACGCTTGATTCCAACTCCAACACCTTGCGCATCATTGCCGAGGCGGTGCTGGAGACGCGCTTTGCTGCCGCCGTCATTGTCGGGCATTGCTGTTCGGTCAGCGCGATGGCCGAAGTCGAGGCGCTCGCCACCCTTGATCTCGTCGCCAAGGCGGGATTGCATGTCGTCAGCCTGCCAATGTGCAACCTATACCTGCAGGACCGCCAGGCCGCCCGCACGCCACGAATGCGTGGCATCACTTTGGTGCATGAGATGAAGGCGCGCGGCATCAATGTCAGCTTCGCCTCCGACAACACCCGCGATCCCTTCTATGCCTACGGCGACATGGATATGCTGGAGGTGCTGCGCGAAGCGACACGCATTGGACACCTCGACCATTCCGCGCCCGACTGGGTGCAGTCGGTGTTGGCCAACCCCGCCCGCGCCTGCGGGTTCGTCGCCTCTTCGCTGGCGGTCGGCGCGCCCGCGGACCTCGTGATCTTCAAGGCCCGGAGCTGGACCGAGCTTTTGTCCCGCCCGCAATCCGACCGGATCGTGCTGCGCGACGGGGTGCAGATCGACCGGACTTTGCCCGATTATGCCGAACTTGATGATCTGATGGGAAACCCATGAACCTTGCTGCCGCGAAAGCCGCCCTGAGCCATTTGGAGATCGACGAAAACCCGGTTTCGGTCAAAGCCAAGTCGCGCGATTTCTTCTGGTACTCGCCAGTGCTCAAGGCCCGCCTCGACCATGTGACCGCGGACTTCGCTGTGGCCCCCCGCAACGAGGCCGAAGTGATCGAGGTACTTCGCGTGGCCTATGCTCATGACGTGCCAGTCACGGTGCGCGGGGCAGGGACCGGCAACTACGGCCAGGCGATGCCGCTGGCCGGTGGCATCATCCTGCACATGAAGAACATGTCCGCGGTCAAGGCTATCCACCCCGGTCGCGTGATCGTGGAACCCGGCTGCCTGATCAAGGATTGCGACGCCGCCACCCGCGCGCATTCAGGGCAGGAACTGCGGATGCACCCCTCCACCTATACCACCGCGACCATCGGCGGGTTCATTGGTGGCGGGTCAGGCGGCATCGGCTCTTGCACCTGGGGCGTGCTGCGCGACCTTGGCAACATCCTGCGCCTGCGCGTCGTGACGGCGGAGGTGGAACCGCAAGTGCATGAGTTTACCGGCGAGGAGCTTCACCGCGTCAGCCACGCCTACGGTACCAACGGCATCATCACGGAAATCGAGATGCCCCTGGCCCCGAGCTATCCCTGGGTCGAGATTTTCGTGACGATGCCCGATTTCGCTGCCGCCGTGGATTACTGCGGTGCCCTGGGCAACGAGGATGGCATCCTGAAAAAACTGATCAGCGCGTATGAAGCGCCGATCACGCAAAGCTATTTTCAGCGCGTCGCCCCGCATGTCCAGCCCGGCGACAACCTGATCGGCCTGATGATCGCGCCCCATGCGGTGGACGGGTTCCTGACCTTCAATGCGCGCTACCCGTCGGCAAAAGTCATCTACCGGTCGGACGAGACCCACTGGCCGCGTGAGCCGGGGTCGGTTTTCGAATACGGCTGGAACCACACCACCCTGCGTGCGCTGAAGGTGGACCCCGCGATCACCTACCTGCAGGTGCTCTACGATCCCGACCACTACGCCGCGAAAATTGCCGCCATCCGCGCGGCCTTTCCGGATGAGTTGATGCAGCATCTGGAGATGATGAAAGTCGGTGGCCGCACCGCCTTTGCCGGGTTGACGCTGGTGAAATTCACGACCGAAGCGCGCCTTGATGAGATCGTCCTGCAGCACGAAGCGATGGGCTGTTTCGTCTTCAACCCGCATCGCTACACCCTTGAGGAGGGCGGGCGGCAGTCGGCAGATGCCACACAGCTTGCCTTCAAGCGTGAGGCCGACCCCAAGGGGCTGCTCAATCCCGGCAAGATGATCACGTGGGACGACCCCAAATGGGACTATGCCCGGATGTATGATTATCCCAAACTCCAGGCGGCGCAATGACGGCTGCGGGCGAAAAGAGGGCAGCCCGCCCCCCGCTTCGCGTCCCCCGGGGATATTTGCGCCAACTGGAATCCGCTTTCCACTCGGGTGAAATATCCCCGCCGGAGGCCTCCTCGACCGGCATAGCGCGCGCCCGATGACCCGCGTGCTGGTCCTTTTCGCGCATCCCTGCGAGGAAAGCTTTTCGGCGGCGCTGAAATCCACTGTGGTCGACACCCTGACCAGACGCGGCTGGGAGGTCGATCTTTGCGATCTCTATGCCGAGAATTTCGACCCCGTCCTGACCGCGGCTGAGCGGCGCGGCTATCTGACGGTCCCCGCAAATTGCGGCCCCGTCCAGAACTATGTCGACCGCTTGCGCGCGGCGCAGGCGCTGGTCTTCGTCTTTCCTGTCTGGAACTTCGGCTTTCCCGCGATCCTCAAGGGGTTCCTGGACCGGGTTTTCTTGCCCGGCGTCAGCTTCAAGCTGGAAGACGGTCTTGTGGCGCCTGGCCTGACCCATATCCGCAAGATGGCTGCGGTCACCACATATGGCGCAACCCGGTGGCGGGCGTTCCTGGCCTCCGACCCCCCCAAGCGGGTGATAAAACGCGCGCTTTGGTTTGTCGCCAGACCTGATAGGATGATCTACATGGCCCTCCACGACATGAATCGTGCAACCCCGGCCAGGCGTGCGGACTATCTTGCCCGCGTGCAACGAGCGATGGAGCGTTTTTGATGCGCGCACTCGTGGTTTATTGCCACCCAAATCCCGCCAGTTTCACCTCTGCCGTCAGAAACCTTGTCATTGAAAAACTGACCCGCGCCGGAGCTGAGATCCGGCTGACCGACCTTTATGCGCGCGGGTTCCAGCCGGCGCTTAGCTGTCCGGAATGGCAGGGTTATCTTGACTGTCCGTCGAACCGGAATGCAGTGGCGGATGACTGCGCCGACCTCCGATGGTGCGACACGCTGATTTTTGTGTACCCGACATGGTGGTACGGCCTGCCTGCGATCCTGAAAGGCTGGCTCGATCGCGTTTTCTTGCCCGATGTAGCCTTTCTGATGCCCGATGGCAGGAACAAGACGATACGCCCGGGATTGCGCCACATTACATCCTTGGGTGTCTTTACCACCTGCGGTGCAAGTTGGTGGGTGACGCGGATCATCGGTGCACCAGGTCGGCGGACACTGATGCGCGGTGTCGGGTTTTTGTGCGCGCGGGGAAAGAAATCGGCTTTTGCCGCGCATTACCTGATGGATAGTTCCACCCCCGAAAGCCGTCAGAAACATCTTGATCGCGTCGCGCAGAAAATGGACCGCCTGATCAGAGGGCGGATGCAAAGGCCTACCTCGGCAAGTGCGCCGCAGCGCCTGAGCGAGCCTGCCGAATGACGGCCTGTCCGCCGGCCTGACGCGGTGCAGCCAGCCTGCGATCACGCGCCGCCAGTATCATGCAGGCCGTGGCGCGTCTTGTCCCAGAAAAAGGGGCGGACCACGGCCTCCCACCCTGCCTTGTAGGAGGCAAGTGCGGCCAGCGGAAAGTATAGATGCAAGGTCGGAACCCAGAGCCGGCTGAACCTGTGGCGGGTGCGGCCAAGTGCGACGACGCCCAGCACGATCCCGAGAACCTCGGATGTCACGAAAAGCGTGAACATGATGTTCCAGGCAGCACCTGGCATGGCGGCGGCAACCGGATGCGGCATGCCCAGCGGGACCATCCAATAGGACCACATCAGCGGGGCCAGCAGCACCTGCACCAGCGTGCCCAGAAACAAAAGCTGCACGCCAAAAAACCGCCAGGGCCCCAATTGCCGCCACAGCAACAGCGGATCGCGGTGGTGCACGGCCCAGGTCATCATGTAGCCTTTGATCCAGCGGGATCGTTGCTTGATCCAGGGTAGGGGCCGACAGTTCGCCTCTTCTTCGGTGACTGTATCAATCAATTCGGTCGTCAGGCCATAGCGCGCCAGCCGCAGACCCAGATCGGCATCTTCGGTGACGTTGTGGGCATCCCATCCGCCCAAAGCCTCAAGCGCTGTCCGACGAAAGAACAAGGTTGTGCCCCCCAGGGGAATGACCAGTCCCAGCCGGGCAAGTCCAGGCAGCACCAGCCGGAACCAGACGGCATATTCAATGGTAAAGCAGCGGGACAGCCAATTGGTGGTCGGGTTGTAGAAATCGAGGATCCCCTGCAGGCAAGCAACTTGCGGTCCACGCGCGGCAAAGCGGGCGGCCACCTTGCGCAACTGGTCAGATGCCGGGGCATCCTCGGCGTCATAGACCCCGACGATGGTGCCCCGACAGTGTTCCAGCGCCACATTCAGGGCGCGCGGCTTGGTCCGGATTTGGCCCCCCGGCACCACGATCACGCGCATCCAGACCGGCAGGTCAGCATCGGCAAGGGCGCGGCGCGTGACCTGATCGGACGCCTCCACGGCCAGCACGATGTCCAGTTTTTCGCGCGGATAGTCCAACCTGGACAACCTTTGCACCAGTCTGGGCGCGATATCGCTTTCGTCATACATCGCAACGATGACGGAAATGACTGGCAGGACATCCGCATCCGACAGGACGGGATCGGGCGCAACACGCCGCAGGGCCGCAAGGGTTGCCGCCAGTTTCAGGCAATTCAGCAAAACAAGCGACACCAGCACCAGGGCTGTCAGGAACAGCCCGACCCCGACCGGGGTCAGCCAGACCGCCATGATCAGAGTCAGTGCCAGCAACAGCGCACGACGCTGCATCAAGGGCGAGGCCATGGCGCGACAGCTTTCGAGACTTGAAACGCGGGTTTCCGCGTCATGTGCGAAGGCCGGGCCATGGTGCGCCATTAGGGCCGCTTGCAGCCGGGCGCGTTCTGCCACGGCCATCACAATTGCGCCAAAGGCCGCTTCGAGCCTCAGCCGGTGGCGCGCGAAATCCTCGGGATGGGCGGTCACGATGACGGTCGCGTCGCCGATCCTTCGCCAGGGCAAAAGACCTTCGCGCAGGCAAAAGGCCGGGCCTAGCCTGTCAACCAGCCGCGAATCCGGCAATGGCGCCATGGGATCAACGCTCGGCACGTCATGGGCCAGCGCGGTCGTCCGAAGGATGTCCGCCTCGGGCAACATTTGGCCCGCGCGCAAGACGTCCAGCAGGTTGGTCTTTGCCTTCGCCTGACGGGCAAGGGCCTGTACCAGATCGTCGGGCGCGACCAGACCATTGCGCAAAAGCCGGACCGACAGGGCGCCGGTGTCTGCCTTGGCCCGGCGGTCGACAAGGCGCCGGGCGACAGTCGGGGCTTGCCCCGCCGGGTGCGGTTCTGCGGGCTGCAATGGGACCATCTGGGCGTTCTGCGTCATGCCCGCATCTTTGGCCGGACAAGCGTTAACACGGCCTTAACATCCGGTTAATGCGCGGACCGACAAGGGGGCCCACGCTTCGGATCAGGCAGTGCGTCGGGTCCGCATTGCTTGGGCAAAGCGCTCGAACAGGTAATAGCTGTCTTGCGGGCCCGGGCTGGCCTCAGGGTGGTATTGCACCGAAAAGACCGGCTTGCCAGTAACGGCGATGCCGCAGTTCGATCCGTCGAACAGGGATACATGGGTTTCGGCCACCCCATCCGGCAAGGTCTGGCTGTCCACCGTAAAGCCGTGGTTCATCGACGTGATTTCCACCTTGCCGGTGGTCAGATCCTTGACCGGGTGGTTCGCGCCGTGGTGGCCGTGGTTCATCTTGACCGTGCGCGCGCCCAAGGCCAACGCAAGCATCTGGTGGCCCAGGCAGATACCAAACAGCGGCAAGTCGCGGGCAAGGACGCCCCTGATCATCGGCACCGCATATTCGCCCGTGGCCGCCGGGTCGCCGGGGCCGTTGGACAAAAACACGCCTTCGGGGTTCAGAGCCAGAACATCCTCGGCTGTGGCCGTGGCTGGCAACACCGTGATTTCGCAGCCAGACGATGCCAGGCAGCGCAGAATGTTGCGCTTGGCACCATAGTCGATGGCCACGACGCGCAGCCCGGGGCCTTGCCTACGAGAGTATCCCTCTGGCCAGGCCCAACGTTGTTCGTCCCAGCGATAGGACTGGGCGCAGGTCACATCCTTGGCAAGGTCCAGACCTTCAAGCCCTTTCCAGGCCCGGGCCTTGGTGACGAGGCCCGCTATGTCGAACTTGCCGGACGGATCATGTGCCAGCGCCACATGCGGCGCACCTTGCTGTCGGATCGCCCGGGTCAGCCGCCGCGTGTCAATCCCCCCGATGCCGATCCGCCCGATGCGGGTCAGCCAATCCGTCAACTCGCCCGTCGCGCGCCAGTTCGACGGCTCGGTCGGGTCCCATTTCACCACCATCCCGGCAGCCGAAGGTGTCCCCGTTTCGTCATCTTCGGGTGTAACGCCCACATTGCCGACATGCGGAAAGGTAAAGGTCACGACTTGCCCCGCATAGGACGGGTCGGTCATGATTTCCTGATAGCCTGTCATCGCAGTGTTGAACACAAGTTCGGCCACCGTGTCACCCGTTGACCCAAATCCTTTGCCGTAAAACACGGTCCCGTCCGCCATGGCAAGACAGGCGGTCGGGGTCACTGCCGGGGCGGTGGGGCTGGCCATGGGCGACTCCTCAGGGTGGGCAGGGTTGGCGGAACCTAAGCGCGCGGGCCGGGATGGTCAAGCCTTGGATGAAAAAGGAAAATCATTCATTTTCATGGAGTTAGTGTTTCCGGGTGCGGTTGCCTCGGCGTGCGCTTGCTTGTATGTTGCGGGACTGGGCAAACCAAGGGGAACCGATCCGATGTCATTGCGCCTGCGACTGCAAACCGCCCTCAAAGAGGCGATGAAGGCACAGGCAGCTGCGCGCCTGTCGACATTGCGGCTGATCAACGCCGCCATCAAGGACCGCGACATCGCGAGCCGCGGCGATGGTGGCCCCGAAGAGATCGCCGATGGCGATATCCTGTCCCTGATGGGCAAAATGGTGAAACAGCGCCACGAATCCGCCAGCGCCTATGAGGAGGGGGGTCGTCTGGAACTTGCGGAAAAGGAATTGAACGAAGTTACCGTGATCGAGGAATTCCTGCCGCGCCAGATGGATGCAGGCGAGGTTGACGCTGCCATCGCCGCTGCTGTGGCCGAGGTTGGGGCGACGTCCATCCGTGACATGGGCCGCGTGATCGCAATCCTGAAGGGCAAGTATGCCGGCCAGATGGATTTTGCCGCTGTCGGCCCGCGCGTCAAGGATCAGCTGAGCTAGTCCCGCCGCAAGGTTTCCAGCACATAGACCCGGATTGCCGAGGCCAGCCCCGCATCTGCGCGTCGGTTGGCGTCGATTTCGGCGGCCAGGGCGTTAATCGGGATCCTGCGCGCGGTGGCGATGTCGCGGAAGGCTTGCCAAAAGGTTTCCTCCAGTGACACCGATGTGCGGTGGCCGGAGAGGGTGAGCGAGCGTTTGACGGGGCGGGCGGTCATGGTCGTCAGTCTAGCGGTCCCTATCCGGCTGCGCCACTCGGAGTTTTCCAAAACTCCGCATTGGAACCTTCGAAGGTTCCAAAACGATTTCTTTGAAGAAATCGATCAGGCGATCCGGCGGATCGCTTCGCGATTGCAGAAGATCACAAATTGTCCCGCGTTTTCCACGACGGAAAATCCGCGTCGGCGCATTTCTGCCAAAAACACGTCACGGCCCACATACCGTTCAATGTCGCGCAATTTCCGGCGGATCACCCCACCTTCGCGCGCGGCTTGAGATGAGAAAAGGTGCAGCATCCACGCATCAGGGCCGAGAAAGTCGGGCAGGTCCTTCATGGCAAGTCTCCTTTGCCAAATCCTGCCG
Organism: Rhodobacterales bacterium; assembly: GCA_031430315.1. Lineage (GTDB taxonomy): Bacteria > Pseudomonadota > Alphaproteobacteria > Rhodobacterales > Rhodobacteraceae > JAJNPS01. The sequence goes on along the minus strand of JANPBI010000240.1, from coordinate 6,148 downwards.
CAGCGTGGTTAAGCACCCGTTAATCCGCGTCGCGTCTTGCCCCGTCCAGATCGCGTACAGCCTTTGCGGCCCGCGCTTCTTCCAAAGCTTTCAGCGCCTTGGACCGGCCATGCTTGGCGGCGTTCTGAGTTGCCTTCGTCCGGGTCGCGTCCCGCTCTGCCGACTTGCGCGCGGCACGCAGGTTGACGATCTCGCCCATCAGTCTTTCGGTCCGATCATGTCCTCGGGCCGCACGACGCGGTCAAAGGTCTCGCCATCGACATAGCCCAAGGCAATCGCCTCTTCGCGCAAGGTGGTACCGTTCTTGTGCGCCGTGTTCGCGACCTTGGTCGCTGCGACATAGCCGATGGTCGGGGCCAGCGCCGTTACCAGCATCAGGCTTTCCTTCATCAGCTTGTCGATCCGCGCCACGTTGGCTTGGGTGCCGACCACCATGTTGTCGGTAAACGATCCCGCCGCGTCGCCCAAAAGCTGCATGGATTGCAACACGTTATAGGACATCACTGGGTTAAAAACGTTCAGCTCGAAATGCCCCTGTGATCCCGCAAACCCCACGGCGGCATCATTGCCCATCACTTGCACGCAAACCATGGTCAGTGCCTCGGCCTGGGTCGGGTTGACCTTGCCCGGCATGATCGACGACCCGGGCTCGTTCTCCGGCAGGATCAATTCCCCAAGACCAGAGCGGGGCCCCGACCCCAAAAACCGCAGGTCATTGGCGATCTTGAACAGGCTGGCGGCCACGGTTTTCAAGGCCCCCGAAAACATCACCATCGCGTCATGGGCGGCCAAGGCCTCGAACTTGTTTGGGGCGGTCACAAAGGGCAGGCCAGTGATTTCGGCGATCTGATGCGCCACGCGCCTGTCCCAGCCAACTTTCGTGTTCAATCCGGTCCCGACAGCGGTACCGCCTTGCGCCAACTCGTAGATCTCCGGCAGGACCTTGTGGATGCGCAGGATGCCCTGGCTGACCTGATGGGCGTAGCCAGAAAACTCCTGCCCCAGCGTCAGCGGCGTCGCATCCTGCGTGTGGGTGCGGCCGATCTTGATGATATCCTTGAACTCGATGGATTTATCGACAAGTGCTGCGTGCAGTTTCTTCAACCCCGGCAGCAGCACGTCGCGCGCCATCATCCCGATGGCCACATGCATCGCGGTCGGGAACGTGTCGTTCGACGACTGGCCCATGTTGACATGATCATTTGGATGCACGGGCTTTTTACTACCCATAACGCCGCCCAGCATTTCGATCGCACGGTTCGAGATCACCTCGTTGGCATTCATGTTCGACTGCGTGCCCGATCCGGTCTGCCAGACGACCAGCGGAAAGTTGTCGTCAAGCTTGCCGTCGATCACCTCTTGCGCGGCCGCAGCAATGGTTTTGCCCCGGCCCTCGTCGATGTCCCCTTGGGCGATGTTGACCAGCGCGCAAGCTTTCTTGATCACCCCCAGCGCGCGGATGATCGCGACAGGCTGGCGCTCCCAGCCGATGGGAAAGTTGATGATCGACCGTTGTGTCTGCGCGCCCCAGTATTTGTCGGCAGGCACATCCAGCGGGCCAAAGCTGTCGGTTTCAACGCGGATCGCGGTCATCATGGCCTCCGTAACAATGCTGGCCGGGTCATAGGACGGCCTCCCCCTGAAATCAATCAGAATGCCACCCGCAACCTGTCAGTGGCGGCGAAACCGGTAGACCCGGGCAGGGGGCAGGTTGGCCCAGATCTTACGCCCCGCCTCTACCGTCAGACCCAACCGTTCGATGATGTCATCGGGCACCGGAGGGCGCGGTCCGTAGGTGAACTGGATATAGACGCCATCCGGGGCCAGGATGCGGAACGCGGCCCCGACGATCGCCTCGCGCACGGCGGGGGGCATCGACAAAAGCGGCAGACCCGACACCACAGCCCCTACAGTTCCTGCAACATGGTCGGGCGCGGTATCTGCCCCCATTGCATGAACCGTGACCCCAGGAAAGGTCCGGTGCAGGTGGCCGACAAAGGCCGGATCGAGTTCAAACACCGTCAGGCAACTGGCCGGAACGCCCGCATCCAGAATGCCGCGTGTCAGTTGCCCCGTGCCGGGTCCAAATTCCACCACACGACCCGTCTTGGGACCCAAGCCTTCCGCCATCGCCCGGGCCAGATAACGAGACGACGGAGCCATCGCGGAAACCTGCCGGGGGGCACGGGCCAGGCGGCGCAGAAACAACGACAGTTCGGACGCCAAGGGCATCTCCTTTCGGGGAGGGGAAACGACGCCAGACCCTATTGCTTGCGAAACCGGTCTAGGCTGACGATTTCAGCATCCCTTTTCGGCGGATCTTCTTCGGGCGCTTCGATATCGGACTCGTCCACTTCGCCGCCATCATCCGGGTCGTCTTCATGCGATTCAAACCGCAGCCCGAATTCCACCGACGGATCAACAAAGGTACGCACCGCATCAAATGGGATGTGCAACGTCTCCGGGTTGTTGCCAAAGTTCAGGGTCAGCGAAAACCCCGCATCATCGACGACAAGGTTGTCGAACCAGTGCTGGATCACAACGGTCATTTCCGCAGGATACCGGTCACGTAGCCAGGCCGCCATTTCAACCACCGGATGCGTGGTGTCGAAGGTAATGAAGAAATGGTGCGCACCGGGCAAACCGTCCTTGGCAACGCCCTCGAGCACGGTCTGGATCAGACCGCGCATCGCGTTGTGCATTAGGTTGCCATAGTCGATGGTACGCGCCATCCGTCATCCTTTCGCCGATAGCGTCAACATAAGGGATTTGCCTTCGAAGGGAAGGGGCGTTGAAAGGCCAAGAACTGCGCTGTTTCAGACCAGCCCGAGTGCCGCGGATGCAAGACCTGCCGCGCCCAGAACCGGCAAGATCGGCCAATGATACCGCAAAAGTGCCACCGCAGCACCAACCCCGATAACAAGGGCCGTGAGGTCGAGGCTGGCCGGGTCTGGCACCAGAAACTGCGCCGGTCCTATCTGCACCTGGTCTATCGTGGCAAAGACCACGTGCAGCGCAAACCACAAGGACAAGTTGGCGATGACCCCAACGACCGCTGCCGTGATGGCGGCCAAGGCTCCGGACAGGCGTGGCATCGCGGTCAGGCGCGCAATGAAGGGAGCGCCGGTAAAGATGAACAGGAACGACGGAATGAACGTCATCCACAGCGTGACCGCGGCGGCGGCCAACCCCAACGCAACGCCCCCTTCTTTGTGGGCGGCCATGTAGCCTACGAATTCGGTCACCAGGATCAACGGCCCCGGCGTGGTTTCGGCCAAGCCCAACCCATCCATCATCTGCGGCAAGGTCAGCCAACCCTTTACCTGCACCACATCCTGCGCCATCCAGGTCAGCACGGCATAGGCCCCGCCAAAGGTCAGCAAAGCGAGCTTGGAAAAAAACATCCCGATCTCGGTCAAAAGACCGCCCTCGAACACCCACAGCGCCGCCAGCGGAACCAGCCAGATCATGGCCCAGATTGTTGCGGTTTGCAGTGCCTGGCGGAACCCGTATCCAGATAACTTAGGAGTGTCCGTGACAGTCGTCGCCTCAGATGTTGCAAAATATCCCCAAACTGCCGCCCCGATGATGATGATCGGGAAGGGAATGTTGAAAAAGAACAAGGCGGTGAAGGCCAGCGCTGCGATCGCGTAGGCCATCCGAGATTTGAGCGCGCGTTTCGAGACCCGCAGCAAGGCTTCGATCACCACGGCCACCACCGCCGCCTGCACGCCCGCAAACAGGGCCGAAACAAGGGGCAACGTGCCATACGCCGCATAGACCATCGACAACGCCAACACGACCAATGCGCCGGGCAGGACAAAAAGCCCCCCCGCGATCAGCCCCCCCCGGACCCCGTGCAAACGCCAGCCGATCCAGGTTGCCAGCTGCATCGCCTCGGGTCCTGGCAGCAGCATGCAAAAGGACAGGGCGCGCAGATAGTCCGGCTCATCGACCCACTTTTTCTCGTCGATCAGCATCTTGTGCATCAATGCGATCTGCGCGGCCGGGCCGCCAAAGGATAAAAGCCCCACCTTACCAAAGGCGCGGGTCAGGTCAGACAATGAGGGCGTCATGTCCCACGCCCTGCAGGCCAATCATGGCCTTCGTCATGCCCGTCCCGCGCCCAGCGGTACAGCGCGTCGTACAGGGTGATGCCGACCTCAAGCTGTTCCAGATCGTCGCGGAATTGACGGGAAAGCCCGACGGATATCGCCAGCAGCCCCGCCGCCTGTGGCGACAGGTCGTGGCGGTCGGTATCGGCGGCCCGCACCACAAGCGCCAACCGGTCGAGCACCGGGGTGGAGAGCCCGAATTCGGTGATCATCGTATCAAAAGTGCAGGTATCGCCCCTATGGCTCCAGAACACGCCATCTATATCAAAGGGCGTTGCATCGAAACGCTCCGCCACTGCCTGCACTTCGGACGGAGCGACGAACAGGAACCGCGAGTTGGGGTCGACAAACCGGCGGATCAGCCAAGGGCAGGCGATGCGGTCTATCTTGGGTCGGTGTCGCGTGACCCAAAGGTGTGTCGCGGGCAGGGCGGCCGCAGGCACCATCGGCAGCCCAGCAGCAACCCAGGCCTCGGCCCCCCCTTCCAGCGATTCCGCCACTATGCCTTGGGTGCGCAGCAAAGCGGCCGCGCCTTCGGACAATTTCAGCCCCCGCTGGCAGACCACCACGACGCGCTGACCCACAAGGTCCGGCGCCATGGCGTCGACCTCTTTGTGCGACAGGCGGCGGGCCGTGGAGATCACATGCGGATGTGCCGCAAAATCATCAGGTATGCGTACATCGACAATGGTGGGAGCGTCGGGCGTACCGATCAGGCGGAAAAGTTGAGCGACAGAGATTTGTGTCGGGCCGGGCATGGCTGGCATCCTTGATCAGGGTGAAAAGGGATGCGATCCTGCGGCTAGCGCCTCACGAAGTGTTCGCAGACTCCATAAGCGATAGCTATCTGAAAGCCCAAGGTGGCGTCAAGAACTGCCGTCACCCGACAATCCGCAACACCTCGCGCAACAGTTTTGCGCGTATGGCGCGCGGATAGTCCGGCAAGCCTTTTGCTGTAACGACAAAGCCGTCCGGGGTGATCACCTCGTTCAGGAAGTAGTCCGACAGCCGTACATCACCGTCGCCCAGCTCGATGGCGATGGCGTTGATCGTGACGCCTGAAGCTTCTGCCTCGGCGCGGGCGGCACGCAGGGTCATGCCTTCGTTTTCCGCGCCGTCGCCGGAAATGTCGATCACCTTGCGGGTGCAATCGGTTGCGTCGGCAAAACGGGACAGGGAAAACCGGATCGCCTGCCCGATGGCCGTGACTGTACGCAATTGAGGGCGTTTGATCTGCCGGACTTTCTTGGCCAACGCCGCGACATCGCCTGGTTCGCGCAGGGTCTGCCAGTCCAAGGCCAATATCTGATGCCGACCACCGGACCACTGCACCAGAGCCAGCCTGTCCTGCCCGTCAACCAGAGCTGTAATGATCCGCGGGTCTTCCAGGGCATCGGCAAGGCCGTCCATCTGCAGCGAATACTCTTCGAGACTGATGGACCCTGACACATCGACGGCCAAAAGAAGGACTGTTTCGCAGGCCACGACCGGGCGAGCGAACAAAAGGGCAAGCAGGATCACAAGGACGCTGCGCATAGGACAACATGCGCGCGTGCGTCCCATTCGACAAGAAGAAAGCCAGGGCCAGCGACGTCTTGCGCGTTGTCGTCCCTTGGCAAGATGCGAAGAGGAACGACGGGCAGGCAACTTTTGCCAAAGGCCTGTGGCACATCGCTCCGCCAAGGGCTTTCGAAAGAGGGGGTAAGTGCCGGATTCTGTTGCCAGGCTCCGGCGGGCCCCGCCTTACGCGGCTAAGCGTAAGGGCTTAGTTTCGGCGACTCGAACAGCTTACGCTGCAAGAGCCATTGCCGGAGCACGGTTGTCATTGGCAACTGTACTTGTGGTCCGATGACGGTGGTACCTACCGAGCGAAAGCTGGCCTCTTTAGACGTTCGTCGATCCTATTTCGACCCCGTTCCCCCGCAATGCCGGGTGTCTGGTGGAGTCGCCGGGTACCGCCCCCGGGTCCGAGCCGCTTATTACAGGTGCGTTTATCGCCATAGGCCGGGTTGCCCCGGTCAAGGATCAATATA
>JANPBI010000239.1:0-8140 GCA_031430315.1 Rhodobacterales bacterium | reverse complement strand
TCGCTGGCGCCGCGCAGCAACACGTGAATGGGCGAGCGCTCGCGCGCATTGTGCTGCACGCTGGAGATGGAATCGAGCGGCGGGGGAAGCTGTTCTTCGGCGGTCGCAAGCTCGGTCAGGACCTGCATCAGACCTGCGGCGATCAGGTCGTCGGCGTCCTTGCCGGGGTTCAGCTGGGTGGCGCCCATCGGGTTGCCGCCCAGAATGCGGCTGATGATGATCGGACGTGCCACGTCGCCGGAACCGGCAATCGCGCCATCTACCCATTTGTTGCCGGTAGCATCGAATGCCTTGGCAAATTCCGCAACAGCAGCTGCTTCGCCGCCCGAAGTCCACCAATGCGTCACTTCAAGTTCGGTCGCGTGTGCGGACATTGGCAGGGCCACCGAAGCGCAAAGCGCGAAAGCCAGTTTCGTAAGTTTCATCCATTCCTCCCGGTTTCTAAATCGTTATAGTACATTGCTATATCGTTATAGATCGACCGATCAAGAAATCTTTTCGCTTGTGAAGCTCCCCGCCTGAAGAGTTGAATGAACCCTGCTTCCGCATCGAGAACCACGTTTTTCAGGGCCAGAGAACAACAATGCTGCACCGCCGAAACAGCATTGAACCGCTTGTTGCACAGGGCTTTCCTGCCATGCGTTGCGCCGACTGCTTTGCATTCGCAGAAACGATCCGACCAGGCGAATCGATGCGCCTGAATCTCCTCATGGTTCGGTGCATGGTCGCAGGCAGGGGGGCGCTGCGATGCCATTGATCCCCGATTCCATGACGCCGCCCGCGCCCGATTCGGAGACCGAGCGCCCGACGCTGAAGACTATTGCCGCAGCCACGGGTCTTGCTATTGCCACAGTCAGCCGGGCACTCAAGGACGCCCCGGACATCGGCGAGGAAACCAAGCGCCGTGTGCGCGAAACGGCCAAGGAGCTCGGGTATCGCCCCAACCGTGCGGGCGTGCGCCTGCGCACCGGCAAGACCAATGTTATTGCTCTCGTGCTTTCGACCGAAGCGGATGTGATGAACCACACCGCCCAGATGATCTATTCGATCGCTGCAGCACTGCGCGGCACCGCCTATCATCTGGTCGTGATGCCCTATTTTCGCGATCAGGACCCGATGACGCCGATCCGCTACATCTTCGAGACGGGATCCGCTGACGGCGTGGTGCTGAACCAGATCATGCCAGACGACCCCCGCATTCGCTATATGTCCGAACGTGGCTTTCCCTTTACGGCGCATGGCCGCTCCAACATGGGAATCGAGCATTCCTTCTTCGATTTCGATAACGAGGTCTATGCTGGCCTTGGCGTCCGAGCGCTTGTCGCGCGTCACCGGCGGCACCTCTTCCTGGTCGCCCCGCCCCGCGAGCATAGCTATGCCGGACACATGATCACCGGTTTCGTCAACGAGGCCGCGCTGCAAGGCGCGCTCTGCGAGATCGCGACCGATGTCAGCAGCGACTCGCCCTCCGAACAGATCGAGGATGCGGTCTGCCGCCGCTTCTCGGCCCCAAACCGCCCGGATGGTCTGCTTGTCGGATCCACCACAGCCGCGATGGCGGCGGTCAACGGCGCCGAACAGGCAGGCTTGCGCATCGGCACTGATTTCGATCTCGTGGCAAAAGAGGCAATCTCGTTTCTGCGCCGTTTTCGCAAAGAAATCCTTGTTGTCCACGAAGATGTTGGCCGCGCAGGAGATTTCCTCGCCCGGTCGCTTATCGGCAAGATCGAGCGGAAAACACCCGAATTCGGACAGTTCCTGGACCAACCAGATCATGTGGAAGCGGGCGATACCCCGCATCGGAGGTAGACGATGAAAACGATCAAGGGCCCAGCCCTGTTTCTGGCGCAGTTTGCGGGGGATGCCGCCCCGTTCAACAGCTGGAGATCCATCACTGCCTGGGCCGCAGATTGCGGCTATGACGGCGTGCAGATCCCCAGCTGGGACGCGCGACTTTTCGATTTGGAAAAGGCCGCGACGTCCAAGACCTATTGCGACGAACTGACAGGCACAGCCAGGGACGCGGGTATCGCGATCACCGAACTTTCGACCCACCTGCAGGGCCAATTGGTCGCCGTCCACCCTGCCTATGACGCAGCCTTTGACGGTTTTGCGGCACCATCTGTCCGGGGCAATCCCAAAGCCCGCACGGAATGGGCGGTGGATCAGGTGAAAAAGGCGCTGATGGCGTCAAAGAACCTTGGCCTGAACGCACATGCCACGTTCTCCGGAGCGCTGGCCTGGCCCTACATCTACCCTTGGCCGCAGCGCCCCGCCGGTCTGGTGGAAGAAGCGTTCGACGAGCTTGCGCGCCGCTGGACCCCGATCCTGAACCATGCCGAGGAGTGTGGTGTGGATGTCTGCTACGAAATCCATCCCGGCGAGGACCTGCATGACGGTGTCACGTTCGAGATGTTCCTTGATCGGGTCAAGGGCCACAGCCGTGCGAACATGCTGTACGACCCGTCGCACTACGTTTTGCAACACCTTGATTACCTTGACCATATCGACATCTACCACGACCGCATCAAGATGTTCCATGTCAAGGATGCGGAACTCAATCCAACGGGGCGGCAGGGCGTCTATGGCGGATACCAGTCATGGGTCAACCGCGCGGGCCGGTTCCGCAGCCTTGGCGATGGACAGGTTGATTTCGGCAGTATCTTTTCGAAACTCACCCAGTACGGCTTTGACGGCTGGGCGGTGGTGGAATGGGAATGCTGCATCAAACACCCCGAAGACGGTGCACGCGAAGGTGCCGCCTTCGTTGATGCCCACATCATCCGCGTCACTGAAAAGGCCTTTGACGATTTCGCAGGTGCGGGAACCGACCGCGCCGCCAACCGCCGCATGCTTGGACTGGAGTGATCTCATGCCCATTGACGCCGCCCATACCGCCCGCCCGCCCCGCCTGCGCCTTGGCATGGTCGGCGGTGGTCGCGATGCCTTTATTGGAGCCGTGCACCGCATCGCGTCCAGGATTGATGATCAGTATGAACTGGTTGCGGGGTGTTTTTCATCGAGTCCGGAAAAATCGAAAGCCTCGGGAGCAGACCTCGGACTTGATCCTTCGCGGTGCTATGAAAGCTTTGCCGACATGGCCAGCCGCGAAGCTCGCCGCAAAGACGGCATCGATGTCGTCGCCATCGTGACCCCGAACCACATGCATGCCCCCGTGGCGATGCAATTCCTCAAGCGGGGCATCCATGTCATCTGCGACAAGCCCCTGACTGCGACCCTGCCCGAGGCGAAAAAGCTGGCCAAGGCTGCTGAAGCGTCAGGTGTCATCTTTGCTTTGACCCATAACTACACCGGCTATCCGATGATCCGGCAGGCCAAGGCGATGGTTGCAGGCGGCGAGTTGGGCGATCTGCGGCTGGTGAATGTGGAATATGTGCAGGACTGGCTGTCTGAACCGCTGGAAACCACGGGCCAGAAACAGGCCGACTGGCGTACGGACCCTGCCCGGTCGGGTGCGGGCGGGTCCACCGGCGACATTGGAACGCATGCGTTCAATCTGGCCAATTTCGTGACTGGACTGACGCTGGACAGCCTTGCGGCCGACTTGACCGCCTTTGTCCCGGGACGAAGGGTCGATGACAACGGCCATGTCCTGATGCGCTTCAAGGGTGGGGCCAAGGGGATGCTCTGGTGCAGCCAGGTAGCTCCGGGCAACGAAAACCGTCTGCGCCTGCGGGTGTTTGGCACCAAGGGCGGTCTGGAATGGGCGCAGGAAGACCCGAACTATCTGTGGTTCACGCCACTGGGCCAGCCGAAACGCCTGATCACACGTGGCGGGGCCGGATCAGGCCCCGAGGCCGCGCGCGTGACCCGCGTGCCCCCGGGCCACCCAGAAGGTTATCTCGAAGGGTTCGCGAATATCTATGCCGAAGCCGCGCGCGCCATCACGGCGCGCAAGACCGACACCGCGATCCCCGAAGGGACCACCTATCCCGGCTTGAAAGAAGGCTTGGAAGGCGTGGCCTTTGTCGATGCCTGTGTGCGGTCTTCGGCGCGAAACGCAGCTTGGGTCAACCTCGCGATCTAAGGGGCGAAGGGAGCGGTCAAGGCCGCTCCGCACCCCCCGCGAGGGGGCGCCCCTTGCGCGCCCGGGTTGGTGGCAATGCCTGGCACCCGTTCAGGGTCGCGGGCACGTCCTGGGCGCGGTTCGGATCACCGCCAGTGCTTGCCCGCAAATTCAGAGATCCAGCCGCCCAGCGCCGATCCCACAAAAAGCGTCACCAAGAGGTCCGTGCGCAATATCAGTTGGCCATATTCGATCATCAGGTCAAAGACACCCAAAACGGCCTCAACCGGTCCATCATACCGCATCTTCATCGACAACAGGACCATCTCGTAGATCGAAAAGCCCAGCAGCGAAAAGAACACCATCACGATCCCGGTCTTCATCCCACCGCCGAGCGCGGCATAATAGCCCCGCCCTGCGGCGGGCCCCATGACACGCCAACCCGCCAGGAACCCGATCGCGGCGACAATTTCGCGCAATAGCCCGATCTGCGATCCTTCGGGCATACCCGTTGAAAAAATGTTCGCCGAAATCCATCCCAAGATGGCAAAGGCCAAAGCGCCGAAGAGTTTCGCGGCGGTGGGCATCGGCGTCTCCTGTCTAGCGCGGCCTTGTAACCGTGATCTGTGTCACATCGCAGTTTCCGCTGCGAAACGCCCCCGCGCAAGAGGTCAGGTAAAAATCCCACATCCGTTTGAAACGGTCATCAAAGCCGAGGCGCGACACTTCTGCCCAGCGGTCATTGAACACCTCATGCCAACGGCGCAGTGTCAGGCTGTAACTTTCGGCAAATTCCAGGGATCCGCGCAAAGTCAGTCCGGCGCGCTCTATTTCGTCGCGCAACACGGAAGGTGCGGGCAACATGCCCCCCGGAAAGATGTATTTCTGAATGAAATCAACACCCCGCCGATAAATCGGCCAGCGCACATCCGGCACCATGATGATCTGCAGGGTCGCATTCCGGCCCGGTTTCAGGCGGTCACGCAACGCATTGAAATAGACCGGCCAATAGCGCTGGCCGACCGCTTCGAACATTTCTATCGAGGCAACGCCATCATAGCTGCCCCGTTCGTCGCGATAATCTTGCAACTTGATTGACACACGATCGGCAAGGCCGACCTTGGCGATCCGCTCGACAGCATAGTCGTGCTGAGCCTGGCTGATCGTCAGTGCCGTGACCTGCAGGCCACGTTCGGCCGCGGCATATTCGGCAAACCCGCCCCAGCCACAGCCGATTTCCAGGACGTGGTCGCCGGGCTTGGCCCCCATTTGGTCAACCATTGAGGCGTATTTTAGGATTTGCGCCTGTTCCAGATTTTCCTGTCCTGTCCGGAACAGGCCGGACGAATAGGTCATCGTGTCGTCCAGCCAAAGCTTGTAGAAATCATTGCCCAGATCATAATGCGCTGCGATGTTGCGCCGGGCCTGGCGGCGTGAATTGCCCATCATCCAGAATCGCACATGCTCGAACGCCCGCACAAAGGCCATGCCGGGAAACCCGTCATTGACGACATTGTTTTCGGGCATCTGGATCAGGTCCAGGAACCCTTGCAGGTCGGGCGTCGTCCACCAAGCATCGACATAGGCTTCGCAGAACCCCAGGTCGCCGTCACGGATCATGCGCGCAAAAAGATCGGGATTGTTGACGGTGATTTCTGCGACCGGCCCGGGAGCCTTTCCGTCGATGCGAAAACGGCGGCCGTCGGGCAAGCAAAAGTCCAGTCGCCCGCGCCCAAGGCGATGCGCAACATCATATACGGCGGCAAAGTATCGCGGCAGGCCGGTCTGGCCCTTGGTGGACGTGAAGATCGTCATTTCCCCTCCCCAGGGTCTTTTCTTGTTACGAACCCAAGCAGATACGCGTCAATGGCTCAAGAGTTTCGTCGCGCATAGGCCTGCAATGCCCGCTCGCGTCCCTCAGCTAGCGTGATAAGTGGCGCGGGATAGGGGGAGAGGGAACTCAACTGCCAGCTTTTTGGGACTGCGCTGAAATAGTCGGCTGCATCGGGATGAACAGACCCGCCAAGCTCGGCGATGAAGCGGCGGCGATAGGTGCCGTCCGGATCAAACTTTTCGGCTTGGGTCTCGGGGTTGAAAACGCGGAAATAGGGCGCCGCATCCGGCCCTGATCCCGCCACCCACTGCCAGCCCATCGCGTTGGAGGCGGGGTCCCAGTCCGTCAGGCAGTCGGCAAACCAGTCGAGGCCGACGCGCCAATCGGTCATAAGGTGCTTGGTCAGATAGCTGCCGACGATCATGCGGGCGCGGTTGTGCATGGTGCCGGTCACATACATCTCGCGCATGGCGGCATCGACAAAGGGTTCGCCCGTCATCCCCCGCCGCCAGCGTTCCGCGTCCGGGTTGTCGCCGCGCCAAGGGAAGGTGTCCCAGTCCTCGCGCCAGTTTCGACTGGTGATGTGGGGGCTGTGGTAGATCAGGTGATAGGCGAACTCGCGCCAGACCACTTCGCGCAGGAAATGCGCGGCACCGGCCTTGCCCTCATGCATAGCGCGCTGGCCCGCATGCCAGAGCCGCAGGGGCGCGATCTCGCCATAGGTCAGGTTTTGCGACAGGCCCGAGGTGGCGGGCAGATCCGGTCGGTCGCGCAGTTCCTTGTACCCTGCGATTGCATCGTCCACAAACGCGTCCAGCCTGCCTTGCGCCGCCTTTTCTCCCACCGTTTGGTGCGGCAGGACCACGGCGGCCCCGCGCCGCATCCGGCGCGACATGTGCCAGTCCTCGATCCGGTCCGATGCTGGCCAGCGGTCTGGTGCTGCAAGATGCTTGGGCGCTGCAATCAGCACACCGGGATCGCGCCCTTCGACCGCACGCCAGAACGGGGTATAGACCCGGTAGAACCCGCCCTGCCCGGTTTCCACGGTCCAGGGTTCGAACAGCACGTGGCCGGGATGGCTGGTCGCGGCGATGCCGGTCGCGGACAGTGCGGCCTTGACGTCAGTATCCCGCGCAATGGATGCCGGATCGTATAAACGCGACCAGTGCACCGCTGTCGCCCCCGTCTCGGCGATCAGCGACTGCAGCACCTGCAAGGCTGGCCCGCGCCGCAGGATCAGCCTGCTGCCCAAAGCACCCAGCCCGCAGGCAAATTCCTCGACCGACAGGCCAAGCCGCCACAGCGGGGCCGCCCCAAGGGTTTCGGTTTCGGGATCAAGAATGAAAACCGGCAGGATCGGCCGTCCCGTCGCCACCGCAGCCGCGAGCATGGGATGATCGGACAGGCGCAAATCCCTGCGGAACCACAAGATCAAGGGCGTGGTCATGCGAGGCGCTTGCAAAACATACTAATCAGTACTGCGGGCATCCTGTTCCGGATCACCGGCTTGCGATGGTTGGAACTTTCGGGTTCATTCGCAGCCATGACACCTCCACGCCTTACCCTGCTGGCTGCAAGCCTGCCCGACACGGTGCCCTTCGTGGGTCCCGAAACGCAAGAGCGGGCGATGGGACAACGCTTTGTCGCCCGTCTTGGTGCCAACGAAAGCGGCTTTGGCCCGTCAGCCGCTGCGATAGCCGCAATGCAGGCTGCAGCGCAAGACGTCTGGATGTATGGCGACCCCGAGGTACATGACCTGAAAGCCGCGATTGCGGCACATCACGGCGTCACCCCGGGCCATGTGGTGGTGGGCGAAGGGATCGACGGCCTTTTGGGCATGACCGTGCGCCTGATGGTGGGTGAGGGGGATGTCGCAGTCACGTCGGCGGGGGCCTATCCAACCTTCAACTTTCATGTCGCGGGCTTTGGCGGCAGGCTGGTCCGGGTGCCTTACCGCGATGATCACGAAGACCCGGAGGCGCTGCTGGATGCGGCGCGAACCCATGCGGCAAAGGTGATCTACCTCGCCAATCCCGACAATCCGATGGGCAGCTGGCATCCGGGCGCGAAGGTTGAGGCGATGATCCGCGACCTGCCAGAAGGTACATTGTTGATCCTGGACGAAGCTTATGCCGACCTTGCCCCGCCCGGCGCAATTCCGGTCATCGACCCCAACACGCCGAACGTGATCCGAATGCGGACGTTTTCCAAGGCGCATGGGCTGGCGGGTTTGCGGGTTGGCTATGCGCTGACAAACCCGTCGTTGGCCAAAGCCTTTG
>JANPBI010000238.1:0-7716 GCA_031430315.1 Rhodobacterales bacterium | reverse complement strand
GTCAGCACGACCCAGTCAACGGTCACAGCGCCGGATTCGTCATTTTTGAAGGACGCGAAGAGGTTCAGAAGTTTCATGGTGGTTCCCTTTCTCAGGAGTTGCTCAAACTGGTTACACACGCTGGCGGGTCTCTTCGTCGCGGCCTCTGTTCCGCGTCGATCTCCGTTTGGTGTAAGGGCATATAGCCGCCCAATCGTGGCGGCAGTTGGGTAGGCCTAAGGTTTTTTCAGGCAATTTTGAAATAGTTCCAATGCTTGCCTAACTATCAGAATCAAAAGGGAAAAAGGTTTATTCCACGATGGGCAATACAACCGGAAAGCGTGGTTTTTTGGTCAAATCTGGCGGAATTGCCATGATTTGAGGCCATTTTTCTGGGCTTTTGCAAAGACTTCTGCAACCTTGTTGCAAAGAAAAAAACAACGAGCAGGCAGCACCGTCCGATGCGGACCATTTCAACCGTGATTCTCACGACCGCTCTTCTGTTGCCGGCAGGTTTTGCGCTGGGGCAGGACGATTTCACCTTTAAACGCATCAAGCCCCCCGAGGTTGGCGCAAAACGCATCACCGTCCAGGTGGATCCGGTGGCGCAGGCCAAGCGCCTTGCCCTTGCTGCCGAAACGCCCTGGGTCCCGTTGCCCCCCGCGGACCCTGTCGAGGCGGAACCCGGGACCCCGGCAACTCCTGGGACACCGACCGAGGTTGCCCCGGCGCGCTATGCCTGGTTTTGGGACACTGTCCCCACTGGTCTGGATGCCGCATCGGAACGCTACCCGCTGGCCATGTCCAGGCTAACAAAAGGACCGAAAGGGGCGCAGGTCGGCGCCCCCCGACTGCAAGAGATGCAAGAGCTGGCCGAAGCGCATGGGACCGATATCCTTGCGGCGACAATTGGTACCGATGTCTCACCCGCGCTGGTGTTGGCGGTGATCGGGATCGAAAGTTCGGGCAAAAGCAACGCCGTCAGTTCTGCCGGGGCGGTCGGGTTGATGCAGCTGATCCCCGCGACGGCAGAACGTTTCGGCGTGGCCGACAGTTCCGACGAGGCGCAGAACATCAAGGGCGGCGTCGCCTATCTGGACTGGCTGATGAAGGAGTTTGACCGCGATCCCCTGATTGTGCTTGCGGCCTACAATGCGGGCGAGGGGGCCGTGCGGGCCAATGCCGGGGTGCCGCCATTTGCCGAGACCCGCGACTATGTGCCCAAGGTCCTGGCGGCGTGGCAGGTGGCGCAAGGCCTGTGCCTTAGCCCGCCAGAACTGATGACCGACCCTTGTGTGTTTCGGGTCAATTCGGCCGGTGGTTGATCAAACATTGCGGTCCGCACGGTTGCCCCCCTCGCACGGGGTTAGACTGAAAATACATCTGCCCATTCGAGGTGCTTTTTGCGCATGGCGTTGACGAACGGGCACAGCGGCACAACCTTGACCGCTTCGGCGCGCGCATCCGCCAGCATCCGCTCGACTATGGCGAGCCCCGCACCGCTGCCCCGCAACGCATCCGGCACACCGGTATGATCGGCAATGATCAGCGTTGGGGACACGACCGAATAGGTCAGTTCCGCCTCGGCCCCTTCGTGGCAAATGACATAGCGCCCCTTGCTACCATCGTCGCGCCCCACGCGGACGACGACACGCTCAGACAAGCGTCGCCTCGGTCGAAGCGCGCAGTTCACTCTCGGTCACGCCATCGGCCAGTTCCACCAGCTTCAGCCCACCCGGCACCACATCCAGCACGCCCAAATTGGTGATGATGCGGTTGACGACGCCCTGACCGGTCAGGGGCAGGGTGCAGGATTTCAGCACCTTGGACTCGCCGGTCTTTGAGGTGTGGTCCATCACCACAACCACGCGGCCCACGCCTGCGACCAGGTCCATCGCGCCGCCCATGCCCTTGACCAGCTTGCCCGGGATCATCCAGTTCGCGAGGTCGCCGTTTTCCGCCACCTCCATCGCCCCAAGGATCGCCATCGCGATCTTCCCACCCCGGATCATCGCGAAAGACTGTGCGCTGTCGAAATAGGCCGTTTGCGGCAATTCGGTGATCGTCTGTTTTCCCGCATTGATCAGGTCCGGGTCTTCCTCGCCCTCGAACGGAAAGGGACCCATGCCCAGCATCCCGTTTTCAGACTGCAAGGTTACCGATACACCCGGCGGTATATAGTTCGACACCAGCGTCGGAATGCCGATGCCAAGATTGACGTAGGTGCCGTCCTGCAATTCCTGCGCGGCACGCGCGGCCATCTGGTTGCGGTCCCACATCACACGGCCTCCTTCTTGCGCACGGTACGGTTCTCGATCCGCTTTTCGTGTGTCCCCTGGATCAGGCGATGCACATAGATGCCGGGCAAGTGGATCTTGTCGGGGTCGAGCGAGCCCAATGGCACGATCTCTTCCACCTCTGCCACGCAGACCCGACCGGCGGTCGCGGCAGGCGGGTTGAAGTTACGAGCTGTCTTGCGGAACACAAGGTTGCCCGATGGATCCGCGCGCCAAGCCTTGACGATCGACAGGTCCGCGACGATCCCGCGTTCTAGGATATAGGTCTTGCCGTCGAAATCCTTGTGTTCCTTGCCCTCGGCAATCACCGTGCCTACGCCGGTGCGGGTATAGAACCCGGGGATTCCGGCCCCGCCCGCGCGCAGACGCTCGGCCAACGTGCCTTGGGGGTTGAACTCCAGCTCCAACTCGCCCGACAGGTATTGGCGCATGAATTCGGCGTTCTCGCCCACATAAGACGAGATCATTTTCTTGACCTGCCTGGTGGTGAGCAATTGCCCGAGGCCGAAACCGTCCACGCCCGCATTGTTAGAGGCAATCGTCAGGTCTTTTGTGCCCGCATCGCGGATGGCAGCGATCAGCAGTTCCGGAACGCCGCAAAGGCCAAATCCGCCCGACGCTATCGTCATCTTGTCATGCAAAAGTCCGGCAAGAGCGGTCGCCGCATCGGGATAGATCTTGGTCATCGGAATCCTCTGGCGCAGATACGCGATCCTTATGCTGGGGCAGGGGCAGCAGTGTCAATTGCAGCAGTGCAGCTGCATAGGCGAGGAGGGGGCCGTGGAAACGCCTCGTCACGGCAATCGGGCTGCACATCCTGGAGGCAAATGGCTTAGGGTCAGAACCCCGCGCCTCAAATTAGGTCGCGTCGATCATGACGACTTTCACTTCGCCGATGTCGCAGGCAAGCCCCTGGCCCTGTCAGACGCATGCGAACCAGTGTCAGTTCTCCTGCAACGGCAATCTTTTAGGCCGCGAGAAAACTGCGCCATTCTGCGAGACCGCCGGTATGACCTGTTTGAAGATGGCTCGGATGAAGAGGCTGCGCTGCAGGGTTGGGCTTCTTCAATGTCCGCTTCGAAGCCAGACGGGGTTCCGAAGACGACCACTGGTTGCCAGCACCGCAGCTTGGTTCAGCGGGTCAGTCAATCAATCAAGGCGTCTCCCCGCTGCCCGGCCCGCTCATGGTGGATAGGAAGTGTTCTTCCATAAAGCTGTCGGGTGCGCTCGACGCTCCCCACCATGCCTCGCTCCTGCGCATAAGAAAGGATTGCAACGTAGCGGGGCGTAGAACCTTCTAGGGGTGCGACACGGTGCAACGAGTAGCGTCCTTTGAATAGCTGCAGATCGCCAGGTTCGAGCTTCAGCGAAATCACCTTGTCGGAGGTGCCATCGAGAGCCTTGGCAACCTCGTCAAAGTTTTCGTCGACGCTGGTTCGGATCATCGGGGCGTATTCGAAGGCGCCGCCCCGGTCTGCGTTCTGGAGCGCAAGCGTGACGGTGTAGTTGTTGGTATCAAAATGCCAGGGGAACCCATTCCCCTCCCAGGCCGCATTCACGATCACATCGGCCAGCGGGTCGGC
Source organism: Rhodobacterales bacterium (assembly GCA_031430315.1). GTDB lineage: Bacteria > Pseudomonadota > Alphaproteobacteria > Rhodobacterales > Rhodobacteraceae > JAJNPS01. The sequence continues at coordinate 3,857 of JANPBI010000238.1, read as the reverse complement.
ATAGCGAAAGAAACGGTCTTCGGGTTCCTGAAGACATTCGCGGATGAACGTGTCGAACCCCTCGCTGTCGACGATGGTTCGCAAAGCACCATCTGAACGAAAGTTATCAGCCGGGATGAACGCGTTCGATCTGTCAAAGAACCGGCGTCTCGGATCGGTCTCGGGCAGGTTGAGGTCTTCCGTTGTGAAATAGGCGTTGGTGCGCGAGTAGGTGCGGTGGCCTTTGTCGGCGACGCCATCGGCTTCTGCAACGGCAGCGGCAATCCCTGTCGGTTTCAGGAAGCCCTTGAGGACTGCACATCCCCGCAATTCGAGCTCACCGCGCACCCGGGTCAAGATTGCATCACGCAAAGGTCCGGGCGTCGAAATCGGATAGTTTTCGAGGTTGATCAGGTTCCTGGCCGCAAGTTGCATTGGCTCGCCCACGATTGAGGTGCAGAGGTCCCACCACAGTCTCTTGGCGAGCTGCACTCTACCGGGATTACGACATTTTAGGTCGTTTTCAGCGGAAGTCGGGAGAGCGGTCACTGGCCGCGCGGGCATCAACGGCTGCTACGTTTGCATTGTTGGCACCACATGCCCGGAAATGCTGCTGCAAGCACAAACGGACGGTTCGAGGAAGCTGCCACGCAGCGCTTGTCTAACGCTGAGTGGCTAATTAGGGCAGGGTAGGTCCAAAATCACATGAAGATCATCGCTTTGCAGTGGAAAACCTGGCGCGATAGGCACCTGGCGAGATGTTCAGTTCCTTGTGGAAGGCGCGATACAGGCCATCGGATGCGCCATATCCGGCGCGTTCGGCGATACGGTCCAGGGGATCGTCGCCGGTCTCCAGCAGCGCTTTAGCACGGGTCAGCCGCGCTTCTTCGACGAACCGGGCGGGGGTTAAACCGGTTGCGGCGCGAAAGACCCGGGCAAAGTTGCGCTCGCTCATCCCTGCCGCCCTCGCCAGTTCCGGCACGCTGCGTCCCTGCCCAGTTGCCTGCCCGCCGGGGTCGTCGAGGATTGAGGCGACAAGTCGTTGAAGTCTTGACTGGCCCTGTGACTGCAGCTTTGCCCCTGCACTGAACTGGGACTGGCCACCCGGCCTACGCAGGAACAGGACCAACTCGCGAGCGATGGCCAAAGCCGTTTCAGCACCACGATCGGCCTCGACCAATGCAAGGCTCAGATCGATCCCAGCGGTGACACCCGCCGAGGTGTAATAGGGCGGGTCGCTGACAAAGATTGCGTCGGGTTCGAGTGTGACGGCGGGAAACTGCTGCCGAAATGCATCGTAGGCCGCCCAGTGTGTGGTCGCGCGCCGCCCGTCCAGCAGGCCTGTCGCCGCCAGCACATAGGCACCGGTGCAGATGCTGACGATCCGGCGCAGTTCCGGCGCGCGGGACCGCAGCCAAGACAGTTCCGCGCCAGTCGCCCAGGCGGCCCGCATCGCGGCTTCGGACCCGCCACAGATCACCAACGTGTCGAGCCCCTCGGGGAGCTGTGTCAATTGGCGCGCGGGCCCAATGTCCAACCCGGCATGGGTATGGATGGGAGCCCCAGACTGCGAGGCAAGCATCAGGTCGTAACTGCCCGGCTGGACCCGGTTGGCAAGTGCAAAAACCTCCATCGGTCCAGTCACATCCAGTGTCTGGACGCCGTCGAGCGCAAAGAAGGCGATGGAGCGTGGCCGCATCATTGGCAGAATATGCGACGATACTGTCATTTCCGCCAGCCTGGATCGCACCCTATCATGACGGCGACATCTTTCTGGAGTCGTCCGATGCCCAAACCTCCCAAGCTCGTCATCGCTTTGTCTGCTGCCGTCCTGGCGCTGACGGCAGCCTGCGGGTCCGTCATAACCCGGACTCCTGCCAATTTAGTCGAAACGGCCACGGAGCATGATCCCGCCGCTCTGCGGACCACGCCCTATGACCGACCGCTTGTTGTGATCTTGGCCGACAATGCGGGCACCGAGACGACTGATCTATTGGTTCCGTTTGGCGTCATGAAACGGTCTGGGGTGGCGGATGTGTTGATTGTGTCTACTGGCGCAGGGATCGTGCATCTGATGCCGGCATTACAAATCAGCGCTGACATGACGATCGCTGGATTTGAAGCAAACTGGCCAGAAGGTGCGGATGTCGTAATCGTTCCGGCTTTTCACAGCGGCGGCACGACGTTGACCAGCGCCTTCTTGCAGCGTCAGGCTGCCAAGGGCGCGTTTGTCGTGTCGATCTGCGAAGGGGCCGAAGCGGTGGCAAAGGCCGGGCGGTTTGAGGGACGCAAGGCCACCACGCACTGGTTTGCGCAAGCCCGCTTGGCGCGCCACTATCCAGGAACCGAATGGGTGCGCAACACGCGGTATCAGGCGGATGGTCCAGTGATGAGCAGTTCCGGCGTGTCGGCCTCACTTCCGATCTCGTTGGCCCTGATCAACCTTCTGGCCGGGCGTCCAGCGGCAGATCGCATGGCAGCGGTCTTGGGTATCGATGATTGGAGTGCGATGCACGACAGCGCGCCATTCCGTCTTGGCGCGCGGCTGATCGCTAAGGCCAGTCAAAACAAAGTAGGCTTCTGGCGCCATGAAGAACTCGGCGTGGTGTTGGAAGACGGTTTCGACGGCGTGGCTTTTGCCCTGCAAGCCGATGCCTGGTCACGCACCTATCGATCACGTCTCGTCGCCATCAATCCGCGCGGGATTGTAACCTCGACCGATGGTGTGACCATGCTGACAGAAACCGAGGCGAGCACTCGCCCCATTCTGTCGGCGGCCAGCGGAACGCCAATTGACGGGCTGAACAGAACGCTAGCAGCAATAGCCGCGCGCTACGATGATCGGACCGCTGCATTTGTGGCGATGCAGCTTGAATATCCTTGGAGCGCTGACTGAGGGGCAGCGTCGGCTGTCCAAATCGAAGCAATCAGGGATTCCCTCGCTCTTATTTCAGATCATCGATCAATGACAGCTTCAGGGAGCCGTACCGCAGAGACGAGTAACCTAAGAATGACCATTGAGGGTCGAACATGTCTTTTAGCTCACGGTGATCGAGCTTGGGACACTACAGCTGACCGTCCCGGTTGAGATCCAATGGTCATACCGCAGCGCGGCAAATCCCTTTGATGGCCAATGGCATGACGACCGATGTTCCGGGCCGTTTGCCGACGGTCAACCGGTAGCGCTGAATTTCCGCAAGCGGCAGTTCGGTTTCTCGACGCTTGGACCTGCTCGATGCCCTCCTCTGTTGCCCCTGCATCCGAAGCCGCCGCCTTTCCTGTTCAGCCGCTGCGCAAGCAAAGACGCTCATTTCGGCATCGACTTCCAGCGCGGCACCCACACCCGTTGGCAACTGGTTACGAACGACACCACCGGCACGCCAACGCTTACGGAGATGGGCCCCAGTTTTGCCATCGCCACTTGTGGCGTGCTGACCCTATTCGTCGTAGCCCCGCCGAATGGCAGCTCTGTCTGGCCGAGGGCCGTGGATGAAGTCTCTGGCGCCATCTTCGTGCGGGAGATAAGCACCGATTTGCCCGCAAACATGCGGTTCGTGTCGCCCTGGTTCTTCATAAACAGCGGGGCCACGGCCGCGGCCATGGCTTGTTATTGCTCAGGAATCTATGTCATGACCGACTAAGGAAGTTTGGATCGTTTGGCTGGTGCCGACGGCTCTACTCGCGACAGTTGGAGGACGACATGCCGTATCGGGAGCTTTCATTTCCGTAGCTGCGACTCCAGGACCCGTACATCCGCCTCGGTGACCCCCGCCATCGGACCGGGGAACCGGAGAACGAACTTGCGGCGGTCGGCGCGGACGACGGTGATCACGGTTTCAAGGTCATGGCAGCCGGGGTCCTTGCAGGCGAGTTCGGCC
>JANPBI010000237.1:0-6211 GCA_031430315.1 Rhodobacterales bacterium | reverse complement strand
GCGAGCGGTGGGAAGATTTCCGCCGAACTTGACCAGCAAGACCAAGGCCACGGCACTGAACGCAGCCCCGGTCAGAAACGTAGAAGGCGCACCAAGACTGTCCCACAAAAGCCCCGCCACAAGGCTTGCGATCAACAGCGCAACACCGCTGACCAGATTGAAAAAGCCGTAAGCCGTACCGCGCAGGTCTGCCGGGGCGGTGTCGGCCACCATGACCACCAGCAGGCGCTGCGTCATGCCCATGTGAACGCCCCAGACCGCCACACCGGCAAGCACCACGGCCCAATGGGCGGAACTGGCCAGAATGATATCTGCCACGATCAGTACGACCAGCCCGCCGATCAACATGGTTTTGTGGCTGACCCGATCCGAAAGGCGGCCGAAGGGGTAGGCCGACAGCGCATAGACGAGATTCATCGCCACCATGACCAACGGGACGGTGGCCAGCGGGATGCCGCTTTGCTGGGCCCGCAAGACCAGAAACGCCTCGCTGAAACGGGCCAGCGTAAAGACAGCGCCGATGCCAACCACCTGCCAATAGGCAGACGGAAGACGGGCAAGACTGGCCCGGCGGATCGGATTTTGTCGGATAGATCCGGGCAAAGGCTTCAGCTCCTTCACCCCGAAAGCCAGCAAGGCCACAGCCATGGCACCGGGGATCACCGCAACCCAGAACACCGCCTGAAAATTGTTGGACCACAAAAGCATCAGCCCCACCGCAATCAGTGGCCCGGCGAATGCGCCCACCGTATCCAGCGATTGGCGCAAGCCAAATGCCGCACCGCGCAACTCGGGCGGTGCGATATCGGCGACGAGGGCATCGCGCGGCGCGCCACGAATGCCCTTGCCGACGCGGTCGATCAACCGTGCGGTCAACACGACACCCACGCTGGGGGCAAGGGCAAACAGCGGCTTGGTGATCGCCCCAAGCCCGTAGCCGATCAGCGCCAAGCCTTTGCGCCGCCCGAACCAATCGCTCCGCACGCCAGAAAACACCTTGACGATCAGGGCGGTTGCTTCAGCCAGCCCCTCGATCAGCCCGATCATCAGCGCGCTGGCACCCAAGGAGGTGACTAGAAACAGCGGCAGCAGGCTGTGGATCATCTCGGACGAGATATCCATCAGCAGGCTGACGAATCCCAGAACCCATATCCCGGTTGGAATCTGGCTGCGCTTGGGTTTGACCATGGTTGCGGCTCCAGGATGGGAACTGGTTGGGCGATATCCGGATTTTGCGGCGGCGTGCCACAAATGCGCAACATCATCGCTCAGCCACAACCCTACAAATTGTCATCTGGCGGATTGGCTGGTCGGCGCCGGATGTGCTCAACCGCACACCAATAGCTGAAATGGGTGGCCGCAGGCCACCCATTCTTTCTTCAATCGAAGCGCTTGATCTCGCTGTACGCACCTGCAACGCGCAGCGTCACGCTGACGGCTGCGTCGCCGCGGTTGCGCCAGAACCAGCCGTGGTTGCCGGTAAAGGCGGCCGTCAGCTCGCCTGCGGCTTGCGCGACAGCACGGCCCTTTTCATAGCTGATCTCGTTGCCAGACCCATCGCCGTGCAGGTCGAAGTTCACCTCGCCGCCCTCAACCGCCCATTCAAACGGGGCGACGGCGCCTTGCTCCATCACCAGCTTGATCTCGATGCCTTGGCCGGGTTCCAGCGCGAAGGTGATCTCGTCTTTCCATACCGGTGCTTCCACCGGGGCCTCCTGTGCGTGGGCAGTTCCGACAATTGCGCCGAAGATCACATCCAGAAGGCCCGGCTGCCACGACGATTGCGGCTCTATCTGACCTTCCATCATCAGACGGTCAGCCTCGGCCTCTTCGGCAAGTTGCGCCTTGATCTCGCCCATTTCGGTCAGGCCAAGGACGCGGCCGATGCCGGTCGGGTCTATCCCGTATTCCGAGGGCCAGACCACGGTGACAAGGATGAGCGCAGCCGCCCCTGCCGCGATTGCGGTAGAGCGCCAGAGCTGACGTGCGCTCGGCAGGTCGTCAAGGTTCGGTCTTTGTGCATTGTGCATGGTTTGTCCTTTCACGAGAGCGCGAGGCCCGTCAGTTGATAGAAAACAAGAAGAAAGCCCGCCGACATCATCACGACATTGGCAGTATAGGCTTGACCCCAGAACCGGGGTGATCTGCGCCAGAAACCCATGGCGATCAGGATGATCGACAGCGCCAGAAGCTGGCCCAGTTCGACCCCGATGTTGAAGGCGATCAGGTTGCCCAGAAGGCCATCGGGTGAGATGTCATAGTCGAGGATTTTGGTCGCAAGGCCAAAACCGTGCAGCAAGCCGAAGATCAGCGTGGCCGCCCGGGTATCGGGCTGCACCCCGAACCAGCGCTGAAACGCCCCAAGATTGTCCAGCGCTTTGTAAACCACCGAAAAGCCGATGATGGCGTCGATGACATAGCTGTTGATCTTGATGCCGAACCAGACGCCCGCCAGCATCGTCACCGAATGGCCGATGGCGAACAGGCTGACGTAAAGGCCGATGTCGCGCAGTTTGTAGAGAAAGAAGATCACACCAAAGAGGAACAGGATGTGGTCGTATCCGGTCACCATGTGTTTGGCGCCCAGATAGATGAAGGGGATGGGCAGGAAGCCGGAAACCTCCTGCACGTAACCGGCGTCGCCTTCGGTCACGTTATGGGCCAGTGCGGCACCTGCCATCAGTAAGGCAATGGCCAGCGTGGCAAGGGTTATCCAGATGCGCGAAGGCATCCGGCGGGTGTAAGTCATGATAGGGTCCTGTGATGAAAAAGTTCTGAGGAAGGCCGCGCGTCCGGTGCGCCGACCGGTTCAGGTCTTCAGACCGCTTCCCGGGGTGGCCGTCGCGGTCCATCCCGGATCTCCCCGGACAGAATGGGCAGATCGCCGAATTCGGCCGCCGTCCGCATGTCGAAGATAGCGGCTTCCTGCGATCCCAGAATGACGGACGTTGCGTGATCGTGGTCGGTGCTGTCGTGATGCTGGTGGCTGTCGGCCTGCCGGATTTCGCCCTTTTCAGCATGCCAGGACGCGTGGTCGGCCTCATTGGCCAGCGTGCCGGCGCCGTGGGACAGCGCATCCACCACCGGGGCAGACCCCAGCGACAGCAGCAGCATCAATACTGCCAGCGCCCGTATGACGAGATCAAACCTGCGCATCTGCTCCCCGGCGAAACCCTTTTGCAGGGCCAATCTTGTTTCTTGCCTTATCCCCCCACGGGGGATAGGCCTTTCATATGTCAGAACCTCATGTCCATGCAAGCCACTCTGCCATCGCGACCCGGCTGAAACGCGCCGAGGGGCATCTGCGGCGAGTGATTGGAATGATCGAGGAAGGGCGACCTTGCGTCGATCTGGCCACACAACTCCACGCCGTCGAACGCGCAGTGGCCGAGGCAAAGCGGGCGCTGATCCATGATCACATCGACCACTGTGTGACAGCCGGGGGCGAACACGATCTGGCCGAGATCAAATCCCTGACCAAGCTCTTGTGATGCTGAAGACGCTGCGCAACCCGACCTTCCGCCACCTGTTTGCCGCGCAGATCGTGGCGCTCTTGGGCACGGGTCTGGCCACGGTGGCTCTTGGCCTGCTGGCTTGGCAGTTGGCAGGTGAAAATGCGGGTGCAGTTCTGGGCACGGCGCTGGCGATCAAAATGGTGGCCTATGTCACACTGGCCCCGCTAGCTGCAGCTGTTGCGGAACGCCTGCCGCGCCGCGCGTTTTTGGTGGCGCTGGACCTCATCCGCGCAGGCGTGATCGCCTGCCTGCCTTTCGTCGATCAAGTCTGGCAAATCTATCTGCTGATCTTCTTCCTACAGGCCGCCTCCGCAGGTTTTACGCCGGCCTTTCAGGCGGTGATCCCGGATGTGCTGAAGGACGAGGACGATTACACCAACGCCCTGTCGCTGTTGCGGTTGGCCGAGGATCTGGAGCAACTCGCCTCGCCCATGGTTGCCGCTGCGCTGCTGACGGTGGTCGGCTTTCCGGTGCTGTTTGCGGGCACGGTTGTGGGGTTCGTCGCCTCTGCCCTGCTGGTGATGACCGCGCGCCTGCCGGTTCGCGTGCGCTCCGAGGACAGCCATTTCTGGGCAGACGTTACCAAAGGCATCCGCATCTACACCCGAACGCCCCGCCTGCGCGGGCTTATGGTGATGGAGGCTGCCGTCGCCGCAGCCGGAGCGATGATTTACGTCAATACGGTCGTGCTGGTGCAGGCTCGGTTGGGGCTTGGAGAGGAGTCTGTGGCACTGGCCTTCGCTGGCTTCGGTGCAGGGTCGATGGTGGCGGCGTTCCTGCTGCCGCGCATCCTTGAGCGATTGGCCGACCGCCCGGTGATGATCGGCGGTGCTGCGCTGATGGTGGCCGGTGTGGCGCTGGTGCCGCTGGTGGCAGGGCTGGTCAGCCTGATCACCCTCTGGGCGCTGATCGGCTTCGGCTTTTCCTTGACGCAGACGCCCATCGGCCGGATTATCAACCGCTCGGCCCGCGAGGCGGATCGTGGCGCGGTCTTTGCCGCGCAGTTCGCACTCAGCCACGCCTGTTGGCTGGTGACTTATCCGCTCGCAGGGTGGGTCGGCGCTGGTGCGGGACTATCTGTAGCTGCGTTGCTGCTGGCTGGGATCGGCGCGCTTGGGCTGGTTGCCGTGCTGCGCATCTGGCCTGCCGAGGATGACAGCGTTCTGTCGCATGACCACCCGGACCTGCAGCCTGATCACCCACACCTTTTCCAGCATGGTCCACATCATTCCCATGCGTTTGTGATCGATGACCTGCATCGCCGCTGGCCAAAGGCGGCATGACGACACTTCTGCGTGACCTCGCTCATATCACTCATTGCAGCAGGGGCAGCAAGAGACGAAACTGGTCTTCAAAATTGTGCATTCCCACCGGATTTCAACTCATGCAACACGTCACCGTGACCCGCCGCGCGACCCTGATCGCAATTGCAGCTGGCCTTGCCACAGGCTTTCGTCCCGCAGCAGCCGATGCCGCACCAACGACGATCCGCGTGGCCAAGGATCCCAACTGCGGGTGCTGCACAGCCTGGGTCGAGATCATCGAGGCCGACGGTTTCGTGGCCACCATTGAACTCCTCGATTACGATGCCCTTCAGGCCCACAAGGCCGCCAGCGGCATCCCCGATACCATGGCGTCCTGCCATACCGCCCAGGTCGAAGGTTATGTTGTCGAAGGCCATGTGCCCCCCCGCAGATATCCGCCGTCTGATAGCAGAACGCCCCGATGCTGTTGGCCTGTCGGTGCCGGGCATGCCCTACGGTTCCCCCGGCATGGGACCGGAAACGGAACGCGAGGCCTACGTCGTCTACCTGATCCGCCGCGATAGCAGCGCCGAGGTATTCAATACTTACGATGCTGCCTGACGGAGTTTCGTTCAGAGCCAGTTCGTCCGACGCGCCAAGCGATCTGCGTAGTGTCCATTATTGATGATGGTCACTATCCTGCACTCTCAGGCCACGGCAGTGCGGTCAGACTGTGCGTGTGTGGACGCCCCCCGGATGCGAGCGGAATCTCGGATACGGTCGGGATTTTCGCTAGGGGCAACCGTTCAACTACGCCACCTATTTCGATGAAGCCGTCGATATCCACCACATCTTTCCACGCGCCTCGCGCCAGAAGGCAGACATTCCTGGCAAACGATTTGACACGTTCGTCAACAAAAAGCCGCTGAATTCGCAGACCAACCGGATCGTTGGTAGTGACGCGGCGTCGCAATATCTCGGCAAACTGCCTCACCAGGGAGGTATCACGGACGCAGAGGTCGACCGGCATCTGCAGTTACATCTTTTCGATCCGGTGCTGCTAAGCACGGATTATTTCGGCGCCTTAATCGCCCATCGGCGCGCGGCCTTGGTGGCTCTCAGAAGGCGATCGGCAAAAGCTCCTATTGTGGGAGGGCGATGGATGAGCCCATCGAGGGTGTGTTTGAGGGCGAAGAAACTGCAGTTGAAGCCGCCGAGTGACTTCGGCATCCTCAGCGCCCTTTTGAACCACGCGTTGCTCCGATTTCGCGCGGTCGGGCGCGGGTCTTACGACGAACGTGCTGGATTCTCTGACGTTGCCCCCAACTTTTATCCAGCGTGAGCGAGACTCGGGGTTTGAGTTTTGCCTATTTGGGCGGGTTGGGCAACGGGGGCTGGCGCGGAGCTTTGCGGGTTGCGCAGCGTCAGGCCCCGTTGCGGGGCGAAGGTCTG
>JANPBI010000236.1:0-5888 GCA_031430315.1 Rhodobacterales bacterium | reverse complement strand
AGCGCCACGGCAAACACACTCTGGCCGGTGTTGTTGTAAATCCAGATGATGAGGATCCGGAACGCCACGGCATACAGGCACCACCACGCGATCCATGTCGGCGGCCGGTGCATCAGCAGCAACGCACAGAGGTGCCAGAGTACCCCCACAGCCCCCAGAAGCGCGCCGGTCTGCAGTGCACTCCATCGCGCCAACAGGGGGCCGGTGATGTAACCCGACCATCCCAGTTCTTCACCCAAGGCGAGGAAGAAGAAGGCTACGAACATCAACGCGGCCTGAGGAACCTGGATCTGCGGTGCAGGCAGCGGCAAGTCCATCCAGCGCATCAACCCGTACACCACGAGGTCGACGCCGCCCATCAACAGGAGAATGGGGATGTACCAGCGCTTTGCCTCGATGCGCTGGAAGTCGAGCGATCTCTTCATCAGGCCGGCCACACTTGCATACCCACCTTCCTGGTAAGCAAGGATGAGGGCGGCGGCCAGGGGGCAAAAGGCCATGAGTGCACTCACCGACAGCCCCGGCATCAACTGCAGATCGGTCAGGCCACCGGCCAGCCAGAAGGGAACCGAAAGCGCGAAGACCAGCAGGAAGAACTTCACTGGAGAGCGCATCGGCACTGCCCGGAAAGTTTCACGCCGCGTCGCAGCCAGCGGCCTTGAAAGTGATGGTCACTGCGGCGACAAGCAGGAAACCTTCCGGGACGATGAATGTCATTGATCTCGCGCCCCGCATGACCTGCTGATGTGGGCTTGCCGCAAACATGCGGACTAGGCCCATCGCGAGGAAGGATCAGCCGCTGCCAGTCATGGCAGTTTTCGTTTAACGGCAGCCGCATCGGCAGGCCCGGCCACAACGAGCTCGGCAAGCGGGGAAAGACTGCGGAGGAATTCGGCCACGGCCTGAAAAAGACCTGGGGGATTATCGAAATGAACAACATGGCCGCCTTCGATCGTCACCAGACGAGTTGCTGGGCGCCGGGCCGCCATTGCCGCGAGGTGGCTGGCGTCGGTAACACGGCTTTCTCGTCCGCGGATGATGAGCGCCGCACAGTGGCTTGCGAGCCAGTCGTCCCAATGGTCGCCGTTAAGTGCCGTTTGCGAAGCCACCATGTCGTTCGGGTCAAACGCCAACGTCCACCCGGCAGCTGTTTCTCGGATTGACGGCGACAGTGCTGGGACAAGCTGCTCTCCGATGCGCGCTTCCAGCTCTGCGCGTGTCGGGTACACGCCTGCCCAAGGCAAGGTAAGGCTCATGTCGTCATCAATCACGGCGCCAATGTCTTCGATGATCATGGCATCGACGCGATCGGGGTGGCGCGTGGCGAATTGGTAGGCGTTGGCTCCACCCAAGGAATTACCGAGCAGCACGAAGGATTCAATTTGCAGATGGTCTAACAATGCGGCAATGTCGCCGATGTAGTCGTCGCGCGTGTGGTTGCTGGCGTGGTCGCTAAAGCCATGCCCGCGTTGATCGAGTGCGATCAGCCGCCATCCTGCAGGCAGCTATTTGGCAAGTGGCGCGAATGTTACCGCCTCCATCCAGTGGGCATGAAGTGCCAGCAGGGGCCGGCCTTCCCCGCTTTCGAGATAAGACAGCGTCAGCCCGTTCTTCGAGAGGCATTGCCGCTTCACGACTTGGCCTGTGTCATGGTGTCGGCGTGACGATGAACAAGCACCCATTGACTGCCTTCTCGGCGAAACACTTCGGTCGTGCGCAGTCCCATCGCGACGGGTTCAGGATGCCCCTTCATGAAGGTATTTTTTTGCTGGATGCCTGTCCAAAACCCGATGTCGCCACTTGAGCCGCGCTGGAATATCTCGAAGTGCGCGGTACTGCCTTTCCCGAACGATCTCGCACCGTTTTCGTTCGCATCATTGACTTGGTCAGCGCCTCGGATGCGCGCCTCGCTTGGAGGAAAGATGGTGGTCGAGTCATGGTGGGTCGAAAGCTTAAGCAACCCTTCGGGTTTGCCATTGATGAAGTCTGTCGACACTGCTTCGCGTCGCGCTAAGAAAATCGAAAAATCCTGTTGGGCGTGATGCACTTCAACTCTCCTGGCCAGGTGCCCATGGGACTGCTGAGCGAGCGAGACTCGGTCAGCAGTCAGATAAGTCTTGTCAATCTTGCCGCGCACGTCTGTGTGCAAGCACACATTGGCCGACTTGGCGGGCGAGAAAAGCGGGCGAGCCGCGCGCTACCAACCTTCATTGAACCGGCCCCGTGATGCGCGTGAATGCACCGACGCGCGTCCGCACCGTCACTGTCAGGTCTTTCACCAAACGCCGTCACTAACCCGGCAATCCAAAATGAAGGAACTGTTCTGCCTCCGCATCCCAGCCTCCGTGAACGGACACATGAGTAGTCGGGCCGTAAGCCTGCTGCCGAACTCTCATTCCTAGGCACGATTGGCGAACGTTTGCAGGGACCTGCCGTTCGACCCAAAAAGCGCCAAAGGAAGCTGAGGGTCGAGACTTGACGTCCGCCGCTCGTCGCGTCGAGCGACAGGTTTACGGCGCCCAGTCCGAGCCAGCGAATGTCAGGAACGGGTCGGGTCCAGCCAACCAATCCGCTGAACTCGTTGCCCGAAACCTGCCGGTCGAGTTGGGCTGCCATACAGCCGACGTTCGTGTAGACCGGGTCCCGACCCAAACCTGCCTGACGACATTCCCGATTGCTGGCCAGAAAGCCGTCGTAGGCGACAGCGGCGCGCCACGACCGTCAAGACACGGTTGACGGCATCGCCGCCCCTTTAGATGCCGGCCTCTGATCTGGGGTCCGGCAACACTGGCCGAGGCGCGGGCCAAGTGACAACTCATTCGCCGCCACCGGATGCACAGTGCACGGTCGATACTGCAAACGGTTGCGCTGGATCAGCAAAGGTGGGCCCCGAGTCGCACGTCGTTCTGACTCGGCATCCGAAAGGTTGGATACTTCCTCTGCTGAGGAGTGGCATCAGAGGCACGCGATGACTCGCAGGGTAGATCGCTTGGTCGAAGGCACGTTGTCGGATGAGGATACGGGCTTTTCGCCCGCTCAGCCGGGCATTGAGCGATCGGGCCATGCACTGCGGCTGATGGATCAGATCATTCAGCGCTCGCCCATCGGCGTGGCGGTCATCGACCACGACGGCTTCTTTCGCAGCGTCAATCCATCTTTCTGCCAAATCCATGGTTATCGACAGGAAGAGTTGTTGGGCCGACGTTTCACGCTGCTGCTTCCGCAACCGGAGCACAACCGTGTCATGGCACTGCACCGTGATTTCCTGGATCGCAGCGCCGATATGGACGGCGAGCGTGTAGTGCTGAGGCGCGACGGTTCAATGTTGAACGTCATCGCTCACTCAGTGCGCGTGCCCGGTGATGAGGGGCGGTGGCGTCGCCTCGTATATGTGGTGGATATCACCGAGCGGCGCCGCATGGAATTGGCGCTTCACGCCTCACAGCGATTCACCCGATCGGTGCTCGACGGTCTCGGTGCCCATGTCTGCGTGATAGACGACAACGGTGTCATCGTCACCGTGAACCGGGCATGGCTCGACTTCGCCGCTGCCAACGGTGGTTCGCTCAGTTCCCTCCAAGAAGGAGCCAACTATCTCAGGGTTTGCGAAGTCGCCGCTTGCGCGAACTCGGCCGATGCCGCCGTCGCCGCGCAGTTCCTGGCACTGTTGCGCGAGGTAATTGCTGGGCATCGACATCATTTCCAGCTCGAGTATCCCTGTCACTCACCCGAGGAGAATCGCTGGTTCATGGTGCGCGTGTCGCGCATCGAGCCCAGCGAGCCACCGCGCTACGTTGTGGCACACGACAACGTCACTGCGCTGAAGCAGGCCCAGGAAGCATTGCGTCAACAGGCCACCACCGACGAACTGACGGGTGTGGCCAACAGGCGCAGTTTCATGGAAGCTCTGGGCATCGAGTTCGAGCGGCTGCGGCGGCACCCGACTCTGCAGTGCAGTGTGCTGGCGATCGACCTGGATCACTTCAAGGATGTCAACGACACCTGGGGTCACGCCGCTGGCGATGCCGTGCTCCGGCGTGTTGCACAAGTGGTCAACGGGCACACGAGATTGGGAGATGTCCTCGGTCGCACGGGGGGCGAGGAATTCACGGTGCTGCTTCCGGACACTACCGTCGATGAAGCTGAGGCATTGGCTGAACGCCTTCGCCTTCAGGTTTCTCTGGATCCTCTGCAGTTCACCGGAGACGCGACCAGGGTCACTCTCAGCGTCGGCATCGCCGTGCTGACCGCTTCTGACGCTCACGCCGAGGCGGCGTTGGTGCGTGCCGATTGCGCTCTTTACGCGGCCAAGGAATCGGGACGCAACGCGGTTCGGCGTTGGCATGCCCCCGGGTAGCAGCGATCCCCTCGACCCTGTCGCGTCGAGGCTGGCGCGCCCCGGCAGCGGTGGTTGACCGATCGCGGGCATTCCTTGTAGGCCGGTCTACGGGCGGCAATGACGGCAGCGATGGGCCGCTGCCTGCCGCTTCAAATCAAAGACTGCTTTCATTCTCCGCAATCGCGGTGCCCACCGCCTGGCGTCGACCCTGAACCGACAGCCGGGGCTATGAATTCGCCGCCCCGAAGCGGCCCGTCGGATCCGTGCCGTGGCCCCCGAAGGAGGTCCCGCGGCAGCGGGTACACACAGGGATGAATGCATTTTCAGCTTCAGCTATAGAGTTCGTTTTTCGCGGGCAAGGTCAAACCCCGTGCAAGGGCACTCAGCGCCGCTTTCGTGCGATGAGCGCAGCCAGTGCCAGCACGGGCACCAAGATGATCGTGTTGGAGACCATCCCCGCGAGGATGGCGTCGGTGAGGCTTGCCGATGGGCTGGACAGGGTGGCCGGCAGCATCACCGCCACAAACACCACACCGAAGACCAGCGGGAGCACGCGCCCCGTCACCGCAGCGGTTCTATGCATGGTGTAGACCAGACCGATGATCAGCCCGATGCGGAACAGGTCGGTCAGTTGTGATAGCACGAGATCGATCAAAACAGGTTCTCCTTGGCCACAAACGAACCGGGCCGGGGACTCACGGAGACCCCGGCCCGGCACTTGCCGCTTGCCTACACGGGCTTACTTGTCGCTGTCACCCGCGAAGATGTCCTTCTTGTGGGTTCCACCCGGCACGAACAGCACGCCGACGATCACCGTCATGACGGCAATCACGATGGCGTACCACAGGCCCGAGTAGATGTTGCCGGTCTGCGCCGAAATTGCGAAGGCGGTTGCCGGCATCAGGCCACCGAACCAGCCGTTGCCGATGTGATACGGCAGCGAAAGCCCAGAGTAGCGGATGCGGGTCGGGAACAGTTCAACCAGCATCGCGGCGATCGGGCCGTAGACCATCGTCACCAAGATGACCAGGTAGGTCAGGATCAGGATGATCGTAAGCTTCTGTGCCGTGAAGATGTCGATGAAGTTATCGGCCTTGGCGATGGTCTTGTTGTCGGCCGGCACCATGGGGTAGCCCGCTTGCTTCAGTGCTGCGTTCAGCGTGGAGTCGAAGCTGGCCTTGGCCTTCTTCAGATCGTCACCGCCCAGCTTGCCTGCGTCATACGACGGGATCGCCGTTTCGCCGACCTTCACCACCGCCAGCGCGCCCGGGGCTGCGCCTTCCACGGTGTCGTAGTTCACCGAGGTCCGCGCCAACTGCGCCTTGGCGATGTCGCAGGAGGACGTGAACTTGACGGTTCCGGTGGGGTTGAACTGGAACGAACAGTCCTTCTCGTTCACCGTCACCGTGACGGGCGTCTGGTGCGCTTTGTAGATGGCCGGGTTCGCAGTCTGGGTCAGGAAGCCGAACACGGGCAGAAAGGTGATGGCAGCCAACAGGCAGCCCGTCAGGATGATGGGCTTGCGGCCAATGCGGTCGGACAGCGCGCC
>JANPBI010000235.1:0-14404 GCA_031430315.1 Rhodobacterales bacterium | reverse complement strand
ACGGTGCGCAACGACGATGGCCGATCAGTTGCCGTCGACCTCAAGGATTACGACCGCATTGATCATGGCTATGCCGCGACCATCCATAAGGCGCAGGGCATGACGGTGGACCGCACCCATGTCCTGGCGACGCCGGGCATGGATGCCCACGGCAGCTATGTCGCGCTGTCGCGGCACCGCGACGGGATGGATCTGCATTATGGCCGCGACGACTTCGCCAATCGGTATCGGCTTGTCAGCACCTTGTCGCGCGACCGGGCGAAGGATATGGCGTCGGATTACGACCAACGCGATCCCGCGCAAGACTATGCCGAACGGCGCGGCATCACCTTCCGCGCCCGTGTTACCGAGATTGTCAGGAAACTCGTCCCAGAGAAGCTGCGTGAGGCGGTCGACGGGCTGCTCGACGGGCGGCGCCAATCCGGAGTCGGTGCGCCTGGCCCGGAGGTCAGGCCGGGGCCAGAAAGGGAAGAAGGACGGCAAGAGGCGACCGGACCTGCTCAGCAGCGAGTCGCGACCCTGCGTGAAACCGCCGCGCCGGAAAGAGATGCCACCGAGGATGGCGATCCAGAGCTTCGCCATGCTCGCACCAAGGCGCTCATCCGTCACGCTCGCGCCGTCGATGCCGTCCACGCCACCGGGGATGCGGATGGCAAGGAAAGTCCGGAACAGATGCGCGAACTGACTGACGCCAGGAACGCCTTCGAAGAGGTGCGGCCCTATGGCTGGCAAGATGCCGAAGCGGCCTATGCCAAGGACCCAGACCTCGCCCGAGAGGCGGGCACAGGGCGCGTCAACCGTGCCATCCGCGCCCTTCTGCTTGAATCGGAATTGCGCGTCGATCCGACCAAGGATCCGAACTGGCGCGCAGAGCGCTTCGTTGAGCGCTGGCAGGAGCTCGACCAGACCAGCCTGCGCCAGTACCGGTTAGGCGACATGTCCGGCTACCACTCCACGCGATCGGCGATGGGCTACATGGCCAAGACCCTCCAGCGCGATCCGCAGCTGGAATCCCCCCTCGCCAACCGCTAGCGAGAGCTCGGCATCTCCTTCGACTCGGGCCGCCGCCTCGGCGCGGCCCTGGCCTTCATTCACGGCATCGACCTCGACAGGGGACGGGGCCTCGGTCTCTGACACCCGCCGATCTGCCGCCGCTGCCGCGCTGTACTGCGACGACGCGCCAAGCGCTCTTGCGCGCATGCAAAGCACCCTTCTGTCTGGACCGGAGCCGTGAGAGGCCACCAACCGGAGCCAGACCAGCCATGCACCAACCAGACCGTATCATCCGCCTGAAAACCGTCGTCACCCGCACCGGCCTGTCCCGGTCCACCATCTACCGCAAGATCGCCGAAGGCACGTTCCCGGTCCAGCCAAAGATCAGCATCCACGGCGCTGGCTGGCGAGAATCCGACATCGACCGCTGGGTCAACGACCCGGAAGGCTGGCGGCTGGAACGTGAGGCTAGCTGACGGGCCCGAAAGGAGCGCGGCGTTACGGTCGAGCCGCGCGCTGCCCGCATCATTTTGGCATTCCAATCTGTCTCGGTCACCTACGTGCGTTGCATGGGCTCCGGCCATTCGCATCGCGTGCAGCAAGCGGTGCAAACCGTGGTCCCGCTGTGGCGGACTTTGCGGTGATCCGCTGGGGGTTCACAGTGGTCGTTCGCAAGCGCAGTAATCCCGTCGCATTGGGGGGAAATCGGACCCGAGCGGGTGCGGCGATGCAGCCGCAGAATCACGCGATAGCGGTCATTCGAAGCGGGACCTGTGTGACTAAAGTTGATGGTCAAGGTGGGCGAAAAGCAGCCAGTCGCGTTTTCGGCAGAGCTTTTGGAGAAATTGGATTAGGCAGTCACTGTGGCGTCTCGCAAGTCCGGAGCAATCAAGCATTGCCTAGCCGTCCTTTGAGCTTGCTCTTAGGTCTGGACGCTATCTTGGACGTTCGATCCGACGTCGCTCTCCCAAAAAACCGGACCAAAGCATCGTACCCCATGGCCAAAGCAGACAGATCAAGCTTGGGCAAAAACCATTGATGGATCGAAAGGCCGCTGAAGTCCCGATTGTGTTTCTTCTTTATGAAGATGCAAAATGACAACTGCAGGGTTGCTGATCCGCGCGGCAGTGCAATCGGCGGCCATAGTAGCAAGCGTCGTGCTAAGAGCGCGGACAGACGGTTGCGAAACATTGGTCGCGATTGTGACTTGATGATCAGCATCGACTCCGGCCGCCGCCAGCTGCGTACTCAGAGGGCCAAGTTGCTTCATCGCCATATAGAAGACCAGTGTAGTGCCGGGCCGGACCAGATCGTGAAGGTCCGACATCACCGTGCCGGGTTGGCAGGTCGCGGTGGCTAGCACGACCCGGTCCGTAACGCCGCGTTGCGTCAGGGGCTGGCACAAGCTGGCAGAAGCGGCAGAAGCGGTGGTGACGCCGGGTATGATCTCGACCTCGATCCCATTCGCGCGGGCGGCGGCGATTTCCTCAGTGGTACGACCTGATACTGATGGATCCCCAGATTTCAAGCGCACTACATGCTGGCCTTGCAAGGCTACAGCCACCATTGCGGTGTCGATGCGCTCTTGCGGCCAGCTGTGCGCGCCAACCTCCTTGTCAACAGACACCCGATTTGCCGCAGATCCTGCAAATGCCAGGGTCTCAGGGTCCACCAGCCGGTCATAGAACACGATATCAGCGGTTTGCGGGCAACGGGTGGCCGGCAGCGTCAACATATCAGCCGCACCGGGGCCCGCGCCAACAAGGCTGATGCGCCCCTTGGCTGGCGGCTAGGGGGCGGCCACAATGCTCGCGGGGTTCTCGAGAAAGCTCACTCGGCGGCCTCGCGGTGGCTGTGACTGGAGAGAAGGGCTGCGAGCTCGGGGCGGCAGGACCCGCAGTTGATGCCCGCACCAAGCGCCACGCCGATGGCTGTGACTGTCGCCAGACCGCCGGTGGAGATCGCGTCGTAGATCGTGTTCAGGCCGACGTTAAGACAGGCGCAAACGGTCGGGCCGGGGTCAGACTGATGCGCGCCGGGGCGACCCGCCAACACGCCGGAGCAATCCCCGTCCAGCAGGCTGGTCACATGCCCGCGAGACAGCAAAACCGGCTCACGCGAGATGAACAGCGCGGCGATCAGGCGGCCCGCGTCGGTAAAGGCCAGACGGTGCATACCCCGCGCCGGGTCTGACATCTGGGACGACGGCGGGCCTGAACGAAACAGCGCAGCGGCCCAAGTGGCCCAGTCCTCGGGCACCGCCTCGCCTGCCATTTCAACCTGAATGCCGCCTGCGACGCGGGCCTTGGCCCAATAGGCGCAATCGGGCGTCAGATCATCCTGCGCGATGGCAAAGCCGTACCACGCGGCGGCAAAGGGCCGGATTGCCACGGCGGCTGATTTGCTGGCAGGCTGGCCGGATAACGGATCGGTCAGGCCATCAACCAGCGCATCAATCCGGCCCGTCGGCGCGGTTTGGCCGGTCCAGTGCATGGGGGCAAAGGGGTGACCGGGGGCGACCTGATCGCTGATCATCACTCGCAGGATCGCGGCACCTTGTGGGCTGGTCACCCTCGCCAGACCGGCAGGGATGAGGCCAAGGGTGGCGGCGTCTGCCGGGTGGATCTGCAAGAACGGCTCACCATAGTGCTGCAGCAGACGCGGGGCCATCGCAGTGCGGGTCATGCTGTGCCACTGGTCGCGCAGGCGGCCGGTGTTCAGGCGGAACCGGTGATCAGCGGTGGTGGCGCCCGGCAGGCGGGCCGTGACAGGCACCATGCGCGCCCGGCCATCGGGCGAATGAAACTGCCCGTCGCCAAAGAACCGCCCGGCCTTCTTGGCGGCCTGCGGCCATGTGACCGGGGCAAAACCGGCGTAGTCCACGCCTTGCAGGTCTGAGATGTCAAAATCGCTGCCCAAGCCCCCGGCCACACCCGAAAGGGCGGCGTATTCGGCAAAGATCGCGGCGGGGCCGTCCCAGTCAAAGCCGGAAAACCCCATCCGTTGCGCCACTTGTGCGAGTTGCCACCAATCGGGGCGTGCCTTGCCGGGCGTGGGCAGAAACGCCCGCTGGCGGCTGATCATGCGTTCGGAGTTGGTGACGGTGCCATCCTTTTCGCCCCAGCCTGTCGCGGGCAGCAGGATATGCGCGAGGCGCGCGGTATCAGTGTCGGCCCACATCTCACTGACCGCCACGAAATCGCAGGCCGCAATCGCCCGCGCGACACGGTCGGCGTCGGGCATGGAAACGGCAGGGTTGGTGTGCAGAATCCACAGCGCCTTGATCCGCCCGTCCTCAACCGCGCGGAACATGTCAACGGCCTTGAGCCCCGGCTTTTCCGCCATCGTCGGGCTGGCCCAGAACCCCTGCACGGCGGCGCGGTGGGTGGGGTTCTCGATCTCCAGATGGCAGGTGAGCATGTTGGCCAGTCCCCCCACCTCACGCCCACCCATGGCGTTGGGCTGGCCGGTGACGCTGAACGGCCCCATGCCGGGGCGGCCAATGCGGCCGGTGGCAAGGTGGCAATTGATGATCGCATTCACCTTGTCGGTGCCGGTGTCGGACTGGTTGATGCCTTGGGAATAGACGGTGACAACCTTTTCGCTGTCCGCCCAAAGCGCCATGAAGGTGGAGAGATCGCCTTCGGCAAGACCCGTGTCTTCTGGGCGACTAAGGCGCGCGGCAGCAAGGGCTGCGTCAAAGCCGCTGACATGGGGGGCGAAATCGGCGCTCAGGTGCCCATTGTCGAAAAGGTGGCCCAGAAGCAGGTTGAAGAGATGCCCATCCGCCCCAGCGGCAAGGGGCAGGTGCAGATCGGCCCCTTCACAGGTCGCCGTGCGGCGGGGGTCGATCACGATGATCCTGGTGCCCCGCGCGGCCTTTGCCGCCATCAGGCGCTGGTGTAGCACGGGGTGACACCAGGCGAGGTTTGAGCCCACCAGCACCACCAGATCGGCAAGCTCCAGATCCTCATACTGCCCCGGTACGGTATCACTACCAAAGGCGCGACGGTGGCCTGCAACGCTGCTGGCCATGCACAGGCGGCTGTTGGTGTCGATGTTGGCGCTGCCGACGAAGCCCTTCATCAGCTTGTTGGCGACATAGTAATCTTCAGTCAGAAACTGGCCCGAGACATACAGCGCCACCGAATCCGGCCCATGCGCAGCAATGGTGTCGGAAAACCGCTTGGCGATCAGGTCCAGCGCAGCGTCCCAAGTGGCAGGTGCCCCGCCAATCAGCGGCTGCATCAGCCGCCCGCCCGTTGATAGCGTCTCACCCAAAGCCGCCCCTTTGACGCAAAGCCGCCCCCGGTTGGCCGGGTGGTCAGGGTCACCCTTGATTGCAATGCCGCCCTTGCCATCTGGTGTGACGAGCACGCCACAACCTACGCCGCAATAGGGGCAGGTGGTGCGGGTCGGCACCTCCCCTCCCCCCCGTGGAGAGGGGCTGGGGGTGGGGGCCCCTTGCATCACGCAGCCGACCGTTGGGCGAGGAATGCTGCATCCAGCATCACCCGCCCGCCTTCCACCCGGACGGCATGGGTTTTCACTTGCCAGTTGTCCGTGCCCTGCCCGGTGGTCAGGTCGAACACGGCCGCATGCAAGGGGCAGGTCACGGCCGTGCCATGCACGATCCCCTCAGACAGCGGCCCGCCTTTGTGGGGGCAGCGGTCATCAATGGCAAAGACCTGATCATTGGCGGTGCGGAATACGGCAATGCAGCCTCCTTGAGTTTTCACCACCCGCGCGCCCTGGCGCGGGATGTCGTCAAGGGCTGCGATGTCGATGAAGTGGCTCATTTGGCGGCCCTCAGCGTCAGGTCAGCAATCGGCGCCCAATCGGCAGGGGTGGCCGCGTGTTCGGCCCAGGGGTCCACCTGATAGATGGATTGCGACAGCATGAACCGGTCATAAAGCGCGCGGCGGTTGGCGGGATCTTCGATCTGCGCGCGGCACCAGTCGAGGCCGACCTTCGCCACCCATTTGTAGATGCGGTGCAGGTAGCGCGCGTTTTCGCGGTAAGCTTGGGTAAAAGCCGCGATCACCTCCATGACCTCGGCCTCGGTTGTGGCTTTGTACAAGAACTCGGTCTCGCGTAGGTCCATCCCGGCGGCACCCGCCACGCTGATTTCATAGCCGCTATCGACGCAAACCACGCCGATATCCTTGCAGGTCGCCTCGGCGCAGTTCCGGGGGCAGCCAGAGACCCCAAGTTTCACCTTGGCCGGCGTCCATGACCCCCAGAGGAGTTTTTCCAGCTTGATGCCCAGCCCTGTGCTGTCTTGGGTGCCAAAGCGGCAGAATTCCGTCCCCACGCAGGTCTTCACCGTGCGCAGACCCTTGGCATAGGCGTGGCCGCTGACCATGCCAGCCGCGTTGAAGTCTGACCAGATGGCAGGAAGATCCTCCTTGCGCACCCCCAGCAGGTCAATCCGCTGGCCGCCGGTGACCTTGATCATCGGCACGTTGTATTTATCCGCCGCATCCGCAATCGCACGCAACTCAGCCGGATTCGTCACCCCGCCCCACATGCGCGGCACCACCGAATAGGTGCCGTCTTTCTGGATATTCGCGTGGTTGCGTTCGTTCACGAAACGCGACTGGCGATCATCGACATATTCGGTCGGCCAATCAGCGATCAAATAGTAATTCAGCGCCGGACGGCATGAGGCGCAGCCGCCGGACGTCTTCCAACCCAAGTCTTGCATCACCGCCGGAACGGACTTCAGCCCCATCGATTTGATCAGTCGCCGTACGTCTTCGTGCGTGTGATCGGTGCATTTGCACATCTGTGGGTTGGCGATGGCAGTGAACCCGTCACCCAGCGTCAGCGCCATGACTTGTTCGACCAGCCCGGTGCAGGTGCCGCAACTGGCGCTCGCCTTGGTCTGGCTGCGCACGGCATCCAGCGTGGTTGCCCCGCCTGTGATCGCGGCCACGATCTTGCCTTTGCAGACGCCGTTGCAGCCACAGATTTCCGCATCAGGCGGCAAGGCTGCAACGGCTGCCAAAGGGTTTGCCGAAGGCCCCCCCTGAAACGCCGGGCCAAAGATCAGCGTATCGCGCAGGTCGGTGACGTCGCGGCCCAGCTTGATCAGGTCAAAGAACCACGACCCATCGGCGGTGTCGCCGTACATGACCGCACCCAGCAGGCGCTCGCCTTCCAGGATCAGCCGCTTGTAGACCCCGCGCCCCGGATCGCGGAACACGATATCCTCACGCCCCGGCCCATCGGCGAAATCGCCTGCGCTGAAGAGGTCAACCCCGGTGACCTTCAGCTTCGTCGCGGTCTGCACGGGTTTGAAGGCGGCATCCTTCCCCATCAGCGTGGCCGCAAGCACCCGCGCCTGATCATACAAGGGGGCGACAAGGCCAAAAAGCTGCTTGTTGTGTTCGACACATTCGCCAAGCGCAAAGATTGCAGGGTCGGACGTGCGCAGCTGGTCATCAACCGTGATCCCGCGCCCGACATCAAGATGCGCGTCATTGGCTAGCCGCACTTCGGGGCGGATACCGACGGCCATGCACACAAGGTCGGCCGGATAAACCGTGCCATCGTCCAAGAGCACGGCTTCAACATGGGTGTTGCCCAGAATGGCCTTGGTCGCCCCCTTGCAATGAATGCGTATCCCCCGGCTTTCGAGGTCCTTTTGCAAAAGATACCCCGCCGCCGGGTCCAGCTGACGCTCCATCAGGTGGCCCATCAGGTGGATCACCGTCACCTCAGCCCCGCGCGCGGCCATGCCTGCGGCCGCCTCCAGCCCAAGCAAACCACCGCCGATCACCACGGCTTTCGATCCCGGCCCGCTGGCCGCTATCATCTTGTTGGTGTCTTCCAGATCACGATAGGCGCAGACGCCCGGCAGGTCCTTGCCCGGCACCGGCACGATGAAGGGGGCCGATCCCGTGGCAATCACCAACGCGTCATAGGGCACGCCACCGGTGTTGGAATAGACCACCCTGTTCGCCCGGTCGATCCTGACCACAGGTTCACCAAAGCGGCAATCGACGCCGTGGGACGCGTACCAATCCGCGTCATGCGTGACGATCTGGTCATAGGTCTTTTCGCCCGACAGCACCGGCGACAGCATCAGCCGGTTATAGTTGCCCCGCGGTTCCGCGTTGAAGAGGGTGACATCGAAATCGCCCCCCGCCTCAAACAAGTGCTCCAGCATCCGGCCCGAGGCCATGCCCGCACCGATAATGACAAGTCTTTGTTTCATATCGCTTACTCCGCTGCTTCGACAAAGCGGTGTCGTTCATAGAGGAACCGCAGAACCGCCTCGCGGGCGCGGATGTAATCGGGATGGCTTGCCAGCGCGATGCGGTCACGTGGGCGGGACAGGGGCACGCCCAGCACCTCGCCGATCGTGGCGGCGGGGCCGTTGGTCATCATCACGATGCGGTCAGCCAGAAGAACCGCCTCATCCACGTCATGGGTGATCATGATCATCGTGTTCTTCAGGCGGGCATGGATATCCATCACCGCCTCTTGCAGATGCGCCCGCGTCAGCGCGTCCAGCGCGCCAAAGGGTTCATCGAGCAGCAGGATCTTCGGCTCCATCGCCAGGGCGCGGGCGATGCCGACGCGCTGTTTCATGCCGCCTGAAATCTCATCCGGCCTTTTGTCAGCGGCGTGGGCCATCTGCACCAGATCAAGGTTCGCCATGATCCAGTCGTGGCGTTCGGTCCGGGTCTTGGTGCCCGCAAACACCTTTTGCACGCCCATCTTGACGTTGTCATAGACCGACAGCCACGGCAGCAGGCTGTGGTTTTGAAACACGATGGCGCGGTCGGGGCCTGGCGCGTTGACCTCACGCCCCTCCAGCTTGATCACGCCCGTCGTCACCTGTGTCAGCCCGCCGATCAGGTTCAAGAGGGTGGATTTCCCGCAGCCCGAATGGCCGATGATGCTGACAAACTCGCCCTTTTCGATGTTCAGGCGGATGTCGTTCAGCACCAGCGCCTCGCGCCCTCCCGCCAAGGGGAAGGATTTCACGACGCGGTCGATCTTGAGATAGCTCATCGTGGTTCCCCCTATGCCATGGTGCCGCGGCTGACCACGCGGCCGATGAAGGCCACCAGACGGTCAAGCACAAAGCCGGTGACGCCGATGTAGAGAAGCGCCACGAAGATGTCGGTCAGCAGGGACGAGTTCCACGAGTCCCAGATGAAGAACCCGATGCCAACACCGCCCGTCAGCATTTCCGCCGCCACGATGGCAAGCCAGGCAAGGCCCACCCCGATGCGCAGACCGGAAAAGATGTAGGGCGCGGCGGATGGCACCATGATCTTGAAGAAAAACTCGAACTGGTTCAGGCGCAGCACGGCGGCGACGTTGCGGTAATCCTGCGGGATGGCGCGGACGCCAGCGGTGGTGTTGATGATGATCGGCCAGATCGCGGTGATGAAGATCACGAAGATAGCACTTGGCCGGCTGTCCATGAAGGCCGCCAATGAAATCGGCAGCCATGCCAGCGGCGGCACGGTGCGCAGCACCTGAAAGAGGGGGTCCACCCCGCGCATCAGCCAGATCGACTGCCCGATCACCGCCCCCACCAGCACACCGACCACGGCGGCCAGTCCAAAGCCCACGCCGACCCGCTCAAGCGAGGTCAGCACGCGCCAGCCAAGGCCCATATCCTGACTGCCGGTCACATAGAACGGATGCAGGATCAGATCACCACTTTGCTGCCAGATCTCCAACGGGGATGGCAGCGACGCGCCCCCACCGGAAAGCGCCAGTTGCCAAATGGCAAGCAGGGTCACGATCACCGCGACCGGCGGCAACACAAGGGTCAGCAAGGCGTCCTTGATCTTGCCGGGCCACTGGCTGCGCGGTGCTGCGGCTGGCAGTGGCAGAACCTTTGCCACAGGCGGCGCTGCCGGTTGGGCGAGGGGGGCCTTCAGGGCGGTGACGTTCATCTTCGCCCCCCTTACGCCATGGCCTTGATCGACAGGCTATCAAGGTAGGCCTGCGGATTGGCCGGATCAAAGGTCTTGCCGTCAAAGAACGTCTCGACCCCCCGGCTGTCCCCGAAAGCAGCGGTGTCGATGCCAAGCTCACTCGCGGCAGCCAGCCAGAGGTCTGACCGGTTGGTACCATTGACCAGACCAGCCACGTCCAGATCGCCAGGCAGTGTGCCCCAACGCTGGTTTTCAACCGCAAACCACGTGTCCAGCGATTTCCACGGGAATGAGGCCGACCCGTTTTCACCCCAGAAGCGCATCGCCAGATCAGGGCGGCTTTCAACGCGGCCATTGCCGTAGTTGATCTCGCCCTTGATGCGGCCTTCGATATCGGTGACCGGCACCTTGTACCATTGGCGGCCCGATACGATCTGCGCCATCTCGTCCTTGTTGGCCGGATCATCGCACCACATCTGCGCCTCCATCACCGCCATCATGATGGCCTTGGTGGAGTTCGGGTTGGCGTCGACCCAGTCCGCCCGCATGCCAAGGATCTTTTCGGGATGCTTGGCCCAGATTTCGCCCGTCGTGGTGGCGGTGAAACCGATGCCCTGATTGACCAGTTGTTCGTTCCACGGCTCGCCCACACAAAAGGCTTCCATGTTGCCGACCTTCATGTTGGCCACCATCTGCGGTGGCGGCACCACGATCAGGTCAACGTCCTTGGTGGGATCGATCCCGCCAGCTGCCAGCCAGTAGCGCATCCACAGATCGTGCGTGCCGCCGGGGAAGGTCATCGCGACCGGGATTTCCGTGCCGGCTGCGCGCTTGGCGGCAAAGATTTCCTTCAGGGGCGCGCTGTCCAGCCCCACGCCACTGTCGGCATAGGCCTGCGTGACCGAGATGCCCTGGCATTGCTCGTTCAGACCCAGCAGCGTGTACATCGGCAGGGGCACGTTGTTCTGCATCACCTTGCCGGTGGCATAAAGGTGCGTCTTGGGGCGCAGGATATGCCCGCCATCAATGCCGCCATTGGCCGACCCAAGTGCCATGTTGTCGCGCGTGGCACCCCAGCTGGCCTGCTTTTCGATCAGCATTTCGGTCATGCCGTACTTGGCAAAGAACCCCTTTTCCTGCGCGATGATCAGGGGGGCGCTGTCGGTCAGCGCGATAAAGCCCAGCTTGGCCCCGGCCGCCTCTGGCGTGGCGGTCGCGGCATAGGCCCTGCCCGGCAGCAAGGTGCGGGCGGCCAGCGCGGTGGCAGCAAGGCCGGCTGCGGATTTCAACAGGGTGCGGCGATTCAGGTTGGGGCGGGTCGGGTGGATCAGGGTCATCTCTGCAGGTCCTTTTGGCAGGGGCCGCGCCGGGGGTGGCGTCAGGCCGGGCTTGTGTCGGAACGGCAAAAGGCCACCTCGATCACTGGCCCGGACGGGTCAGGATGGGTGGCGTCATTGCCATGTCGGGGGACCGCATCTTTGCGGAAATTCGGTGGAGGCCAGCGCCATTGCTTGCATCCGCAGGTTCAGGAAGCACCGACAACCCCCGGTGGTCAAGCGTTGGCAGGGCATTTCGCAGTTGCAGCATTCTCTTTGCGCAGGCAGCGTGGCCAATGCCCGGAATTTCAGCGCGATGGAAACGACGGATCAAAGGTATCGCCGTCAAAAAAGGCATCCGGCCCCAGAATCATCTGCCCTTTTTCCGATGCGACGGCCGTCGGATGCCCCATCGCGCCTTCAATCCTTGCCGACGCGCCGGGAAGATCTGCGCCGGCGCTCCGCAAGTGCTGGCGGTAAAGATCAGTGCGAAAACAGGACTTCGCCGCCTCCATTGCCTGCGTTGCATCCAGCCCGTGCCGTCCGGCGATGCGCTGTGCCAGAAGGGCGGCCAGACTGCGCCACGGAAAGTTCATGGCCCCGTCATGGAACTGGATGAAGCCGGGGTAATGGCGCACCTCGCCTGCCGCCGTGACATGCAGGCGGCCCAGAAGGCCGCGTTCCGACAGCTCGGGCGGCAGGTTCAGATATTCGGGGCGCGACAGGATCTCGGCCGCAATGCTTCGGTTGCCCGGCTGGTCAAGCCAGCGACAAGCCCGCCAGACCGCCCGCATCATCCGCCCAGTTTCTTCGGGCCGCGACTCGGCAAATAGGCGCGTCAGCACCAGCCCCTTTTCGGGCGGTGCTGCCCAGATTGCCCGTCCGGCCAGAAGCAGAGCCCCCACCCCGGTTTCCACGGCATAAGATGCCCAAGGCTCACCTATACAGAACGCGTCCACCTCTCCGGCGGCCATCGCGTCGGCCATACGAGGGGGCGGGACGGTATGGATGGTAAAACCCGGCTCAAGCTCGGTGCCACGCAGCCAGTGCCGTACCAGTTCGGCTTGGGTCGAGAAGGGAAATGGTACACCCACGCGCAACCGCCCGCCCGCCACTGCTATCAGGGCAGCGCGCGCGACCAAGGGATCGTCAAACCCGAAACCGTGGCCGCGCGCACGCATCGCCTCGGCAAGCGTCGCGCTGATGGCGATCGCCTGACCCCCGACCGACAGGATCATCGCAAGGTCGAAGGCCGGGTAGTCCGGCCCCAGACCCATGGCCTGTGCAATCGGCAAGGGCACCAGCATATGGGCCGCATCAATCCCGCCCATCCCCAGCATGTCGCGGCTTTGCGCCCAGCTTTGCAGCCGGATCAGATCGAAATCTAACCCCTCTTCTGCCGCAAAGCCCAACTCTCTCGCAACGATCAGCGGGGCCGCATCGATCAGCGGAACATAGCCCAGCCGCAAGCTTGCAAGGGTCATGTCAGCAACCCTGCAGCCATCACCAGCTGCTGTGCTATGTCGGCCACCCGGCGTTTTTGGTCCATAGCGGTTTTGCGCAGCAGGACATAGGCCGCTTCTTCATCAATCCCGCGAGCCTTCATCAGGATAGCCTTGGCCCGGTCGATGATCTTGCGGTCTTCCAGTGCCGCTTTGGTGGCGGCCAGTTCCGCGCGCATCTTGTGAAACATGTGAAAGCGCGCGATCGCGGCATCAAGGATCGGCTTGATCCGTTCGGGCTGCAAGCCATCAACGACATAGGCTGATACCCCAGCCTCAATTGCGGCGCGGGTCATCTGTTCGTCTGACCGGTCGACGAACATCGCCACTGGGCGCTCCATCGGGCCTGACACCAGCGCCAGTTCCTCCAACACGTCGCGTGAAGGGTCCGCCACATCGATCAGGACGATATCAGGTTTCTGTTCCGCGATGCGACGGTCCAGTCCGGTCTCCTCGGCTATCACGACCACCTGATGATCACCGGTCGCCATCAGGCCGTCGACAATCCTCAGCGCCCGGTCCCGGTCACGCTCCACGACAATTATGGATAGCCGGGTCATCGTCGTGCTCTCCGTTGCTTAGCTCAAAGAGCCGATCACGCCGGGGAGTGGAAGCTGTCCTGCCGACCGGTACCGGATCAAGCCGACAGCTAAGCGACAAAAATGGGCAGATGATGAGGTAAAGTGTAAAACTTGGGCGCTACGGCGCGGTTGCAAAGTTGTCGGCAGCGGTTTGGTCAAAGGTCCGAGGTCGCAGATATTTCTGTTCACCAGCGGCCGCAAAAATCGCATACACCGGCGATCAAGAGCGTCTGTTTCTCACCGATCCCGATCCGACCACTGAGGGCCGATCATGTAACTATACGTCGCCCCACATGACGACTTGGGGCGAGAATTGTGCTACATCCGATCAGAACGGCGGCTCTCGGATATTCTGCTTCGCGGCTGAAGGCGGTACCGAACGTCGGCTACGGGCCGGGATTGAACCAACTGTGCGTTTGTTTAGCCTCAGCAGCGATAGAGGCAAACCTTGTGCCAGCAATCAAGGAAACCACGACCTTCGCGTCCCAACCCACAACAGTGTTCAACACTGCTGAGCCTCTTCTTTACCCGGTCAGGATCGGTCGCAAAGCATCGCTTTCCTTCAGGACGAAATCAAAGAAGGCCGAGATGCGGGCGGTGTGGCGCTGGTCCGGGTGGGTCAGGATGCGCCAGGCGCGGGTCAATTCGGTAACAGGCCCGATGATCCGGATCAGGTCTGGTTCAGCGTCACCCAATGACATCGGCAGGGGTGCGACCCCGACACCGGCCTTTGCCGCATAAATCAGGCCAAGCACGCTGGTGTTGCGTGCGGCATAGGTCGCGTCAGGTGCCACTTCCTTGAACCATGATACCATGCGGTGTTTGGCCATGCTTTCTTCAAACGCGATCAGGGGGTGGCGCGCCAGATCGGCAACTGTCGCGGGTGCTCCGTGCCGTTCGACATACTGACGGCTGGCATAGATCGCCCAAAGGCTGTCTGCGATCTTACGTCCGACCAGGACACTGTCTTCGGTGTCACCCGACCGCAGGGCAACATCCGCCTCACCTTTTGCCAGATCGACGTACTGGTCGCTGAGCACAAACTCGACCTTCAGGTTGGGGTGGGCTGCGTGAAAACGGTCAAGGATGCCAGATTGCGTCAGGCG
>JANPBI010000234.1:0-3018 GCA_031430315.1 Rhodobacterales bacterium | reverse complement strand
AATCGCCTTGACCATCTGGCGCGCCAGCAGCATCTGGCGCACCAAAACTTGCGGGTCACGCATGGCGCGCGAGACGACAATGCCGCCCGTGATCACCGCATTCAGAAGGTCGGCCATGTCGCCCGGATCGACCGGCTCGCGCGGGGGATAGGCGGCGGCAATCGCGGCAAAGGGACCGCGGAACCTTTCGCGAAAGGCCAGTTGCGACCGCTGGTTCGCGGCCTTGACCTCGTTATCAAAGAGGCGATCCTGAAAGATAGCACTGGCGAGGATGCAGCCGGTATAGCCGCCGGGCAGCCCGTGATAGCGTTCGGCCATCAGGCGCAGGGCGATCAGCATCTGTTGCAGCGGGTCGTCCGACAGTTCTGCGGCCCGCGCCTCGATTCCAGCCAGCATCTCGCCCTCTTCGACGATCTGCGCGTCGATCAGGGCGCGGGCGAGGGCGTTCTTGTCGGGGAAATGGTAGAAAAAGCCCGCTCGACTGATGCCAACCGCTGCGGCAATCTCTTCGACCGAGGTGGCTTCGAAACCTTTTTCGATGATGGCGTCGTAGGCCACCGCAAGGATACGCTCGCGCGTCGGCGTTCGGGCGGGGGGGAGGATGGTTGCGTCATTCATTGCTTGACTCGCGGTAAAGTGGGACGCGGCGCTGTCTGCGGGATGTCAGGACTTGAGGGGGCAACCCCCTGATGCAGGGGCGCAAATCTTTCTGCCTGCACTTTACCAGAAGTCGGCTGGAGAAACATCCACGGCGGCGCCACTCTTTTCGCACGCCGAAACTTATTGAACAGGACATTGCCATGACACGCATCGACAGGCTTATGAACGCAAGAACCCCGTGGATCGCCGATGCGGGGCTCGAGACGGTGATGATCTTTCTGGAAGGGATCGACTTGCCGAACTTCGCGTCCTTTA
Organism: Rhodobacterales bacterium; assembly: GCA_031430315.1. Taxonomy (GTDB): domain Bacteria; phylum Pseudomonadota; class Alphaproteobacteria; order Rhodobacterales; family Rhodobacteraceae; genus JAJNPS01. The sequence continues at coordinate 2,103 of JANPBI010000234.1, read as the reverse complement.
CACTTTTGGACAGCGACGAGGGCAGGGCGGCGTTGACCAGATATTTCGATCATTTCGTCCACGTCGCGCGCAACGGCCAAACCGGCTTTGTGCTCGATACCGCGACCTGGCGGGCCAATATGGGCTGGGCGGCGGCGATGGGAATGGACGCTTCAGCGATCCGCGATGCCAATCTGCGCGCGGTGGCGTTTGCGCGCGGCTATCGTGACCAACACCGGACGGACAGTCTGCCCATCCTTATCAACGGCGTCGTCGGCCCGGCAGGCGACGGTTACCGCATCGACACGGCGCTGACTGCAAAAGAGTCTGACGATCTGCATGGGGCCCAGATCGCGGCACTGGCTAAGGGTGGTGTCGACCTGATCTCGGCCGTGACGATGACCTATCCGGCGGAGGCCATTGGCATTGCTTTCGCCGCCGCGCGCCATGGTCTGCCGCATGTCCTGTCGTTTACGCTGGAGACTGACGGGTGCCTGCCAAACGGGCAGACGCTGGCTACTGCCATCGCCGAGGTGGATGCGGCGACCGAGGGCAGCCCGCTCTTCTACATGGTCAATTGCGCACACCCGACCCATTTCCAGGGTGTTCTGGTTGGCGATTGGGTCAGGCGTATCGGCGGTATCCGCGCCAATGCGTCGCGGATGAGCCATGCCGAGCTTGAGGTCATGACGGAACTGGATGATGGCGATCCGACGGAATTTGGCGCGCTATACCGTGATCTTGGAAACCTGTTGCCGAACCTGAAACTGATCGGCGGTTGCTGTGGGTCCGATCACCGGCATGTGGGTGCAGCATCCCAACACTTCCACCACCATCACGCGTCCTGACGGCTCGCAGGTGTCGGTTGGCACTTGGGGGTTGCAAAAGATGCCGGACGCATCTAATGCACCCCCACTTCACAGGTGAGGCTTGGGCTTGGACGGGGAGAAATCCCGTTCGGTCCGCCGGTTGCCCCCATCCGGGGGTGAAGACGGCCTCATCAAGGTTCAAACCGGAAAAAGGATACGGCATGGCTCTTCCCGAGTTCACCATGCGTCAGCTGCTGGAAGCTGGCGTTCACTATGGCCACCAGACGGCCCGCTGGAACCCCCGCATGGGCGAGTTCATTTATGGCGACCGCAATGGCATCCACATTCTTGACCTGACGCAGACCGTGCCCATGCTGGACACAGCGCTGAAGGTCGTGCGCGATACGGTTGCCAAGGGCGGCCGCATCCTGTTCGTCGGCACCAAGCGTCAGGCCCAAAAGCCGATCGCCGAGGCGGCGGAAAAATGCGCGCAGTTCTACATGAACCACCGCTGGCTCGGCGGCACGCTGACCAACTGGCAAACCGTGTCGAAGTCGATCCAGCGCCTGAAGCATCTGGACGAGGTTCTGGGGCAGGGCAGCGAAGGCCTGACCAAGAAAGAGCGTCTGGGCATGGAACGCGACCAGTCCAAGCTGACGGCATCGCTCGGTGGCATCCGCGAAATGGGCGGCACGCCAGACCTAATCTTCATCATCGATGCGGGCAAAGAGGATCTGGCGATCCTCGAGGCGCACAAGCTGGGTATCCCGGTCGTCGCGGTCGTGGATACGAACTGCAGCCCCAAGGGCATCGACTACGTGATCCCAGGCAATGACGATGCGGCCCGTGCCATCGCGCTCTATTGCGACCTGATCGCGCGTGCCGCACTTGACGGCATGTCGGCCCAGTTGGGTGCTGCCGGTGTTGACCTTGGTGCGCTGGAAACAGCCCCCGAAGAAGAAGTCGTCGCTGAAACTGTCGCGGCAGAATCCGACGCCTGACTTTGCGGGCCTGTCTGGCCCGAGCCGTCACAAAACGGAAATCTGGTGGGGATATGCCCCACCAGAGCCATTTTCAGATTTTGAGGAGAGCGTGACATGACCGTCACCGCACAAATGGTGAAAGAACTGCGCGACAGTACCGGCGCAGGCATGATGGACGCCAAAAAGGCGCTGGTCGAGGTGAATGGCGACATGGAGGCCGCGGTCGACTGGCTGCGCACCAAGGGTCTGGCCAAGGCCGCCAAAAAGGCTGACCGCGTCGCCGCCGAAGGTCTGGTGGGCGTGGCGGTTTCGGGCGGGCGTGGAGTCGCTGT
>JANPBI010000233.1:0-9468 GCA_031430315.1 Rhodobacterales bacterium | reverse complement strand
CAGTTTCCGGCGGTCTATGATCAACTGGATGGGGATTTCAGTTTTACGGTGGCAAGTGCGACAGGGGCGGTGGTGACGGCGGACCCCTGTGCGGCGGCACGGGCGGATTGGGCGCTGGTGGCGGGGTCGGAAAATGCGGAGGTGCTGGAGGGGTTTTTGGCGGCCTATTCGGCGTGCCCGGTGTTAGTGGCGCTGGCGCAGACTAGGTTGGAGGGGTTGGGGAGAGATTCCGATGGCCAAATTGTTGATCCGATTGGCGCAGTCAAAGAGAAAGACGATGGACGGACAGACGGAACGTGCACCAGCGCCGCGACGGAAATCGAAGCGATCAGTAAAGCCGACACAACGGCTTTAGTAAATTTCCTGAAAAAATTTCCAGAATGTGGCGCGCTGACTACGAGGGCAAGGATCTTTATTAAGGTCGAGAACGACAAGGCAGGCATCTCATTCGAAAAAGCTCTGAAATTAAGCAAACGGCAGTTGGCGCATGTTGCTCTAGCGTTGCGAGCATCTGGAAACGTTCTTAAGACGCAAAATAATGGTACCTATGCCGACGCCATCGCTTTCGAAGTTATGACACGCAGCCTTCTAGAGAAGTTCTCTGAGGAAAAAGGATTGACAAGAAATGGCATTCCAGTTCGCTATCTTGATCAACGACTTGTTGATATTTTGCTAGCAACTGAAGTGAGCCCGCGCGAAGCGGCAGAGCCGAAAGGTTCAGGCATTCAGACTTCCGGTTTATGGACATCCAGCGTGACTGACCGAAGGTGTGAACTCCAAAGTGCTGCGCAGTCTATTTCAAGCGATCTTATTCAAGCCATCCCAACCTTCCACGCGTCAGCGTCGTTAACGGATACTAACAACGGCGTGTGGTGGGCGATGGTCGAGCCCGTACCTTTCGACCTTGGTGAACCGTTTTCGGCGACGGTCGACGGCAAGTCGTTTGGTTTGCGGGTCAACGGGGGAGCTATAGCGCCTCAATTGACGCAAGATGGTAAGTTCGCTGACAGTTCGATGATCGGTGCGATGAAGCGTGGGAGCAACGTCAGATTTGACGGCACCAATGTGCTTACAGGTGAGCCATTGAGCATTACGTACTCCCTCGATGGTTTCACCGCGGGGTTCGAACGGATGGCAAGCCTATGCAATCGTCCCTCTCTACTGAGTTGGATACAGTAGTCTAACCTCTGTCGGTATGCGTTTTCTACCTGACTTTGTTGGGGTAAATTAATACCGTCTTTGTAAGTCATTGTTATGTATATAATAATGGAGGGCCATTGCCCTTGACACCCCATGTCCCATCAGCGATACAGCCCCATCTCGCGCCACCGGGCCTGGCCTGCAGCGCCCTCCACCCTTTCTCATGGGACGCTACACATGAAAACCTTCACCGCTACTCCGGCGGATATCGACAAGAAATGGATCCTGATCGACGCCGAGGGCGTGGTTCTGGGCCGTCTTGCGACCATCGTCGCCTCGATCCTGCGCGGCAAGAACAAGCCGACCTTCACCCCGCATATGGACATGGGTGACAACGTCATCGTGATCAACGCGGACAAGATCCAGATGACCGGCAACAAGCGCAACGACAAGGTGTACTTCTGGCACACCGGCCACCCGGGCGGCATCAAGCAGCGCACGGCACGTCAGGTGCTTGAAGGCGCGCATCCCGAGCGTGTCGTGGAAAAGGCCGTTGAACGGATGATCACCCGCAACCGCCTCGGCCGCCAGCAGATGACCAACCTGCGCGTTTATGCGTCGGCCGAGCATCCGCACGAAGCCCAGCAGCCGACCGTTCTGGACCTGAAGTCCATGAACCCGAAAAACACCCGGAGCGCATGAGCATGGCCGACATCAAATCTCTTGACGATCTGAAATCGGCAGTCGGTGGCACCCCGGCGGCGGCGGCTCCGGCCCCCGCAGCCATCGTGCGCGTCGCGGTCCGTGACAAGTTCGGTCGCGCATATGCGACGGGCAAGCGCAAGAACGCGGTCGCGCGTGTCTGGATCAAGCCGGGTTCCGGCAAGGTCACCGTGAACGGCAAGACCATGGCGGAATACTTCGCCCGCCCGGTGCTGCAGATGATCCTGCGCCAGCCATTCACGGTCGCCGGTGTCGAAGGCCAGTTCGATGTGACCGCGACGGTTGCGGGCGGCGGGCTTTCAGGCCAGGCCGGTGCGGTCAAGCATGGCGTCTCAAAGGCGTTGCAGCTTTATGAACCCACCTTGCGCGGTGCGCTGAAAGCCGCTGGCTTCCTGACCCGCGACAGCCGCGTGGTGGAACGCAAGAAGTACGGCAAGGCCAAGGCGCGCAAGAGCTTCCAGTTCTCCAAGCGCTGATCCATCAGTTTATGCAGCGACGCGGGCGTGGTCGAAAGGCCGCGCCCGTTTCGATTCAGGTCAGCGCGTGTCCTAGCAGGGCAAGCGCGTGGTCGCGGGCGGCGGTGCGGACCTTGGCGCGGCCAAGTGGGCCAAACTCCACCGTTTCCGTTACTGTGGGGCGGCCCTTGCCAGCGAGGCCAAAGCAAACGCGGCCTTCGGGTTTTTGGTCGGACCCGCCGGGGCCTGCGATCCCAGTGATAGAGACAGCGAAATCAACGCCGGATCGTTTGGCGGCACCGATGACCATTTCGGCGGCGACCTCTTCGCTGACGGCACCATGGGCTTTCAAGGTCGCCGCACTCACCGACAAAAGGTCCATCTTGGCCGCGTTGGAATAGGTGACATAGCCCACCTCGAACACATCCGATGATCCGGCAATGTCCGTCAGGGCCGCCGCAACCAGTCCACCCGTGCAGCTTTCTGCGGTCGCGATCCGCCAGCCGCGCGCGCGGGCGGCGGCAAGGATCTCTTCGGGCGTCATCGCATCAAGAGCAGATGGAACAGAGCCGCCGCAAGAAGGGTCGCAATGCCGCCGATCAGCCCGGCCAGCAGATCATCGAGCATTACCCCCGGGGCGTCGCCGCGCCGGTCGACCATTCCGATGGGACCCGGCTTCAGCACATCAAACAGCCGGAAAAAGACAAAGGCCGCCAGCCAGGCCGGCCAAGGCAGCCACCCGTCGAAATCGCGCATCCAGAAGGCAGCTGCCGGGAACAGCAAACACAGCCACTGGCCGGCAACTTCGTCGATGACAATCTCACCTGGGTCTTCGCCGGGTCGGTCGGCCAGTTCTTCGCCGACCGCCCAGAAACCGACGATGGTCACGACCACGGTGCACACGACCAGCACCGGAAAACCGGCAAAGCGCAGGATCACAACCCCTAGGAACAAGGCGACCAGCGACCCCCAGGTACCCGGCGCGGGACGCAGAAGTCCGACATTGCCGAAGGTGGTCAAGAGGCGGGTCATGGTACACCGACCAGGGTCGCAGTGGCCAAGGCAGCGATGCCTTCTTCACGACCGGTAAAGCCCAGCCGTTCCGACGTGGTGGCCTTGACGCTGATCCGGTCGACCCCGACCCCAAGGATGCAAGCCAGCGCTGCGCGCATCGCATCTGCATGCGGGGCGATCTTGGGACGTTCGCAGATCAGTGTCACATCGGCCTGACTAAGGCGGTAGCCGCGCGAGGTGATCCGCGAAGAAGCATGGCGCAGGAACGTGGCACTGTCAGCGCCTTTCCACTGCGGGTCCGAAGGCGGGAAGTGACGCCCGATATCGCCTTCGGACAAGGCGCCATAAATCGCGTCCGTCAAGGCATGCATGCCGACATCGGCATCCGAATGGCCTAGGAGCGCGCGCTCATGGGCCACCTGCACGCCACACAGGGTGACCGCACTTCCTGCCGCAAAGGCATGAACGTCAAACCCGTTGCCAACCCGTACGTCCAATTGCCGTCCCCCCAGCACCCGCGCTGCACGAGCGAAATCGCCCGGATGCGTGATCTTGAAGTTCTCTTCGTCGCCTTCCACGATCCGCACGTCAAGCCCTGCCGCACGGGCGACCTCCACATCATCGGCGGCCCCGCCGGAATGGGCGCGGTGGGCCGCAAGGATGGCGGGGAACAAGAACCCTTGCGGGGTCTGCGCGCGGTACAGGCCCGTGCGGTCGGCTGTCCCCGCTACCCGGCCCGAGACGCCTTGCCAAAGGGCGTCGCTCACAGGCAGCGCAGGGGCCGCGCAGGGATAAACGGCCAATGCATCGACCACGCGGGCAATCACCGCGTGCGGTACCAGCGGGCGCGCGGCATCATGGATCAGGACAGCGTCGATTTCGCTGTCCGCAAGCCGCTCCAACGCTGCACGGACCGACGCGTCGCGTGTCGCCCCGCCCGTCACGATTTCGACGTTGTCGATGGTTTGTGCCGATCCGATGTCGTCGGGATGAATGACCAGCACCATGCGACCGACAAACGGGCGCAGGGCCGCGACGCTCCGGGCTGCGAGGCTGCGCCCTTCCAGCGATTGCCACTGCTTGGGCAGATTGCCCCCCGCGCGGCTACCGCGTCCTGCGGCGACAATGATTGCGGCAATGCGCATGGACGATCCCTTCTGATCCAAGATGTCTACGCAAGGGCTGTGAAGCCTGCAACATCGGCGTCACAACGAGCAATTATGATTAAAATATGTGCATCGCACAAAATTCGAGCCAATCTGGACTGCCGAACGTTTGTATCTTGGGAGTTCTGCGACTAGCTACCTAACGTCCGCACAAGGAATAAGCAGTGCTACCGACAGCTGAACTTGCCTCGCTTTGGCCACCCGTTTTTCTGGCCCCCATGGCCGGGATCACGGACCTGCCTTATCGCCGCATCGTGTCGGGTTTTGGGGCAGGCCTGGTGGTCAGCGAGATGGTCGCCAGCGAAGATCTTGTCAAAGCGCAAGGCTTGGCACGGGCACGGGCCGAGCTTGGCTTTGCCGAGGCCGCAACGGCCGTGCAATTGGCGGGCCGTGAACCCTACTGGATGGCGGAAGCGGCGCGCTATGCCGAAGCGCAGGGCGCGCGCATCATCGACATCAACATGGGCTGCCCTGCCAAGCGGGTAACGACGGGGCTATGCGGGTCGGCGTTGCTGCAGGATCTCGACCTCGCTCTGCGCCTGATCGAGGCGGTTGTGGGCGCAGTCAAAGTGCCGGTGACGCTGAAGACTCGGCTGGGTTGGGATGAAAACCTGCTGAATGCCCCCGACCTTGCCCGCCGTGCCGAAGGGGCCGGGGTCACGATGATCACGATCCATGGGCGCACCCGATGCCAGTTTTACAAAGGCGATGCCGACTGGGCGGCCATCCGCGCGGTCAAGGATGCCGTGACGATCCCGGTCATTGCCAACGGCGACATCGTGGACATCGCGTCGGCCCATGCAGCATGTGCTGCCTCGGGGGCGGATGGCGTGATGATCGGTCGCGGCGCGCAAGGCGCCCCTTGGCTCCTGGCCGAGATTGCCTTCGGGTTCGGGTTTGGCCCCGCCCCGTTGCGCCCTCGTAGCGCCGCGCTGGCCGATCTGATCCTGCGTCACTATGAGGATATGCTGGATTTCTACGGCACCTCCTTTGGCCTGCGCATGGCGCGCAAGCACCTGGGCTGGTACCTTGACCGGGTCATCGTGCCGTCAGGCTTGCGCCGGGCGATCCTGACTTCGGACGACCCGCAGGCGGTGATGCGGATGATCCGCGATGCCGTCTGCGACCATGCCGAGGTTGCCGCATGACCCCATACCGCCCGCCCTATCCGGTGCCGGGCGTCATCTGGGCGTCATTGCCCCTACCGGCTATGCTGATCGACCCCGCCGACAAGATTTATGAGGTCAATCCCCAAGGCGAGATTTTCCTCAATGCCTCGATGCGCAGCCTTGTCGGGCAGCCGTTTCTGGACCGTGTTCATGTCGATGCGCCGATGGAAGAGGCCATTGCCCGCGCCCGTGCCAACCATTCGCCGCTGTCGATCAACGATGTCGACGTCACCAGTGGTGAACGCGCGCCACAGCAATGCACGATCCATATTGCGCCGCTTCAGGACGATCCAGGCCATGTTATGGTGATGATTTCCCCGCGCGAGATTGCCGATCGCCTCGGCCGCTCGATGTCGGGCGGGGCAGGGGCACGGTCAACGATCGGCCTTGCCCAAATGCTGGCGCATGAAATCAAGAACCCGCTTGCCGGCATATCGGGGGCGGCACAGCTGATTTCGATGGGTCTGCCGCCCGAAGAACAGGAACTGACAGATCTGATCGTCGAGGAAACCCGGCGGGTCGTCAAACTGCTGGAGCAAGTCGAACAACTGGGCAACCTGCGCCCACCGGACCGCAAGGCGGTCAATATCCACGACGCTCTGGACCGCGCGCGGCGCTCTGCCGTCGTGGGCTTTGGCGCAAGGATGAACTTTGTGGAGGAATATGATCCTTCGCTTCCGTCTTCCTGGGCGGATCTTGACCAATTAATGCAAGTGTTCCTGAACGTGATCAAGAATGCGTCTGAAGCCGCTGGTCCGCAGGGCGGGACAATCCATCTAAGAACGTTCTACGATCTGTCGTTACGGCGGCGCAGGCAGGACGGCACCGGCGCGCCTATGCCATTGCAGATAGAGATTATCGACGATGGTCCTGGCCTTCCGCCGCATCTGGCGGCGGATGTTTTCGAGCCCTTTGTGTCTGGCCGCGAAAACGGCACAGGACTGGGGCTGGCCATCGTCGCCCGCATCATCAGCGAGCATGAAGGTTGGGTACAGGTAGATTCGGTCCCTGGTCGCACGGTGTTTCGGATTTCGTTGCCCGTGGCCCGGCCAGAGATAGTGAAGGAGTAGACGGATGGATGGAACGGTTCTGGTCGCGGACGACGACCGCACGATCCGCACGGTACTGACGCAAGCGTTGACCCGCGCAGGGTGCCGGGTCCATGCCACTTCTAGCCTTATGACGCTGATGCGCTGGGTCGAAGAGGGCAAAGGCGACCTTGTCATCAGCGATGTGATCATGCCGGACGGCAATGGACTGGACGCGTTGCCGCGCATTGCAAAGATGCGCCCCGGTTTGCCCGTGATCGTCATTTCCGCCCAGAATACCATCATGACAGCGATTCAGGCGGCCGAGGCCGAAGCGTTCGATTACCTGCCGAAACCGTTTGACCTGCCGGACCTAATGAAGCGCTCGGCCCGCGCGTTGGACCAGAAACGCCGGGTCAACAAGGTGGTGGAACCAGTCCGCGACCCGGGCGACGATCTGCCACTGGTCGGGCGCACTGGCGCGATGCAGGCGCTGTACCGACTGGTGGCGCGGGTGATGAACACCGACCTGACGGTCCTGATCAGCGGCGAGTCCGGCACTGGCAAATCGCTGATCGCCCGGGCGATCCACGACTTTTCCGACCGCCGCACTTTGCCGTTCGTAGTAGCGCAGGCCGCGGATCTGGCCGGGATGGACGGACCGTCCGCCCTGTTTGCCAAGGCGCGTGGCGGGTCGCTGGTCTTTGACGAGATCGGGGATTTCAATGACGAACAGCAGGCGCGGATCGTGCGCATGCTGGACCATTTGCCCGAAATGGCCCCCCGCATCATGGCGACGACCCAGGTGGATCTGACCAGCCGGATGGAAGCGAGAACCTTTCGCCAAGATCTGTTCTACCGGCTCAGCGGCGTGTCGATCCAGGTGCCAGCGCTGCGCGACCGGGTCGATGACATCCCGCTTTTGGCAGATTTCTTTCTGACCCGCGAAGATCGCGATTCCGGCGTGTCGCGCAAACTGTCGACCGAGGCCCGCGATCTGGTGCGGCGCTATTCCTGGCCCGGCAATGTGCGGCAACTGGAAAATTCCCTGCGACGGCTTGCAGCAACCTCATCCGAAGCCGAAATCATGAAAGCCGAGATCGAAAGCGTGCTGGGAAGCCAGCCCGCGGCCGAGCCGATGAAGGGCGGAGAAACGGAAAAGCTGTCTGCCAGTGTGGGGCGCCACCTGAAGCGATACTTTGATCTGCATTCCGGCCAACTGCCGCCCGCAGGGGTTTACCAGCGGATTTTGCGGGAAATCGAGCTGCCCTTGATCGAGATTGCCCTGGACGCTACTGCGGGCAACCAAGCAAAATGTGCCGACCTTCTGGGCATCAACCGCAATACCTTGCGCAAAAAGATCAGCGACCTTGATATCCGCGTGACACGGCGGCGCAAGCTGATGTAAACCTGCCACAGGATGCGTTGCCGATAGAGTTCACCCCTTCGGCAGCGACTGGCAGGACCAGCGGGGCAGATTTTGCCACCGCAGGGAGGCAAGGACACGTGCAAGGCGCGATGAAATCGGCCACCTGGCTTCGGCTGGCGCGTTTGCGTCGGCAACGCCGGTTTCAGACCATCGTGACCTTTGCGCTGGTTACGTTGGGGCCGCTGTTGGCGGTGGCCACCTTTCTCGCGCTCGGGCCGCTCAACCAGAGTTCCAATTCGCCTGCGCTGCGGCTGATCCTGCTTGCCGACATGGTCTATGTCCTGGTGCTGGCCACGCTTGTTCTGTCCCGGGTCATGCGGATGATCGCTGACCGGCGCAGCCAATCCGCAGGGTCGCGACTGCACCTGCGCCTGTCTGGCGTTTTTGCCTTTCTGGCTTTGACACCCACAATCCTGGTCGCGGTCTTTGCGGTTCTGACGTTGAATGTGGGGCTGGAGGGTTGGTTCTCGGATCGTGTTCGGCAAGTTGTCGGCAACTCGCTTTCGGCCGCGCAGTCCTACGAAAAAGCGCAGACCGAGGATCTGACCAAGGACGCACAGACCCTGGCAGACTATCTCAACCAGGCCAAAAAGAGCCTGTTCTTCGTGAAAGACGATCAGTTCCGACCTCTTTTGACGCAGGGCCAACAGACCATCCAGCGCGGACTGAAAGAGGCGTTTCTGATCGATGGCACCGGCGCAATCCAGACACGGGGGGAGCGGTCCTATCTCTTCGACTACGAACCCTTGACACCTGACGCGTTGGCCCGCGCCAGGGCAGGCGAGACTGTGCTGGTCGAGGACTGGCCCAACAATGAATACCGCGCCCTGGTCAATCTGGCGGCCTTTCCGGACCGTTTGCTCTATGTGACGCGGACGGTGGACGGTGGACTGTTGGGTCTGCTGGATGAAACCCAGGAAACCGTGCGGCTTTATCAGCAACTTGAGGCGGATCGCGGCAAACTCTTGTTCAACTTCGGCCTGCTATACATTGGTTTTGCACTTCTTTTGGTTCTGGCCGCAGTTTGGTTCGGTTTGTGGTTCGCCGAACGCCTCAGCCGTCCGGTTGGACGCCTGATGGGGGCTGCCCAGCGGGTTGGCGCGGGCGATCTAGGCGTCCAGGTGACCGAAGAGGATGGGGACGATGAAATCACCATGCTGGGTCGGTTGTTCAACCAGATGACGCGCCAACTGAAGGGCCAGCGCGAAGCCCTGATCGACAGCCATCAACTGACGGAAACGCAGCGGCGGCTGTTTGACTCCGTCCTGTCATCGGTGACGGCTGGCGTTATCGGTCTGGATTCCGAAGGCAGGTTCGATTTCGTGAACCCGGCGGCGCAGAAGT
>JANPBI010000232.1:0-3794 GCA_031430315.1 Rhodobacterales bacterium | reverse complement strand
GCGCAGGATGATAAGCCACGCATAGTTTCGGACCAGAAGGTTGGTCCAGAACGGAATGGTGATAAGCAGCAGCATGATGTCTCGCTGGCCCCGCGACAGCCCTGCCATCCACAAGGCAACCGGCAGGCCGAACAGCAGGCTGAGCCCCGTGGTCAGCGCCGCCTGCAAGACCGAACGCAGCAGGATCACCAGATAGCTGGTGTTGACGATCATGGTGCCGTCAAAATCCTCTTCCCAGACAAGCCGGATGTAGTTGCCCAAGGACGGCATCGAGGCCCAATCCACCCCGCTGCTGCCGCCCTTTTGTAGAAGAGATATCCAGAACATCAGGGCCAGTGGCACACCAATCAACGCTGTGATGGTCGCCAGCGCGGGCGTCAGAAGACCAAGGCGGCGCAAGGTGGGGCTGTCAGTCATTGGACCAGAACCCGCAGGTTTTCGGAAGGCAGATTCACCCCGACAGAACTTCCCATTGCGGGGGGTGGGCCATCCAGATCAGATTGACGCAGCAGGAAGGTGCCGCCATCGGCCAACGTCAGTTTGTGCAAGAGGGCCGTTCCAAGATAGGCGGTATGCACCAGTTGCGCCTGCAAGTGACCGGCACCGGCCGCCACGATGCGCGCGCGTTCGGGCCGGATCGCCAGCGTCACCTTGCCCCGCGCATCATGCGGCACCGAAAGCACCGCGCCATCTGCCAGGCGGATTGCATTGCCCGGCAGGGCCTCTGCCACGATAAGGTTGATGTCGCCGATAAAGTCGGCAACGAAGCGATGGGTCGGGGCCTCATAAATCTCGCGCGGGGGGCCCATTTGCAGGATACGCCCGCCCTGCATCACCGCCACGCGGTCAGACAGGGTCAGCGCCTCTTCCTGATCATGGGTGACGAACAGAAAGGTTATCCCTGCTTCGGCCTGCAGCAGTTTCAGTTCGATCTGCATTTCCTTGCGCAGCTTCAGATCCAGCGCAGAAAGTGGCTCGTCCAGCAGCAGAACCTTTGGGCGGGGGGCCAAGGCGCGCGCCAAAGCCACCCGCTGCTGCTGTCCGCCAGACAGTTCGGCCGGCCGGCGGCGGGCAAAGGATTGCATGCGAACCATTTCTAGCGCCTCGCCCACGCGGGTGCGGATCTTGTCGGCAGGCAGATGCTGTTCTTCCAGCGCGAAGCCCACGTTCTGCTCGACGGTCAGGTGCGGAAACAGCGCGTAACTTTGAAACACCGTATTGACCGGGCGGCGATACGGCGGACACTGGGTGACATCCTGCCCCTCGATCTTAATTCTGCCTTGATCCGCGGTCTCAAACCCGGCGATCAGCCGCAGAAGTGTCGTTTTCCCGCAGCCCGAAGGGCCGAGCAGGGTGAAAAACTCGCGCCGGTCTATCTCGACCGACACGTCTTCCAGAACCTTGACGGCAGCCGTTCCGCGGCCAAAGCTCTTGCTGACGGCTGTGATGGAAACAGCAGAAGAATCGGTCATGTTATCCTTACTCCCCTGATCGTCCAGCCTAGATGTGTTGATCTGTATGTCAAGATTGCATGCAATAATCTAGGATGTATGTATGCATATTCCCCTACTGCCTGTTTTTGTGGCCACGATGGCCAGTCGTCGCCGAACTGTTAGGCAACGAAACTGAGGCTGTGCGCCGCGCCTCCACTAGACGAACTTGAGGGCGACAGAAAGACGTTGACCTTTCTGGTGCATGCGATGTTCAATGCCATCGCATACATTCGGAGAAATGCAGAGTGCCAAAGCCAGCCGATTTGAATGCCGCTGCGACACAGCCCAAAAACGGCAAACCCGGCCAGGTCACCAAAGCGGCAACCCGCACTGAAAAGGTCCATGAAGCGCTGCGTCAGGCCATTATTGAACAGCAACTCTCTCCGGGCGCGCGACTGCCCGAGGATATGATCGGTGACACTTTTGGAACCAGCCGCACCATTGCGCGGGAGGCTCTGCTACGTCTGTCAGTCGAAGGTTTGGTTGATCTGTTGCCGAACCGGGGGGCTTTTGTCGCCAATCCGTCTTTGGACGAAGGCCGCGACGTCTTTGTGGTGCGCCGGGGGCTTGAACGGATGGTTGTGCTGCAACTGGGTGGTCAACTGAGCCCCGCCCATATCACGGAACTGCGCCGCATGCTGGAACAGGAGGAACTGGCCGGTGCGCGCGACGAATGTGAAGCCATACGCCTTGCCGGAGAGTTTCATCTGCGCCTTGCCGAGATGACAGGAAACAAACTGCTGATCCGCTACCTCACCGAGACAGTCTCGCGCTGTTCGCTGGTGATGACGATCTACGGCCGCCCTCATTCGGTGGACTGCGGCATTGATGAACATCGTCAGATCATCGAAGCGTTGATTGCAGGGGACAAAGCTCGGGCCGCTGAGATGATGGAGCACCACATCGAACAGGTTGCTGGCCGGGCACTCCTTGAAACTCGGAAACCATTGAGCGTTCAAGATGTCCTTGCCTTGTATGCTACCGCAGTTGCACAGGACTGAGGCTTGGACCCGACTATAGTTCCACTCTCCCTTGTGGGTAGTTATCGGTCCAAACGGCAGTTCGGTTCTGTTAGGGGCGACACATCAACAGAGCCCCTCAATTCTGGGCGCGGATCAACGAGACGATCATCGGCAACGAACCAGCCGTTAATCACCCTCTGAAAGGCGGGGATCGCAGTCTGCGCAACGGAGCCAAGCCTCTCTCCGCTTAACGCAGGGGAGTACCGCCAGGTAGCGCGGCGCCTTTCATGAACGGCTGCTTTCGTGATCAAGCTGTGCTTATGATGCGCGCCGCCGTCAGTCGGCTTGCCGCCCTTAGCAGCCGAACCAACACAGCGCTGGCTTCGTCGTCGCGATTGAATTCAGGCGACCGCCAGTAGCCGGTAGTCACGCCAAAATCGGCATCATGGACAAGCTGCGTCATCAGCGGGCGTCTCCGAAGGACTGAATCTCCTCGACCAGCACCTCCAACTGCCGCGCTAACCGGGCGGCATGCTCGGCGGCGGCCCAAGTGACCGCATCAGGATCCTGTCCAAGATAATCCACAGCCGCCCGGTCGAGAACAAAGGCAGAGGCGGACAGCGACCGGCAGGCGGCGGAGAACGAAGCGACGGCGGCGATGGACATGGGAGCGAACCTTTCAGGACAGGGCAAATCGGTGTCCGGTGTTCGCTCTGTTGCCCACGGCGGGCAAGTCGCGTGTTGCTTGAAAAAGCAAGACGACAGAATCCTCGATTGCCGTGCGGGTTCGGGTGACGTTGCCGCAGAGGCTGATAGGTGCTTTCCGAACGGTCGCCCTAGACCCATTGACCGCTTCAGACGATCATCCATCCTTCAGGAAAATCGCGTTTCCCGAACAGTTTCTCGGCCAATTCGGGAAAAATGGGCATCGTGAACGACTTCAATAGAACCGTATCATACCAGTAGTTGTGCATAAAAAACTGCCCTGCGATGCGATCGCATAGCGGGCAGCCGGTGCTTAGGTAGGAATGCCCTGCCGTGCGTGAATACCGATGCTTCAAGATTGCAGCGACCGGATGATCCTTCAGTTCTGCGCGAAGTCTGGCTTCCAGCGCCGGAATTTCTCCAATCGCATCAAGACCAATACTGGCTCCTGTTGCCGGATACTGAGGATGCCCGAAAGAGAAGGAAACGAACGGCAGCACCGGATAGACGCCGTCGCAAGTCCGCTCCCAGCATCGGGCGTCCGCCATATGAACGTCGACCATGGCCTCTGGTAATTCCTGAAATCGGAAAACCAACCGATTGGTGAGAACGGCCCGGATAAACTCATCGACGG
>JANPBI010000231.1:0-3984 GCA_031430315.1 Rhodobacterales bacterium | reverse complement strand
TTCATGGGCGAGGTGAATATCCTGCCCGTGACCGGGCACGGCGCGGCTGCCATGTTCGCGGACCTTGGTCTGCCCGCCACCAATGCCCAAGGCGCCTACGCCGTGCTGCGCCCCGAGGCGCTGGCGGCGGGGGATGCGGGGGCGGTGGCCTTTGATGCCGAGGTGACGCAAAAGCTGATGCTGGGCTCGCGCACCCAGTTCCATTTGCGCGCTGGCAAGGCCGCCCTGATTGCCGAGATTGCGGCCGGGCAGCGCGCCGAAATGGAAATCGGTCAGATCGCAAGGTTCAGCTTTGATCCTGCCGACATCGCCTGGGTGGCTGACTGATGCGGCGCAATCCGGGCCTTTGGTTTGCGGTGCCGCTGATCGGCTTTCTGCTGCTGTTCTTTGCCGCCCCAATCGTCGTGGTTGGATGGTACAGCCTGATGCCCGCCCGCACCTTCGATCTGACCACGGCGTTCACCTTTGATAACTATCGCGCGGCCTTTGCCGATGGCTATGGCCGCCCGCTGATGTGGTCGCTGATCGGCGCCACGCTGACCACTCTGATTGCCGGACTGCTGGCCTGGCCCACCGCCAAGATCCTGCACCGGCACACAGGCAAATGGGCCAGCCTTGTCACCGCCCTAATCGCCCTACCGGTGTTCATCTCTGAAAGCGTGCGGTTGTTCGGCCTGTCGGTGTTCCTGATGCCGGGCGGCGGGATCTTGGCGGGCACGTTGAAGGCGCTGTTCGATGTGCAGATCGGCACCATCCTGAACACCCGGCTCGCGGCACTGGTGGGGATGATCTACATCCACTTCCCTTTCATGCTGTTCCCGCTGCTGCTGGGCGTTGCCATGATCCCCGCCGACCGGGTCGAGGCCGCGCGCGATTTGGGCGCAAACCGCTGGGCCGTGCTGCGCGAGGTTGAACTGCCGCTCGCCGCCCCCGGCCTGCTGATCGGGGGGCTGCTGACATTCGTGCTGTGCCTTGGGGCCAATGCCGAGGCGGCCATTCTGGGGGGCCGGGCGGTCACGGTGATCACGGCGGCCATCGAGCAGCGGTTCAACTATGCGCAGGACTGGCCGATGGGGGCGGCGCTGACCGTGCTGGTAATTGCCGCGACCGCGGTGCTGGTGTTTCCCGTGCTGCGGCGCATCGACCTGAACCGGATCATCAAGCGATGACCGGCGGGCGGCACATCCTGTGGCTCAAGGTGCTTTGGGTCGGCGCACTGGTGACGGCACTTTACATGCCGATCATCTCGGTCATCCTCGCGTCGCTGGCCAACAGCCGCTACATGCGCTTTCCGCATAAAATCTGGACGCTGGACGCCTATCGCGCGGCGGCGGCGGATTATACTACGGTGACGCTGCACATGATTTCGCTGCAGATCGCGTTGTTCGTGGTGCTGATTTCCGTGGTGCTGGGGACCATCGGGGCGATGGCCTATGCCCGCTATGACTGGCGCGGGCGCAGTCTGTTTCAAAAGGCGTTGGTGCTGCCGATCTTTTTCCCCCAGCCGGTGTTGGGGCTGGCGCTGTTGTTGTCGATGTCGGCGCTTGGCATCGCACCCAGTTGGAAGACCGCCATTTTTGCCCATGCGGTCTGGATCGTGCCGATCGTGACGCTGGTGATTTCGATCCGGCTGTTTGGCTATGATGTGGCACAGGAAGAGGCGGCGTTCGACCTTGGTGCCACGCGCTGGCAGGTCGTGCGCGAGGTGACACTGCCCGCCCTCTGGCCCGGCATCTTTTCCGGCGCGCTGTTTGCGTTCCTGCTGTCGTGGTCGAACCTGCCGCTGTCGGTCTATACATCGGGTGCCGACACCCCGCTGCCGATGTGGCTGTTTTCGCGCACGGCCACGAACTACTCTCCTCTCGTGCCCGCGATCGCGGTCATCGGCACTTTTGTGTCAGGCTTCATCGTGTTCGCGTTGGTGGTCTTGCGCAGGCTGGCTGCGGCGAGCGCGCGAAGGGCGTCAACATGAAGCAAGATGCCCCTGGCGCCGTGCAGCACCTGCTCGACCGCGAAGCGATTGCGGGTCTGATCTACGCCTACTGCTACCACTTCGACCGCAACGAACCCGACGCCGTGGCGGCCCTGTTCGCGACGGATGCCATCGTGGACTACGGCCCCGAAACGACTGACCTGATCGGCGTGCCCGCCATTCGCACGGCGGTTGCGGCAGGGCTGGCGAACACCTTTGCCGCCACCAGCCACCATGTGTCGAACATCATGGTCCGGTTTGACGGCCCCGACACCGCGACCAGCATCTGTTATCTCTATGCTTGGCACCGTTACCGCTCCGGTGCGCAGGATGGCGAATTGTGGGCGCAGTATCACCATGCCTTTGTCCGCTTGCCTGATGGCTGGCGCATCGCGCGACTGGTTCTCAAGGCGGCAGGGACCAAGGATTTCCACCGCGCCACAATGCACCCCATCGGGCGGGCCTGACACCCCCCCGCCCTTACCGGAGACCCGATGCCGCAGCACCACGACACCACGACCCTTCCCGGCGGGTTGCAACTTCGCCGCCTGATCACCGGCCTTTGGCAGATGGCCGATCAGGAACGCGACGGCCGCCCCTTCGATCTGGACCGCGCCGCCGAGGCGCTGGCCGCCTATGCCCGCGCCGGGTTCGACACCTTCGACATGGCCGACCACTATGGCAGCGCCGAGATCGTCGCAGGCATGGTCCACCGCGCGATGCGGCAGGCGGGCGAAACCCCGCCGGTGATCCTGACCAAATGGTGCCCGCCCCCCGGCCCAATGACGCTGGATGTGGTAAGGGCTGGTGTGGAAACCAGCTTGCGGCGACTGGACTTGCCGTGCGTCGATATACTGCAGTTCCATTGGTGGCGTTATGAATCCCCCGAATATCTTGATGCTCTGTCCCACCTGATGCTCCTGCGCGAGGAAGGCTTGATCCGCGAAATCGGGCTGACCAACTTTGACGCCGTCCACCTGCGCATGGTGGTGCGGCACGGCATCGAGGTGGCGACCAATCAGGTCTGTTTCTCGCTTCTTGACCGTCGCGCCGCCGGGGCGCTGTCCAAGGTGGCAGCTGACGAAGGCGTGCGCCTGCTGGCGTTCGGGACACTGTGCGGCGGGTTCCTTTCTGACCGCTGGGTAGGCGCAGCCGAACCTGAAGATATCGCCGACTGGAGCCGGATGAAATACAAGCGTTTTGTCGATGCAGCGGGGGGTTGGGGGCCGTTTCAAGTGCTGCTGAAGACACTTGAACCGATTGCGCGCAAGCACGAGGTATCCGTATCGAACCTCGCCTCACGTTGGGTGCTGGACCATGGGGCGGTGGCCGCCACGATTATCGGCGCCCGTCTGGGGGAGAACGAACACCGGGCCGACAATCTGGCGGTGTTCGACTTGGAACTTGATACCGAAGACCGCGCAGCCATCGCGGCGGCAACCGCCGCCCTGACGCCTATCGGTGGCGATTGCGGCGACGAATACCGCAAGCCGCCGTTCTTGACCGCTTCGGGCGATCTGAGCCACCACCTTTATGCCCTGCCGCCGGTTTTTCCAGTGTCACCCAGCCCTGTCCGCCCCGCCCGGATGCGCGCGCTCAGCGGGTCGGTGTGGGAGGCAAAGGCCGGGTTCAGCCGCGCCATCCGCATCGGCGAGCGCGTCCTGATCAGCGGGACCACCGCCACCGACCCCCACGGCAACCCGGTCTGTCCCGGCGATGCCGAAGGGCAGACCGTCTATATTCTGGACAAGATCCTCGCCGCCATCTCATCACTGGGCGGCAAGCCCGAAGACGTTGTGCGCACCCGGATCTACCTGTCTGATGCGGCCCTGTGGGAACCTGTGTCCGCCGTTCACTGCCGGTATTTTGGCGATGTCCTGCCCGCAAACACCCTCGTCGCCGTTTCTGGTCTCATCGGTCCCTACGCCGTGGAAATCGAAGCCGAAGCCGTCGTGGACCCCCCCGGCTGATCCGTCAGAAGCTGCGAAGAATTTATTGACACAAGCAGGTTT
>JANPBI010000230.1:0-13521 GCA_031430315.1 Rhodobacterales bacterium | reverse complement strand
CCTGCACCGCGCGTGCCATGATATGCGCGCAGTCATGCCGGATCAGTTCCAGCGCCTGGACGTCATCGGCCATCGTGTGGATAGCAATCGTTGCGTTGGCCGGGATCGGCCAGGCAAGGTCCCAATGCGCGCCGTTTACCGTGGCACTGATCGCCTTCTTGGCCAGACCGGGAGCGATGGAGGCGGCCACTTCAGCGGGCGTCACGCCAGCAGAGTAGTAGCGTTTATTGCCGTCAGGAAATGTCAGGGAAATCGTGGACATGGCTGTCCTCCTCGTCGATTTGGCGCCTACGGAACGCCCGGTTGCGGGTTATGTCGAAGGGTTCTGCCTTTGCCCCCAGGCAAAGTCAAGCTAACCGCGCGGCAGGGCTGCCAATGATGGTTGCGCGTGGTATAGGCGCGCCATGACCCAATTCCTTGATCTCTCGCCCAAGCGCCGACTTGCCTTTGCCAAAACCGAGGGCGGCGGCCCGATAGTCGTCTTCCTTGGCGGGTTCAAGTCGGACATGACCGGCACTAAGGCCATGGATCTGGAGGCTTGGGCGGTCAGGCACCATCATGGATTTCTGCGGCTGGATTATTCGGGGCACGGACAATCGTCGGGCCGTTTCGAAAATGGCTGCATCGGCGATTGGGCGGATGACGCAGCCGAGGTGATTGCTCGAACGACGACCGGTCCATTGGTTCTGGTGGGATCGTCGATGGGCGGCTGGATCGCCCTTCTGCTGGCGCGCGCCATGCCGGACCGGATCGCCGGACTGGTCGGTATTGCCGCTGCCCCCGATTTCACCGACTGGATCTGGGACGGCATGACAGATGCGCAGCGCCAGAAAGTGATGACTGAGGGCAAGATTGCAGAACCCTCGGAGTACGGGTCCGACCCTTACGTCTACACTCGTCGTCTGATCGAGGATGGCCGCACCCAGCGCATCTTTGACCACCCGCTGCACCTGCCGTTTCCAGTGCGGTTCTTGCAAGGTATGGCCGATGCGGAAGTGTCGAGCGCGGTGGCTGTTCGACTTGCGGAATACGCAACCGGACCAAACATCCGCTTGACGCTGGTCAAGGACGCAGACCACCGATTTTCCTCAGCTCACTGTCTTGCGCTGATCCGCGAGACCGTTTCTACGATCTGCGAACTCAGCACCCAGACCGGCAGCTAGCAACAATCAGACAATCGGACCGCAGCCTGTCGAAGCTCCGCCGTCCGGAAAATGACTCAAATCCAGCCGGTTACCAGACAGTGTTGCCAGTGAACATTAAGTGGCAGAAGCACGCCCCTTTTACACATTCCGACAATAGCGCAATGCGTGCCTGTTACTTCGACGATGCCAGCTTGATCTTGGCCCGCGCCTGACCATCTTTGCCCGAATTCGCGTCAATAAAGCTCAGCACCAAGGGGCGGATGTTCAGACGCCAGCTTTTCCCGGCAAAGATGCCATAGTGGCCAGCCCCCGGCTCCAAGTGGCTTTGTTTCATGTGGTCTGGCAGACCGGTCAAAAGCTTGATCGCCGCCACGCATTGGCCAGGGGCCGATATGTCGTCATTCGCGCCTTCGACCGTGATGACTGCAACTTGGGTAATGGCCCCTAGGTCGACCTTGCGACCTGCAACGACGAACTCGTTCCGGGCGATTTCGCTGTTCTTGAAGATGCGTTCCACCGTCGACAGGTAAAACTCAGCCGTCATGTCCATCACCGCAAGGTATTCGTCGTAAAACCGGTTATGGGCGTCATGGTCCGACGCCTCGCCCCGCGAGACGCGCATGATCTGTTCCGTAAAGGCCTTGGAATGGCGTTCGGCATTCATCGAGATGAAGCTTTGCAGTTGCAAAAGGCCCGGATAGACCTTGCGCCCTGCCCCCTTGAACGAAAAACCGACGCGCTGGATTGCCAGATGTTCAAGTTGTCCCATGGTGATGCGTCGGCCAAAATCGGTCACTTCGGTCGCGGCGGCATCTGGGTCGACCGGCCCGCCGATCAGCGTCAGGCTGCGTGGCTGCGCAGCGGGATCTTCGGCAGCCAAATAGGCCGTCGCGGCCAGGGTCAGCGGCACCGGCTGGCAAACCGAAATGACATGGGTGTCAGGGCCAAGTTCCCGCATGAAATCGACCAAATAGAGCGTATAATCCTCGACGTCGAACTTGCCAGCGCTGACGGGGATGTCACGCGCATTGTGCCAATCGGTGATATAGACGTCGCAATCGGGCAATAGGCTGTTCACAGTCGACCGCAGCAAGGTGGCGTAATGTCCGGACATCGGAGCCACCAGCATCACCTTGCGCGCCATCTGCGCGCGGCGGCGCACCGAGAACTGGACCAGATTGCCAAAGGGGCGTTCCACCACTGTCGTCACATCAACGATATGATCCTGACCTTCGGGCCCCACGATCGAACGGATGCCCCAGTCGGGTTTCACGACCATCCGCGAAAAGCTGCGCTCTGCCACTTCACCCCAGGCAGCGACGAGCGGCACCATCGGGTTCATCGACATCGCAAAGGCTGGGTAGGAGGCCATCGCCCGTGCCGTTGCGCCCAACCATTCATTGGTGTTGCGCATGCTTTGCATCAGGTCGTAGGTGGCCATATACTTCATTTATTGTCCTTGTCCGGCAGGGGCACCGGTTTCTGCGCCGCTCCACCCAGACAGGCAAGGTTATGCTGCACAGCGGCGAGACTAGGTTAGAAAGATTAACATGACAACCGAAGACAGCGATGCGGATGCCAAGCTAGCGAAATTGAACGCCAATCTTGCCAAATTCGACACATTGTCCAAACGACTGACATCTGCCTTGGGTCAGTACCGCCCCGTCGATACCGCGCTGCATGGTCCTTCCACGGAACTCTACATGAAGGCTGCTACGGCCTACATCGCAGAGATGATGCAAAACCCCGCCAAGCTGATCGAGCATCAGATCAGCCATTGGGGCAAGACAGTGAAACACTACGTCGAGGCCCAGCAGGCAATGACCAAAGGCACGTTCGCTGCGCCACCGGATCCGGGTCCCAAGGACCGACGTTTTGCCAATCCATTGTGGGATACCCATCCCATGTTCAACTATCTCAAGCAGCAGTATCTGATGAACGCCGAGGCGATTTCGTCGACCGTTGCCGACCTTGCCACCATGGACCCCCAGGACCGGCGGCGGCTGGAATATTTCACCAAGCAGATCGTCGATCTTTTTGCGCCGACGAACTTTCTGGCGACTAACCCCGATGCGCTGGAAAAAGCGATTGAGACGGATGGCGAAAGTCTGGTTCAGGGCCTGGAAAATCTGGTCCGCGACATCGAGGCGAATCACGGCGATCTGGTGGTGACGCTCGCCAACCGCGAGGCGTTCAAAGTCGGCGAGAACCTCGGCACCACCCCCGGCTCCGTTATCTACCGCAACCGGATGATGGAGCTGATCCAGTACACGCCAACCACCGAAACCGTACACCAGACTCCGTTGCTGATCTTTCCGCCCTGGATCAACAAGTTCTACATCCTGGACCTCAAAGCGCAGAATTCTTTGATCAAATGGATTGTGGATCAAGGGTTTACGCTGTTTGTCGTCTCGTGGGTCAACCCCGACACCAGTTATCGCGATGTAGCCCTGGACGACTACATCCGCGACGGCTTTCTGCGGGCGATGGCCGAAGTGCGCCGCATCACCGGTGAGGAGCAGATCAACACGGTCGGCTACTGTATTGCCGGGACAACTCTGGGGCTGACACTCGCACATCTGGAAAAGGCGGGCGACCGCTCGGTGAAATCGGCGACGTTTTTCACAACCCTGACGGATTTCTCCGATCCGGGCGAGGTCGGCGTGTTTCTCGACAACGATTTCGTTGACGGGATCGAGCGTCAGGCAATGGCCGACGGCATTCTGTCCAAGCTTTTCATGAGCCGGACCTTTTCATTTCTGCGCTCCAACGACCTGATCTACCAGCCCGCCATCAAAAGCTACATGATGGGGGAGGCACCGCCCGCCTTTGATCTCTTGTTCTGGAACAGCGACGGCACCGACCTGCCAGCCAGAATGGCCGTCGAGTACTTGCGTGGTCTTTGCCAAAGCGACGGGTTCGCCTTGGGACAGTTCCCTGTGTTTGGGGCGCCGGTGTCACTTAAAGACGTCAAGGTCCCTCTTTGCGCGATTGCTTGCGAGACGGATCACATCGCCCCGTGGCGCGCCAGTTACAACGGCATCAAGCAGATGGGATCGGTCGACAAGACATTCATCTTGTCGGAATCCGGCCATATCGCAGGGATCGTCAACCCGCCGACCAAGAATAAGTACGGCCACTACCTGAACCCCGGACCGGTAACAGGAGCTCCCGACGAGTGGAAAGCTGCCGCGACTTTTGCCAAGGGCAGCTGGTGGCCACATTGGGCCGCGTGGCTGTCCGCACGGTCCGGTCAGCAAGTTTCCGCCCGCATGCCTGGCGATTCGGTGCATCCGGTGCTCGGACCCGCCCCGGGAACATACGTGCTGGCAGGGACAAATCCCTGACAAGGCGACAAGAATTCAACTGACGGCACGCGCAACCATGAGTTTTGCTGCGCTGCAGAAAGCCTCTTGAATTGCTGCAGTGCAGCATGTATATCTGTGTCATCGCGAAACAGGCAGTCCCCGCCCGATCAGGAGATCAGAAATGAACACCGCAACCGACTATTCCAAAGTCATGCAAGACATGATGGCTTCGTTCCCCGTGGACGCTTCCTCCATGCAGAACGCATTCAAAACCCAGGCTGCTATGGCCGAGAAATTTTCCAAAGTGGCGCTCGAAGCCGCTGAAAAGTCGACCGAAATCACGTCCAAGTGGGCCAAAGACACCTTGGTAAAGTTGAGCGACGTCTCCAAAGCCAAGTCCGAGCCGACCGATTACACCAAAGCCGCCACCGATTTCGCCTCTGCCGCTGCCGAAATGGCTGCCGAGCACATGGC
The DNA here is from genome assembly GCA_031430315.1 of Rhodobacterales bacterium. Classification (GTDB taxonomy): domain Bacteria; phylum Pseudomonadota; class Alphaproteobacteria; order Rhodobacterales; family Rhodobacteraceae; genus JAJNPS01. Next base: position 8,594 of record JANPBI010000230.1, on the reverse strand, counting down.
GTCGTTCGCCGAAGTGGCGAAAAAAGTGCAGATGGAAACCGTTGAACTGATGCTGTCGGCTGGCAAGGACTTTTCCGAAGACGCCACCGCAGCAGTGAAAAAAGCCAGCGCGGACGTGCAGTCTGTCGCCAAAAAAGCCGCCGCTGCGGTCAAGTAATCGCCCCCCGGCGATAAAGGTGAATGTAACGAGCGCGGGCAGGTCTTCGGACCTGCCCTTTCTTTTTCTGAAGTGCTCTCGTAAGCTTCTCTGCGCGTGCACAATCAGGGGAACGAGGCGAATGGCCGACACCGACAAGCCGTTGCTGATCAAGCGCTATGCCAGCCGCCGTCTCTACAACACCGAGACGTCCGACTATGTGACGCTGGAAGACGTGGCCGGGTTCATCCGGGCCGGGCGCGAGGTCCAGATCGTGGACCTGAAATCGGGCGATGACCTGACGCGGCAATATCTTTTGCAGATAGTGGCCGAACACGAAAGCAAGGGCGAAAGCGTTCTGCCGGTCCATGTGCTGACCGACCTTGTGCGCAGCTACACCACCGGCATGCAGTCGGTCGTGCCGCAGTTCCTTGCCGCATCCTTTGAGATGCTGCGCGAGAGTCAGTCCAAGATGATGGAAAACCTGACGGCAATCCCGAATCCATTGGTCGCCGTGCCCGGATTTGATGCGATGCGCAAACAGCAAGAAGCATTCCTGAAAACCATGCTGGGCGGTTTGCCGGGCTGGTCGGGAACTGGGCCTGCGCGTGAGGAACAGACCGCGCCCCCGGCAACCAAGGATGACGAACTTGCCGCCATCAAGAAGCAATTGGCAGACCTGCAGTCGAAACTGTCCAGGCTGTAACGGTACGACAAGGGGAGGCTGCTCATGCCAATCCAGGACGGTCGGGTGACGCTTTGGGGGATCGAGGTTTTTGTCGCGGCTGCCGAGGAACGTTCAATTTCCGCGGCGGCGCGTCGCCTGGGTGTCAGCCCGTCTGCAATCAGCCAGCAACTCTCGGGACTTGAGGCCACGTTGGGCGCGGTTCTGCTGGACCGCTCAACGCGCCCGCTGCAGCTGACGCAAGCAGGTGTTGTGTTCCGCCGCCACGCGCAAACCATCCTCAATGCTGCAGCTGAGGCCCAGGCGGAACTCGCGCGGGCAGATCTGTCTACGTTGACCACCTTGCGACTGGGCATGATCGAGGATTTTGATGCCGATGTGACACCACGCCTGTTGCAGGCCCTGTCCGAAGATCTCCGCGGCTGTCGGTTCTTGCTGGAAACCGGGGCAAGCCATCGCCTTCTGGATCAGCTTGAGGCCCGCGCGCTGGATATCGTGGTTGCGGCAGACGCAGAACCGGGACCGGGTGACGATGGTGGCTGGCGAGAGGTCCATCCTCTGCTGGCAGAGCCCTTTGTCGCAATCACCGCAAAAGGCGCGAAACCAGTGGCACAACCGCTGATCCTTTACTCTGCGCGCCATCTGATGGGACGGCGGATCGCATTACATCTGGCAAAACTGGGCATTCGCCCGGCCTACCAATTTGAGCTCGACAGCTATCACGCGATCCTAGCCATGGTCGCGGGAGGTGCAGGCTGGACAATCCTGACCCCGCTGGCGATGCACCATGCAGCGCGATTTGCCCCTGATCTCGACATGCATCCCCTACCCTTTTCCCCGCTGGAGCGGACGCTGTCGCTGTCGACCCGCGCGGGTGTTGTGCATGACATGCCACTGCAGATCGCCGACCGACTGCGCGCCTTGGTACAGGAACAGGTCATTGTCCCGGCGCATGCAAGCTGGCCGATGCTGCAAGGAAAGCTGCGTTTGCTATAACGGCGTTCAGATAACTCGGACGTCTGCGGCCGCGTCAATCAAGGCATGGGCAATGAATTCCAAGTCTTCCACTGCCAGCCGCGTCGGCAACCGCACATCGCAGGCCCGCATCAGCATTGCGCGTGTCAGCGGCAAGTCGGGCAGCGCGCCCAGGAACTGCCAGTTCCAGAACGCCCGGGCATTGCCGTCGCTCAGGCCGAAAACCTGCACCGACACTCCGCGTTCCTTGGCCCTGGCCTGAAACCCCTTGGCTTCGGCGTCGGTCCAAGAGTCCGACAGGTTGAACTGGATCGAATCCGGAGCGCGCATCTCTGGCCCAAGAGGTTGCGGGACGACGAAGTGACCGCTTTTGTTCAGGATTTCTGCAACATGATCATGGTTGGCCCGCCCTTGCCGCACCCGACGATCAATCTGGGGGATCTGGGGGCGGATCACTGCAGCCGACAGGTTCTGCATGCGCAGATTGAACAACGGCAACTTGTTCTGCCAATGGCAGAAACTGTTCTGCAAACCGGGATGCGACTTCCAGTTCTCCTCATAGGCGCCGGACATGATGACCGCGCGCGCCGCAATCTCGGGATCATCCGTCACCAAAATCCCGCCTTCGCCGGCATTGATCATCTTGTACGACTGGAAACTGAAACAGCCGACCCGGCCGATAGTGCCGATATTGCGCCCTGACCAGATCGTGCCCAGGGAATGGGCTGCATCTTCGATCACAGGAAGTCCGGCAGCATCGGCATGCCCCATGATCGCATCCATGTCCGACGTATGGCCGCGCATGTGGCTGATCATCACTGCATCCGCGCCCGGTAGTTTGGCCAAGAAATCCTCGATATCGATCCGGTAGGTGTCGCCCACCTCGACCAGAACCGGGATGCATTCGGCATGGACGATGGCAGAAGGCACCGCGGCAAAGGTAAAGGCCGGGATCAGGATGCGGGCGCCGCGCGGCAAATCCAGTGCCTTGATCGCCAGGAACAGCGCAGAAGAACAGGAAGATACCGCAAGTGCATAGCGACTGCCAAGAAACGCCGCGAACTCTTGTTCCAGCAGCGCGACGGGGGAATTGCGGGCAGAGGTGTAGCGAAAAAGATCGCCCGTCGCCAAGAGCCTGTCGATTTCCAAGCGCGCGCCCTCGGGGATCGGTTCCGCATCATAAACATTCGGCGCGTGCAGGTGTCCGTCGGGAGCCATTTTGCACCTTTTCTAAAAGTGATGTTAAGAAAAGCTGTAAGTAATACCTTGGGGCGATACCAGTGACATCTCCATGACAGTCGGGCATTCGCGCTGAATTCGGCCTATTTCGACCTGACGGCACGGGCCTCGATGGTTGTCATGGCCGTTTCGATATCATGCCAAGCGGTCCGGGCCATTGACCGGAAAACCAGCAGATCGAACCGGTTCTGCGTCACCCGGATCACGATGGCTTGCATATGATAGATCGGGGCCCGGCGCACTTGACCAAGACCGAATTGTGCAAAACGCAGGTCCAGCGGCACAAGCCGCATCAAGGCGTCTTCTGCGCCCGGACCTTCCAGTGACAGCCCAGCCCAGGCATCGGTCTGGTCGGTCGTTGCCCCAACAGTGTGCGGGATTTCTGGCGGCGTTGTCCCAAAAAGAAAAACTTGATCCCTGCCTGTCCAGACAAGACGCGCCGCGTCCTTTTCCACAACCTGGTTGGGCGCGGGGAATGTCAGGCCCACAGACTTTAGAACCTTGGTGATCGCCTTGTGCTGCCCCGGAAACAGCGCGATCGACGTGATTTGCCCTGCTGCGATCTCGGAAAGGCGCAACGATCCGCGTGTCAGGGCAAGGCGTCCGGCCAAGGCGGCTTTGGCGATCAGTTCAGGCACGCAACTTCCCTCCAGTCGGGTCGTGGAAGACCGGATCGCAAATCTCGACCACCAAGTCCACGTCACGCATGTGATCGACCAGCCGCATCTTTTCGCCAAACCGCGCGCGGCCGTTTTTCACGAACCCCAATCCCAGCCATTGGCCCATGACCGGGGACCAACAGGCCGAAGTGACGTAGCCTTGCGATGTCTCGCGCTTGACCGCATCCCCATGGGCGAACAGATATGCCCCAGCGACAAGTCCAATTTCGCCGCCGACTTTCAGGCCCACCATCTGCTCGCGTTCGGCCCCCAGCAATCCTGGTCGTGTGGCACTGGCCTTGCCGATACAGTCCTTTTTGGCGCTGATCATCTTGTCCATACCGATGTCGAACGCCGTCACCCGACCATGGATCTCGGCATGGGTGATGAGACCTTTTTCGATGCGCAGGACGTTCAGCGCCTCCATCCCATAGGGTCCGCCGCCCATCGTTTCGGCACGGGCGACAAGGTCACGGAAAAGCGCCTCGCCAAACCGCGTCGGCACGGCGATCTCGTAGCCTTCCTCGCCAGAAAACGAGATGCGAAACAGCCGCCCCTCGACGCCACCAACGCGCACCGGTGATGTACCCATGAAGGGAAGGTCTGCCGGCACTTCCAGAAAGGAATTGACCAGCGACCGTGCCTGCGGACCCGCCACGGCGAACTGCGCCCACCCTTCGGTCACAGAGATGAACCGCACCTGCCAGTCAGCGCAGAATGCCTGATGCACGAAATCCAGATGCCGCATGACCAGCCCCGCCGCTGCAGTAGTGGTGGTCATCAGATAATGGTTCTCGCCCAGCCGTGCCGTCGTGCCGTCATCGAGCACGAAACCATCCTCGCGCAGCATCAGGCCATAGCGCACTTTTCCGACGGGCAATGTACTGAAGGTGTTGGCGTAAACGAAATCAAGGAATCGCGCGGCGTCAACCCCTTGGATGTCGATCTTGCCCAAGGTGGAGACATCCGCGATGCCGACCGCCTGGCGCACCATCCTCACCTCGCGGTCGCAAGACTCGCGCCAGGTTGTCTCGCCGGGTTTCGGGAAATAGCTGGGCCGGTACCACAGCCCCGCCTCGATCATGGGCGCACCCCGGTCGCGGCTCGCCTGATCGGACGTCAGGAACCGCTGCGGCGCAAACCCCATGCCGCGCCCGCCCGCGCCCAGTGCTGCGATGGAGACCGGGACAAAAGGAGGCCGGTAAGTCGTCGTGCCTGTTTCAGGGATTGACCGTCCCGTCGCATCGGCCAGCACTGCCAGCGCCGCCACGTTGGACGACTTGCCCTGATCAGGCGCCATGCCTTGGGTCGTATAGCGTTTCATATGCTCGACGCTGGAAAAGTTCTCTTGCGCAGACAGGGCGATATCCTTGGTCGTCACGTCATTGCCGAGGTCGAGCCATGCGCGGCCTTTCCCCGCAACGGTCCAGAGCGGCGCATGGCGATATGGGGCATCTTCCGCGTCGGGCAGCGGTTGTGTCGTCGCGCGGATGTCTAGTGCAGCCAAGGCTTCAACGGCTGCCACTTGTCCGGCAGCCAAGCAACCATGCGTCGAATAGGTTCCATTGGCCGCACCTGCGGCAACCATGCCCGGGATCGCGCCCGCACTGGGCACAAACGCCGCGAGATCTTCGCTCCAGATCGGGCGGCCATTCATGTGGCATGTCAGGTGCAGCGACGGGTTCCACCCGCCCGAGACGCCCAGGGTGTCCGTCTCGATTTCGATCACCTCGCTGCCCTTGCGGACAGTGATTTGACGCAGTGCGTGTCGACCCCGGGTGTCGACCACTTGGCTACCGGCATGCACGATGCAGTCCTCTTCCAGCGGCGCGTCGGGGCGACTGTCGATGATTGCGGCCACGGAAACACCCGCCTTCATCAGTTGCCGTGCCGCTGCCCGGGCCGAGTCGTTGTTGGCAAAGAACGTAACGCGCTTGCCTGTGGTCACGCCGAACCGGTTCAGATAGCTGCGCATCGCCCCGGCCATCATGATGCCGGGCCGGTCGTTCATCGGAAAGGCGATGCTGCGCTCCAACGCTCCAGCCGCAAGGATCGCCCGACTGGCCACGATCCGCCAGAAACATTCCCGCGGCAGGTTGGCGCGCGCAGGCAAATGCAGCCCGACCCGCTCCAGCGCGCCATAGGTTCCGTGGTCATAGGCCCCGACAATGGTGGTGCGCGTCATGATCCGCACGTTGGGCATTGCATCAAGTTCGGCCTTTGCGGTGTCGACCCATGCGGCACCCGCCATGCCGCCAATCACGGCATCGTCCGCAACGATCCGCCCGCCCAGTCGCGCCTCTTCCTCGGCCAGGATCACATCCGCGCCCGACCGCGCCGCCGTCAGCGCCGCCATCAGCCCCGCAGGCCCAGACCCGATCACCAAGAGATCACAGAACGCATAGGCCTTTTCGTACAGTCCCTCGTCATGCCGACCCGACAAGCTGCCAAGCCCAGCAGCACGGCGAATGAGCGGCTCATATAGCCCTTCCCAAAAGGCTCGCGGCCACATGAAGGTCTTGTAGTAGAACCCGGCGCTGAAAAAGGGCGACAGCACATCATTGATCGCCATGACGTCGTATTTCAGCGTGGGCCAGCGGTTCTGGCTGCGCGCCTTCAGCCCCTCGAACACCTCTTGAACAGTGGCCCGCACATTCGGCGTCTGGTTCTTTGCCCCGATGATTTCGACCAGCGCATTCGGTTCTTCGGACCCGGCTGTCAGCACGCCACGCGGGCGGTGGTATTTGAAGCTGCGCCCTACCAGCGTCACGTCATTGGCCAAAAGCGCCGAGGCCAGAGTATCGCCGCGATAACCGCCATAGCTGCGGCCATCGAACTGGAACTTGACCGGCTTGGTCCGGTCGATCAGCCCCTTGCCGTCAATCCTCATCGCGCGGCCCCCTTGCGGTCGGCGACCAGTTCTGTGGCCAACACCTCATGCGTGACGGTGTTGCGCGTCACCAGCAGCCACTGCGAACAGCCAAGTTCATGATACCAAAGGTCTTTCGTGACCCCGGCCGGGTTGTCGCGCAGATGCAGGTAGTGATCCCACGCCTCGGGACCGGCATCGGATGCGGGGCGGTTGAGATAGTCCTCTGACCCGTAGTAGTAGAACTCGCGCCGGTCGCGAGAGCCGCAAAGGGGGCAGGTCAGGCGCATGTCGAAACTGCCCCATCAACGGGTTTTGTCGTCAGGTGTCTCGGCGTCGGGCGCAACATGATCATCCTCAATGCAAGTTATGTTGGCTGCCGGTGCCTTCTTCGTCGATGATCTGGCCCAGTCGGAACCGGTCCAGCCGGAACCGCGCGGCCACCTCGTGGCTTTGCCCGGTCGCCATCAGATGCGCCATGCACCAGCCGGACGCGGGCACCGCCTTGAACCCCCCATAATTCCAGCCCGCATCGAGGAACAGCCCCTCGATAAGTGTCTTGTCGATGATCGGCGAGCCGTCCGGTGTCATGTCCATTATACCGCCCCATGTCCGAAGGATCTTCGCCCGACCAATCATCGGCATCAGCGTCATCCCCGCCTCCATCACATGCTCCAGCATCGGCAGGTTGCCGCGCGCCGCATAGCTTGCGTAGAAATCGAGGTCGCCGCCGAAAACCAAACCGCCCTTGTCCGACTGGCTGATATAGAAATGCCCCATCCCGAAACTGATGACGCTGTCGATCACCGGCTTCAGCCCCTCGGTCACGAAGGCCTGCATCACATGGCTTTCGATCGGCAGTTTCAGGCCCGCCATCGCCGCCACCTGTGAGGATCGGCCCGCCACGACGATCCCGACCTTGGCCGCCTTGATCGCTCCACGCGTTGTCTGCACGCCGACGACGCGCCCGCCCTCGACATCCATCCCCGTCACTTCGCAATTCTGGATCAGATCAACGCCCAATTGGTCGGACGCGCGCGCATAGCCCCAGGCAACCGCATCATGGCGCGCGGTTCCGGCCCGCCGCTGCATCAGTCCGCCATAGATCGGAAAGCGGGTCTGTTCGTAGTCGAGGTAGGGAAATTCTTCCCGCAAATCCTCGCGCGTCATGAATTCGGCATCATCGCCCTGGTTGACGATGGCGTTGCCGCGCCTTGCGGCAAGGTCACGCTGGCCATCAGAATGGAATAGCACAACTTGTCCGCGCTGGCTGTGCATGACGTTGTAGTTCAGCTCCCCTTCCAGCTTTTCCCAAAGCTTCAGGGAATGACTGTAGAATTCCGAGTTGCCGGGAATGAAGTAGTTGGCGCGCACGATGGTCGTGTTGCGGCCAATATTTCCTGACCCCAGATAGCCCTTTTCAAGGACCGCGATGTTGCGCAGACCGTGGTTCTTGGCCAGATAGTAGGCCGTTGACAGTCCGTGCCCGCCGCCGCCGATGATGATCGCATCATAGGCAGGCTTGGGGTCCGGGTTGCGCCAGACCGGTTTCCAGCCCTTGTGGCCAAAGAGCCCTTCGGTGATGACCTTCAGGCCAGAATAGCGCATGCTGGAGCCTCTTTATTCGGTTGCGAGTGAACCGGGATCATCGGAAGACTTCAACCGATTTCTGTCCAGATCCTAGCGCAGCAGCGACAAGAAGGGTCGTTTTGCTGCATGGCGCGCGTGACATCTTGGCCTAACACCCGCAGGCAATTCACGCGCGCAGTCCTTCTTGCCCGTCTCTGGCCAATTGTCGCAAAGCCTCGTCGGTTGCCGCGTCAGCCGGGAAGTATAGCTCGATCTTCAGATCGTCCAGCGTCAGGTCATCGGGCGTACCAAATTGCGCGACGGTGGCGAAAAGCGACAGGCGGTGCGGGCCCAGCCGGTAGATCGTCGGGATCACCGGCCCCGAGGATGAAACAGGGCCGCCCATCTTCGCCAGATGATGTGCGACCCTTTCGAGCTCCCGCACGCCGCCTTGTGCCGAAC
>JANPBI010000229.1:0-1837 GCA_031430315.1 Rhodobacterales bacterium | reverse complement strand
GACCAACGCGCGGCCGGGATCATCCGCCTGTGCATGCTGACCGGCGCCCGCTGCGGCGAGGCCCGCACAGCAACCTTCGACCAGTTCAACCTCGATCTGGCGATCTGGACCAAGCAGGCCGCCTATACCAAACAGCGCCGCGTGCACCGGGTGCCCATCTCGCACGAGGCCGTCGCCCTGATCCGGCTGCGCGGCGATGTCGTACCGAAGGGCTGTCCCTTCTTGTTCCCCGGCGATGTGCCGGGCCAGCCGGTGGTTGACCTCAAGCGCTTCTGGGAACGGATGCGCGTGCAGGCCGAGATCCCAGACGTGCGCATCCACGATTTGCGCCACACCTTCGCCTCGCTGCTGGTCTCTGGCGGGGCCTCGTTGGAAATGATCGGGCGGCTGCTTGGCCACACCCAGATCGGCACCACCCAGCGCTACGCTCACCTCATCGACTCGCCGCTGCGCGCCGGGGTGAACGCTGTAGGGGAGGTGCTGAAGCCGCGGCGGAAGGTCGTCGTGGGGATCTGAATGAGACGACTCCGAAGTGATTCGCAAGAAGTCTGCAGAGGGCATTAAGGGCGGGTAGCGGACGTTGCATGATGTTCACGGTTGTCGTGGATGCGGTGAATCGATGGAGGGAACGCGATTGCGGTCGGACCTTCTACGGAAGTCTGTGCCCGGCAGCAGCCCCTCACCTTGTACCGCCGTCTGTGTCATTCGAAATAAAACACCTGTTCCATCGTCGCCCACCATTCCCCGTCGAGGCGGGTTTCAAAGGGATATTGCAAAGGGTCGCAAATTGCCCACCAGGCCTGCATTGCCGGATCTTTTGCCATAGCAGCCATGTCCGCTTCAAGATCGGTCCCCACATACTCCCAGTAGGCAAACATGAGGAGTTCAGGTTCCTTCAGAAAAATTGAGTAATTTTGCATGTTTGCGCGCTTGATTGCCGAAAGAACCTCGGGCCAGACCGTGGCATGAAGCGACCTGTACTGTGCCAGCGCCTCGGGGTGAAGGCGGATGCAGCTTCCCATGCGCTTCATCGGGTGACTCCTTGGGGTTTCGAAGGTCAATTGCATGTGTTATATTAGTATTACTCCGTAAGAACGAGACCGCAAGCCACCCCGAGACATTCCTAAACACCTCAGGAACACCCCGAATGTTGACTAGATCGACCAAGGACACTGCTGCCCGCGCGCTTCGTCTGACCGAAGCCGACAATATCGTGGTCGCTATCGATACCCTGCCGCCGGGTCAGCCCGTCTTTGGTGTCGCACCGAAGGAACGTGTGCCGCGCGGTCACAAGATGGCCATTCAGGCCATCGCAATGGGCGCCCCGGTGGTGAAGTACGGTCAGGTGATCGGGTTTGCGACATCCGACATCGCGCCGGGGGACTGGGTGCATGAATGCAACGTCCATGTGCACAGCTTCGAACGCGCGTATGACCACGGCACCGAGGCGCGCCCGACCTCGTTTGTGGCCGAGGATCAGCGCCGGACGTTCCAGGGGTTCCGCAGGGCTAATGGCCGCTACGGCACGCGGAACTACATTGCAATTCTAACCTCTGTCAACTGTTCCGCCAGTGCCGCCCGTCACATCGCAAGGCGGGTCGAAGAGTCCGGCGTCCTGGCCAACTATCCCAACATCGACGGCGTCATCTCGCTGGTCCACGGCACCGGCTGTGGCGTTGATGTCAACGGTGCCGCTTATGAGATTTTGCGCCGTACGCAATGGGGCTATGCGATGAACCCCAATGTCGGCGGGGTCCTGATGGTGGGGCTGGGGTGCGAAGCGTTTCAGATCCCGCGCTGGATGAAAAGCTATGGCGTCACCGAAGACACAACTTTT
>JANPBI010000228.1:0-5926 GCA_031430315.1 Rhodobacterales bacterium | reverse complement strand
CAGTCGGTCCAGATCGGCAGGTCGACTTGGCCGCTATCCTCAACCATGACTCCCGCCACTCTCGCCACATAGGTTTTGCTCGCGCGGCGTTTCTCGAACTCCTGTCCTAGAAATCCCTGCGCCAACCTGTGCTTTGCAAAGATCATTACGCCCGAGGTGTCGCAGTCCAGCCGATGAACCAACAACGTAGCCGGATGGGCTGCCAGCAGCCGGGATTGCAGGCAATCCTGCCGCCCTTCCAGCTTTCCTGGCACTGACAAAAGGCCCGCAGGCTTATCGACAACGATGATCTGATCGTCCTGATAAAGGATCAGCAGCGGGTCCATCGGCGGGTTGTAGGTGAACTCGATCATTCAGCTTTTGCAAAAACTTGGGCGAGCAGCTGGACCAGCCACGCCTCATCCTCGGCCGTAAAGGCGGCGGGGGTATCGCTGTCGAGGTCGAGCACGCCGAGAAGATTCCCGCTAGCGTTCCAGACTGGCAGCACGAGTTCGGAACGGGTTGTGGACGAACACGCGATATGGTCGGGAAAGGCATCGACATCCGGGACGTTCAGGACCTTACCTGTCCGCGCCACCGCCCCGCAAACCCCGCGCGAAAACGGGATGACAAGACAGCCATGCCCGCCCTGATAGGGACCGATCTTGAGCAACTCCGGCGCCACGACCCGGTAGAACCCGGTCCAGTCGGCCATGGGGTGGGTGTGGTGCAGTTCACTGGCCACGGTTGCCATCAAGGCGACGGTATCCGTCTCGCCTTCGGTCAAGGCGATGATCTGACGCGAGATGTCGTTGTGTCCACGGGCGGCTTCCTTTCGTTCGGGACAGGCTTTGCCAAATGCCATGCCCTGCGACAACCCGAAAAGCAAAGCGAAACCTTGTGACAAAAAAAGGCCGGGCAAAAGCCCGGCCAAGTCCAACAGGGAGGAATGTCGTGCCATAACCCCGACACGACAAGGGGAACTCGTGGAATAACGCCGTCAGTGTACGTTATTGTGACGGATACGGTGAAGTTCAGGCAACAATGAGACCATTACGCGACAAGCCGATATCCGCCGCTTTCAGTCACGAGAATACGGGCATTCGACGGATCGGGTTCGATCTTTTGCCGCAGCCGGTAGATGTGGGTTTCCAGCGTATGCGTGGTCACGCCCGCATTGTAGCCCCAGACCTCGTGGAGCAGGATGTCACGTGCCACGACAGCCCGCTGTGCGCGGTACAGGTATTTCAGGATGTTCGTCTCTTTTTCGGTCAGCCTGATCTTCTTTTCCTTGGCGTCGAGCAGCATCTTTTGCGCGGGCTTGAAGGTGTAGGGGCCCATCGTAAAGATTGCGTCCTCGGACTGTTCATGCTGGCGCAACTGGGCGCGGATACGGGCCAGAAGAACGGGGAACTTGAAAGGCTTGGTGACATAGTCGTTGGCCCCGGAATCAAGGCCCAGGATCGTGTCGCTGTCGGTGTCATGGCCCGTCAGCATCATGATCGGACATTTGACGCCGCCCTTGCGCATCCTGCGGCACAGCTCACGCCCGTCAGCGTCGGGCAGGCCGACATCAAGGATGACGAGGTCATAGATTGCAGCCTTGGCCTTTTCCATGCCCTCGGCAGCAGTACGCGCCTCAAACACGTCAAAGTCCTCGGTCATGACCAGTTGTTCGCCCAATGCTTCGCGCAGGTCGTCATCGTCGTCGACTAGCAGGATTTTCCTCAGGGTCATCATGTTCACGCCTCCGTTCGCCTGTCCTTCAGATGCGACCGACACAGCGGGCGCTCAACCCATGCTGCAGTGCCCTCACGCAGACGTGTCGCCTGGTGGCGATATGTTTCAATTCCGTCATCCGCCAGATAGAGATGGGACAAAGGAGAGCCGGATGTCCCTGACGCTTACGATCACCGAAAGGCTGGCGCGCGCCCTTGGCGATTTGCGGCTGGGTGTGCCGGTGCGCTTGGCAGGTGACGGGCCGGTGCGCTGGATCGCCTCGGTAGAGCCGTTGACAGATCACCGTCTGGCGGAATTGCGTCGGGCGGGTCAATTGACGCTGACAATGACGGCCCGACGTGCCGAGACCCTGAAGGTAAGGGTCTATGACACGGATCTTGCACGGATTGCAGTGCCTGTTGGCGCAGATGCGGCCTGGCTGCGTGCAGTGGCGGACCCAGCGGCTGACCTTTTGTATCCGATGAAGGGGCCGTTTGTCGCGCTGCGCGAAGGATCGGCGGACGTTGAACGGGCCGGGATCGCGCTGATGAAGACCGCCCGGATGCTGCCCGCGGTTCTAAGCTTGGTGGAAACCACACCGACCCCTGACTTGACCATATTGAGCCTATCCGAGTTGGGACCGGAGCTTTTGCGCCTGCCGGGACTGGACGACATTGTCGCCGCGCGCCTGCCTATGGCCCTGGCTGAGGCAGGTCGACTGCATATCTTTCGCCCCGATGACGGGGGGGAGGAGCATTTCGCGATCGAAGTTGGGCAACCGGACCGTAGCAAACCAGTACTGGCGCGACTGCATTCGGCATGTTTCACCGGTGACGTGCTGGGGTCGCTGAAGTGCGATTGTGGGCCGCAGTTGCGGGCGGCTTTGGCCCAGATGGGAAACGAGGGCGCCGGCGTTCTGGTTTATCTGAACCAGGAAGGACGGGGAATCGGCCTTGCCAACAAAATGCGTGCCTATGCCCTGCAGGATCAGGGATTTGACACGGTGGAGGCAAATCACAGGCTAGGGTTCGAGGATGACGAACGCGATTTTCGGATCGGCGCGCAGATTCTTCGGCAGATGGGATTTTCATCGGTCAGGCTCTTGACCAACAACCCGCGAAAGATCGACATGCTGCGGACCTGCGGGCTGGAGGTGGTGGAACGGGTGCCGCTGCATGTGGGCCAGACCGCGCAGAACAAGCAGTACCTCACGACAAAGGCGGTGAAGTCGGGGCATATGCCGTGACGCGCGACGATATTGTGGTCGGGCCATGGGGTGCGCGTTTCAAAGGGCGGCGGTTTGCCTGCAGCATCGGACGCGGCGGGATCATCCGGCGCAAGCGCGAGGGCGATGGTGCCACTCCGCTCGGAGTACACCGTTTCGTCGGCATGCTTTACCGTTCAGACCGCATGTTGCGACCTGCGGATTGGGCCTTGCCAATTGGGCCGGGGGACATGTGGTCGGATGATCCGCGCGATCCCGACTACAACAAGATGGTTCGCCGGCCGCACCAGTTCAGCCATGAGCGACTGCATCGGGCGGATACGATGTATGATCTGATCCTGATCACAGACTGGAATTGGCCAATTTCGGTGTCAGGGCGGGGATCGGCGATTTTTGTGCATGGGTGGCGCAGACCTAGGCATCCTACAGCTGGTTGTGTCGCCTTTGCGCCTGCTGACTTGCGGTGGATCGCAGCCCGCATCCGCCATCGCTCGCGATTGATCATTCGCGGCTGACCCCCTTTCCAAACCGCTTTGGCCGCCTTAGTCTTTGCCCGGTTGAGGGAGGACGTCATGGCCAGGAAGACGGCGGCAGCCGATGAGGCGATCTTTGCGTTGCGCCTGCAGCGTTCGGCGCCGGATCTGTGGCCGATGCTGGACCGGCTTTACGGCCATCGCCCCGACTATGCCGACTTTTCCGAGCGGTTGCTTGCAACACTACGCAGGGGCTGGGCAAACCGTCCTGAAGACCTTCGGCTGCTGGATCTCAAACGCGATCTGGAGCCTGACTGGTTCCAGCGGTCCGAGATGGCGGGCTATGTCTTGTACATTGACCGGTTCGCGGGCGACCTGAAAGGCGTACTGAACAGGCTGGATTACCTTGCGGATCTCGGCATCCGCTATGTCCACCTGATGCCGTGCCTTAAGCCCCGCCCCGGCGATAGTGACGGCGGGTATTCGGTAATGGACTACCGCGCGATCAATCCGGCCTTTGGCTCGATGGCGGATTTCGAAGCGGTCGCGGCGGCTCTGCGGGCGCGGGGGATGACGCTGTGCGTGGACCTTGTGCTGAACCACACCGCCAAGGAACACGACTGGGCGGTGCGTGCGGCATCGGGGGATGAGAACTATCAGGACTATTACCTGATGTTCGACACGCCCGAGTTGCCCGACCAATACGCGCGCACCCTGGTCGAGGTGTTTCCCGACAACGCACCGGGCAATTTCACCCACTATCCTGACTTTGGCAAATGGGTCTGGACGACGTTCAACGAACACCAGTGGGACCTGAACTGGGCCAACCCGCAGGTGTTCCTGGAAGTCGTGGACATCATGCTGTTCCTGGCGAACCGCGGGGTGGAAGTGCTGCGGCTGGATGCGGTCGCCTTCATGTGGAAACGCATGGGCACGCGCTGCCAGTCTGAGCCGGAGGTCCACATGATCCTGCAGGCCTTGCGGGCTTGTTCGCGGATCGCCTCGGCCGCCGTGCTGCATCTGGCTGAGGCGATCGTCGCACCCGCCGAAATGCTGCCCTACCTTGGCAAGGGCATCCACGACGGGCGCGAGGGCAACCTTGCCTATCACAACAGCCTGATGGTGCAGTTCTGGTCGGCGCTGGCCACGCGGGACACGCGGCTGATGACGCATGTGCTGGGGACGCATTTCCCGGACCGGCTGACCAATGCGACCTATGCGACATACATCCGCTGCCATGACGATATCGGTTGGGCGGTGACGGACGAGGATGCCGCAGCGCTGGGACTGTCGGGGCCTGGGCACCGCAATTTCCTGTCGGATTTCTACGACGGCACTTATCCGGGCAGTTTCGCGCGCGGGGCCCTGTTCCAGATGAACCCGGTGACAGGGGACAAGCGCGTTTCGGGCAGTTTCGCATCGCTTGCCGGGCTGGAGCGGGCGGTGGCGGCGGGGGACCGCGCCGGGATCGACATGGCGGTACAGCGGATCGTGCTGGGCAATGCACTGATCGCGTCGTTCGGCGGCATTCCCCTGATCTATATGGGGGATGAACTCGCTCTGCTGAACGATTACAGCTATCGCGACGACCCGGATCACGCGCATGACAGCCGCTGGGTCCACCGGCCGCGGATGGATTGGTCAGCGGTGGAGACCCTGGGCGACGGGCGCAGTCCGACGGCGCGCGTCTTTGCTGAGACGCGGCGGATCCTGGCGCGGCGGCGGGATACGGATGCCCTGCATGCCGCCAACCCGACCCGCATCCGGGATGCGGGCGTGGCGGGGGTGTTCGCGTTTCAGCGGGTGGCCCCGACGGGGGTCGTGCTGTGCCTGTTCAACTTTACCGAAGAATGGAAGAACGTCCCGGAGGCCTGGGCGCGGGCGCAGGGGATCAGCAGGATGGAGGATGCGCTGTCGGAATATCCGGTGCAGAGCCATGGCGGGCAGATCGTGCTGCCGCCCTATGCGCGGGTCTGGCTGACGTAGAGTCAGGTCTGACAGGCCCCCCTCCCCCAGCCCCTCCCCACCAGGGGGAGGGGAGGCGACCATTGACCCGCCGCTCCTAACGTTGAAATAGGCGCGCCGCGCTCCCTCCCCCTCGTGGGGAGGGTTGGGGTGGGGGGTACTAGGGCCGAGGTGCCCGCGCCCCGAAGATCGCTGATCCCACGCGGATATGGGTCGCGCCATGGGCGATTGCCACCTCGAAATCGCTGCTCATCCCCATGGACAGGCCGGTCAGCCCGTTGGCGGCGGCCATATCGGCCAGCATAGTGAAATGCGGGGCGGGGTCGGCATCTTCGGGCGGGATGCACATCAGGCCCAGGGGGGACAAGTCCATCGCGCGACAGGCGGCGACAAACCCGTCAAGATCACCGGGCAGCACGCCTGCCTTTTGCGGTTCGGACCCGGTATTGACCTGAATGAACAGGTCGGGGCTGGTGCCCCGCACTTGCGCAAGGCTGGCCAGCTTTTCCGCAAGCGAAGACCGGTCCAGCGTGTGGATGGCGTCGAATAGGTCAACCGCAACCTT
>JANPBI010000227.1:0-20394 GCA_031430315.1 Rhodobacterales bacterium | reverse complement strand
CTTGTGACAGCCGAAAAGACGCCAGTGGATCGAGCGCTGGCCTTGCCCATATGGCGGGGTCAACCGCAAGCCGTGCCCTTGGGCGGCGGGATTACCAACCTGAACGTGCTGGTGACGGATGGCGACCGCCGCGCCGTGGTGCGGATCGGCGATGACATTCCGGTGCATCAGATCCTGCGGTTCAACGAGCTGGCTGCCAGTCGGGCAGCGCATCTGGCGGGAGTCTCGCCGGAAGTGATCTATCACGAACCGGGGGCGATGGTGATCGCCTATATCGACAGCCGCACGATGACCGCCGCAGACCTGCGCGACGATGCGATGCTGGATCAGGCGCTGGATCTTTTGATGCGCGCGCATCGCGAAATCCCGCGTCACCTGCGCGGCCCGGTCGTCACGTTCTGGGTGTTCCATGTCCTGCGCGATTACGCGGGCACTTTGCGTGATGGGGGCAGTCGACATGCCGCGCTGATCCCGCGTCTGTTGTCCGAGGCCGATCGGCTGGAGGCAGCGTTAGGCCGGATCGAGATGGTCTTTGGCCACAATGACCTGCTGCCGGCGAATTTCCTGCATGACGGCAGCCGGATGTGGCTGATCGACTGGGATTATGGCGGGTTTGGCTCGCCACTTTTCGACCTTGGGGGCCTTGCCGCCAATGCAGGGCTGTCCGAGGCGCAGGAGCGTCGGGTCCTTGCCACCTATTTCGCGCGTGCCGTGGATTCCGACCTTTGGCGGCGCTACCTTGCGATGAAAGCGGCGGCGGCGCTGCGCGAAGCGATGTGGTCGATGGTGCAGGAAATCCATTCCACCCTCGACTTCGACTATGCGACCTATACCGCCGACTATCTGGCCACATACCGCGCGGCACTGGCCGCGTTCGAGGATTTTCATGACTGACCTGCCGAACACCGCCCGCGCCGTCATCATTGGTGGGGGCATTGTCGGCTGTTCAGTCGCCTATCACTTGGGGAAACTGGGCTGGTCGGATACCGTCCTTTTGGAGCGCAAAAAGCTGACTTCGGGCACGACGTTCCATGCGGCAGGGCTGGTCGGACAATTGCGGACATCGGCCAATATTACGCAGCTCTTGGGTCATTCGGTAGCACTTTACAAAGGGTTGGAGGCAGAGACGGGCCTCCAGACCGGGTGGAAGATGAATGGCGGCCTGCGGCTGGCCTGCAACGCTGAGCGCTGGACGGAAGTGAAACGTCAGGCGACGACGGCGCATTCGTTTGGTTTGGAGATGCATTTGCTGACGCCGAAAGAGGCGCAGGATTTGTGGCCCCTGATGACCATCGACGATCTTGTGGGGGCTGCGTACTTGCCGACCGATGGGCAGGCGAACCCTTCGGACATCACGCAATCGCTCGCGCGGGGGGCGCGGATGGCAGGGGTGAAGATCTTCGAGGATACGCCTGTGACGCGGGTTATTGTCGAGGACGGCCGCATCCGCGGGGTGGAGACGCCTTTCGGCACGATTGAATGCGAAAAGGTCGTGGTCTGCGCGGGGCAATGGACGCGAACGCTTGCGGCGACCGTTGGCGTCAACGTGCCGCTGGTGTCGTTGGAGCACCAATACATGGTGACCGAACGGATCGAGGGCGTCACGACTGCGCTGCCGACGCTGCGTGATCCTGACCGGCTGACCTACTGGAAGGAAGAGGTCGGCGGCCTCGTCTGGGGTGGCTATGAGCCGAACCCGAAACCCTGGGCGGTGGATGGCATCCCGGAGGGGTTCCATTTCGAGCTGCTGACCAGCGATTTCGACCACTATGGCCAGTTCATGGAGGATGCGATTGCCCGCGTGCCTGCCTTGGCCACGGCAGGCGTCAAGCAGCTGATCAACGGCCCCGAAAGCTTTACCCCCGATGGGAATTTCATTCTGGGCGAGGCGCCGGAGCTGCGGAGTTTCTTCGTCGGCGCGGGCTTCAACGCCTTTGGCATCGCGGCGGGCGGCGGGGCAGGGATGGCATTGGCGGAGTGGGTCGCAACGGGGGCGGCACCCTACGACCTTTGGCCCGTCGACATCCGTCGCTTTGGTGGGGTGCATCGTTCGACCGACTGGGTGCGGGAACGGGCGCTGGAGGCCTATGCCAAGCACTACACAATTGCTTGGCCGTCCGAGGAAATGCGCTCCGCAAGGCCCACCCTGACGTCGCCGCTTTACGCGCATCTGAAGGCGGCAGGCGCGGTTTTTGGCGAGAAACTGGGGTGGGAGCGTCCCAACTGGTTCGCAGCCCCGGGTGAAGTTGCCGAGGATCGCTATTCCTACCAGCGCCCCGGCTGGTTTGGGGCCGTCGCGCGGGAACACAAGGCCTGCCGCGAGGGCGCAGTGGTGATCGATCAGACCTCGTTTGCCAAGTTCATGCTGACAGGGCCTGATGCGGCCAAGGCACTAAACTGGATCGCTGCGGGGAATGTTGACCGGACGGTTGGCAGCCTGACCTATACCCAGATGCTGAACGCCAAGGGGGGAATCGAATGCGACCTGACCGTCGTGCGACGGGCGATGGATGCGTTCTACATTGTCACAGGTACCGGCTTTTCTACGCATGATTTCGACTGGATTGCCAAGAACTTGTGCGGCGATGTTCGACTGACGGATGTGACGGCAGGATCAACTGTGCTGTCGCTGATGGGACCGCATGCGCGGGATGTGCTGCGGCGGGTCTGCGATGATGATCTGTCGAATACCGGTTTCCCCTTTGCGACCGCGCGCGAGATCACGGTGGCGAGATGCAAGGTGCTGGCCTTGCGTGTGACCTATGTGGGGGAACTGGGCTGGGAGCTTCACCTGCCCGTGGAAGACGCGGTGCAGGTCTATCAGGCACTCGTTGGTGCGGGTGCGGTCAACGCGGGTTACCGCGCCGTCGAAACGCTGCGGCTGGAAAAAGGCTACCGCGCCTGGGGGTCGGATATCGGGCCGGATCACACGCCAGTCGAGGCGGGCCTGGCCTGGGCGATGAAGATGAAGTCCGAGGTGCCATATCTGGGCCGGGAAGCGGTTGCGGTGCAGCTTGCCGGTGGGGTCAAGAAACGGCTGGCAACGTTTAGTACCGCGCCCGACGTGATCCTTTTGGGGCGCGAGACGATCTATCGGAATGGCAACCGGGTCGGTTGGCTGTCCTCGGGCGGCTTTGGCCATACCGTCGGGCAAAGCATCGGGATGGGCTATGTGCGAAACCCCGACGGTGTGACGGAGGATTTCGTGCTGTCGGGAAGCTATGAGCTGGAAGTGGCGTCGGAGCGGGTTCCAGCAAGGGTGCATCTGGCCCCCTTATATGATCCACAAAATCTGCGAGTGAAGGCTTGAGCCCGAGTTACCGGCCAAGAGACCACTGCGAAACTGGTGGAGTTCCGGCTCCGTAAGGTCTTTGGTTCCCGGTGGTGAAAGGGGGATCGCATGCGCAGCTCATATTCCTTTGACCTGACGGAGAGAGCCTGACCTGCCAATGGTCGTACATCCGGCTGCGACACAGGCGCCCGGCGTTTTGATTGCTCCGGTTGGTGCGGGTTGAGCAATCGGCTGGCGCGCGGAACTCTCACTGCGCGCAGCGGGACGGGCGAACCCGGCATCAGTCCAATGTCCGCGATCGAAGCAGGCTTAGAGTTAGGGCAACAGGATGCGTCGAAAGAGATCGATGGGCAGCGCACGATGGCGATCATCATAGGTCTCGAAGTGCACCCTAATCCCCGCTTCATCACAAAGAAGGACCGCAAATTGCGCCGGACCTTCCCGAAAGATGCGGTCAAAATCCTCGGGATGCGGGCAATTTGCGAGTGTAGGTGCGACCGCGAAATGGTTGCCTCCCACAGTCGCGAAGGGAATGCCGAAAAAACAGCCCGCTGTGGGCATGTGAACATGGCCGGACAGCATCAGGTCCACGCGGCGGTACTTCGTCAGAACCCGGATCAGCGCCGCCGGATCGCGCAACCGGATCGCATCGGTACGGAGCGCCAGATCAGCCGGATTGTGATGCAGGATCAACGCCCGCGCCCGGTCGCCTGAATCTTGGAATTGCCAGTCTAGCCATGCAAGCTGCTGGTCGGTCAGCGCGCCCTCGGCGGACCCTGGCACGTGGCTGTCCAATACAACAAATCGGTGTGTCGGCAGGTCGATAACATGATCTACCCGATGGCTTGCCGGATTTCGCTCGGTCGGAAACTGGGCGAGATATGCGTCGCGGTCATCGTGATTGCCAAGAGTTGCGAACGTGGGCGGGATCAGCCTCGATCGCAGCCCGGCAAGGCGCTCATAGGATGCGGGCGCGCTATGATCGGCCAGATCGCCCGCAAAAACCACAGCAACCGCATCCGCATGGTTGGCGTTTATGCGCGTGATGGCAAGCTCGGCTCTCGAAAACGTATCGATACCATACGAAAGCTCGCCTTTTGGCACCAGATGCAGATCGGAAAGAACCACAATCTTCTTCATGCCGGTCTCACTGTGCATAGCCCTTTGACTTGAGATAGGCGATGGACCGGCGCAATGCGCTCTTGTCTCGCAATTCCAGGATCAAACGTGGACGGCCTGGAATGTGGCGCAAAGCCGCAAAGACAGATGACCAGTTGACCGTACCGTCGCCGATTGCCCAGTGCCGGTCGGCAAACCCGTCGGCGTCCTGCAGATGAACATGCCGCAGGGCCGGACCTGCGCGTTTGATGAAGTAGTCAACCGGTGGCGCCCCGCGGCTTCCGTGCGCATAGTGAGCGTGTCCCGTATCCACGGAAACGCCGATCGCTGGAGAGCCAAAGCTTGCTGCCAACTGCACTCTTGCTGTCGGATCGATGTCTTCGACATTCTCAATGACCAGGTCTACCCCCAGCGCGGCCGCCCGCTCCACGACGCCGCGCATCGTATCATGGCAGCGCGCGAAAAGGGCCTCGCGTGCGCTGGGGTAATTGTCGACATTGTTGTGGTCCCAGTCCCCGTAGGGCGAATGGACGACCATGTGGCTAGCGCCGATCGTGCCGCAGACATCCAAGGCAGAATGCATGCGGCGCTGCACCAGCGCACGCACTTCTGGGTCCCAGTTCGCGATCGTGAAATCCCAGAACGGACCATGTATTCCGACCCGGCCACGATACCCATGCAGCTGCAAAGCAGCCTCTTTGGCACGCCCAACGATATCCCCCATCATCAGCTCTGGGCGATGGAAATCCTGCAATTCCAGATCCCTGTCGCCATCTTCCATAAGTGCACGATTCGCTTGGAACTCGGCAAGTGTTAGGGCGGCCCCAACAACGGGGATATCATCGACGTTCTCATTCATTCAAGAAACCTGAGTTGCGACATTAATTGCGTGGGAAAGCGGGAAGGCTATTTGATGCCCGCCCGCATGAAGCTTTGCACAAACTGCCGCTGGAACAGCAGAAAGGCGACAAGAAGGGGGGCTGACGTCATCAGCGTTGCCGCATTGATCAGCGACCACTGCACCCCTGAGTCAGGCGCACTGAAAATCGACAGTCCGACTGTAACAGGACGGGTTTCGACTGAGTTCGTTACGATCAGCGGCCACAAGAAATTGTTCCAGTGATGGCTGATCGACACCAGCGCGAAGGCCACATAAGTGGGCCAGGCAAGCGGCACATAGACTTTCCAAAGAAGGATGGGCAGTGAGCACCCTTCGATCCGTGCGGCCTCGTCCAACTCGATTGGAACGCCACGAAAGGTCTGACGCAGCAGAAAAATACAAAAGCCTGATGCAAAGTAGGGCAGCCCGATGGCCAAGATGGTGTCTAGCAGTCCAAGCGCCCTGATGGTGCGATAGTTCTCAACCATCAAGATGTCCGGAATAACCAGGAGCTGCATCAGAACAAGCGTAAAGAGTAGCCCTCGCCCAGGAAAACGCAACCGCGCAAAGGCGTATGCTGCCAGCGTACAAAGTACCAGCTGCGCGACAAGGATGATGCTGACGAGAAGAACGGTATTCAACATATAGCGGGCAAACGGCGCCTGGCCCCATGCTTCGACAAAGTTCGAAAGGGTAAGTGGATCAGTCAATCCTGGCAACGCCGCCGGGGGGTGTATGGCCGACCAAACCGCAAAGCCCAGAGGCAAGAACCACAGAAATGCAACACTCCAGGTCAGCAAACCCATAGCGATTTGTGCCAGCCGCGGGCGCGGCTGCGTAGCTGCGCCAAGGTTGAGAATCCCCGTCATCTGTAATGGGTCCTGCGATCAAAGATGTAAATTTGTCCAAGTCCGAGAATGACCAGCAAGAGCAGCATCACAACCGTCAGCGTGGCCGCGTAAGCGGTGTCCCAGTAGGCAAAAGCGGTTTCGTAGATGTAGTGAAGCAGGACCGTCGAGGCGTGGCTTGGCCCGCCTTGCGTGATGAACACGATATGGTCGATCAACCGAAAGGAGTTGATCACGGCGTTCACCGATACGAAGAGTGTGGTCGGCATCAGCAGAGGAAACGTGATGCGCCAGAAATACTGCCAGGACGAGGCGCCCTCGACCTCCGCCGCTTCGCGCAGGGTCGGCGAAATCTGCTGTAGTGCGGCCAGGTAAAAGATCATGAAAAACCCGGCCTCCTTCCACACCGTGATCGCGGCCATGGCCACCAATGCTGTGTGGCTTTGGCCAAGCCAGTTTTGAGGTGGCATGCCAACCGAAGTAAGTGCCAGATCGAACAGGCCAAAGCCGGGCGTGTAAAAGAACAGCCACAGGTTTGCCACTGCGATGAGTGGCAGGATCGTGGGCGCGAAAAAGGCCAGGCGTAGAAACCCGATTCCGGGTACAGCGCGGTTGACCCACAGTGCCATGACCACCGCCAGAACCATTGACGTCGGAACGGTCAGTATTGCGTAGATCAGCGTATTCCACATCACCTGCCAGAACACATCATCAGCAAGAAGTGCCTGATAATTTTCAAGGCCGACAAACTCTGACGCTCGAAGGCCGCGTGGTGTCGAAAAGAACGAGTGCCAGATTGTCAGGACCGCGGGCCAGTGCGTGAAAGCGACCAGAAACAGCATGGCGGGACCAAGGAAGATGGCGGCAACCCACCGCTCGTTGTTCATAAGTCGTTTCATCATCTTTCCCCGAATTTGACGGCAAGAAAGTCGTTGGTGGCCCCGACCTCCTGGAGAGAGGAGGTCGGAGCCACTCTAACCTTGTAAGCTTCAGCGATAGGCCGCCAGGATTGCTTCAGCTTTGGCTTGTGCCTCGGTAAGTGCATCCTGTGCCGTTGCAGTGCCCGCAAGTGCGGCTTCAAGCGCCGAATTGATAATCTCGGCAATCTTGGCATTTTCGTAAGTGGAAAGCTCGCCTATGGCGAATTCAAGCTGCTCGCGGGCGACAATGGCCGCCGGGAACTGCTTGACATACTCCTGCATCTGCGGCGTTTCCCACGCGTCGGCTCTCGGCGCGACATAGCCGGTCGCGATAGACCAGTTTGCGGCCTGCTCTGGAGAGCTGATCCACTGTACGAAGTCGATAGCAGCAGCCTTTTCTTCATCAGTCGAGTCTTTGAACAGATAGAAGTTGCCGCCGCCTGTCGGCACCCCGCGGCGGACATTTGCTGGCAGCATCCCGACACCGAAATCGAATTTCGCGGTATCGCGGATGTTTGCGAGATTGCCCGTCGTGGTCCAGATGATTGCAGCGTTCCCCTCGATGAAGGCTTGCGGCGTCGTCCCCCAATCGATTGTCCCGGCCTGCATTACGCCGGCTTTGGCCGATAGGTCGATCCAGTATTGCAACGCTTCCACGGCTGCGGGGTCGTCAAATTTTGTCGACTTGCCGTCAGCCGACCCGATGTCAAGGCCATTTGCCGCCGTCAGCCCTTGGAAGAGCCAGACAGGAAACCCTGCAGAAGGGATCCGCAGACCCCACTGTGTTACATTTCCGGACGCATCCTTCTTTACAAGCTTTTGGCTGATCTCGATCAAATCGGCCCAATTCTCTGGTGGTTGCTCCGGATTGACGCCAGCCTCGGCAAACGCAGCCTTGTTCCAGAACATCACCGGGGTCGAACGCTGAAAAGGAATGCCGTAGGTCTTACCGCCAGTTTGGCCGTTGGCCATAAAGCTGGGGTAGAAAGACCCAAACCATTCCGTCTTTTCGCCATCTGTCAGATAGTCATCAAATGCCACAATCGCATCCTGATCGATAAATGCGTAAAGGTCGTTGGCCAGCAACACCGCCAATTCGGGCGGGTTGCCACCTTGCGCTGCGGTCAGGGCCTTTGTGCTCGTGTCACGATAAGACCCGGTGTAAACGGCGTTGATCGTGACACCCGGATTTGCGGCAACGTAGGCGTCGGTCAGTTGCTGGATGGTTTCCGCCGCAGGGCCGCCGACGGCGACCGGGAAATAGAACTCCAGATCGACCGCTAGCGCGGGCGATGCGCCAAGGGACGCTGCGAACGCAAAGGCAGGCAGGAAACATCTTGCAGTAAGAAACATGGTGATCCTCGCTTGGGGTTTGGTGAACATTAAACGATTAGCCCCGACCTTGCAGGTCGGAGGTCTTGCAGGTCCTTGCAGATGACGCGCGCCGAAGCGTCGGCCGGCCAGCAGGGTTAAGTTTTGTCGAGACCTCCCCGGATAAAATCGCGAAGGTCTTCACGCCGCTGACCAAGGTCGGTGGCAAAGACGTGCAGATCCGCAGCACGAAATCCGACGCGAAGTCGCAAGCCGGGCGGTAGGCTCACATTGCCAGGGCACCGAATTGTCAGCGCAGCTGCGGACGCATCCACGGTGACGATCGTGTCAGCGCCTTGGAATTCGGATCGCAGGACGCAAACGGAAATCGGGCCACTTTCGCAGATCACCAGGCTTTCAGGACGAATGCCCAGCGTCGCGGAGGCATCGAAACCAGGCAATACGGCAGTCGGGTCCAAGGTTTGGACTGGAAACAGGTTCATCGGAGGGGTCCCGATGAACCCCGCGGCGAACATGCTTGCCGGTTGGTCGTAAAGTGTCCGGGGATCGGCCATCTGCTCAACCCGGCCCCGGTTCATCAAGACGACTTGGTCGGCCATGGTGACCGCTTCGATCTGGTCATGGGTAACATAGACCATCGTCACACCCAGCTTTTGCTGCAAGGCACGGATTTCATGGCGCATGTCCTGACGCAGTTTCGCGTCGAGGTTCGACAAGGGTTCGTCCAGCAGGAAAACAGATTTCTGCGACACGATCGCCCGAGCAAGGGCAACGCGCTGCTGCTGTCCACCCGAAAGCTGCGCTGGTTTGCGCTTGAGTAAAGCGCCGAGGCCCAGAAGGTCCGTTGCTTCTGCGAGACGGATTGACTGCTCAGCGCGGGGCAATCGGCGTACTTTCATGCCAAACAGAATGTTCTCTTCGACATTCAGGTGGGGAAACAGCGCATAAGACTGGAACACCATCGCAATATCGCGCTCTGCAGGCGATACTCTGGTGACGTCGCGCCCAGCAATCGTGATCGTCCCTGCGTCAGGGATCTCCAGACCGCCAATCAGCCGCAACGTTGTCGATTTACCGCAACCGGATGGCCCCAGGATGGCGGTGAACTTGCCAGCAGGAACGGTCAGCGACAGCTCTACGGATGCTTCCGCGCCGCCCCAGCTCTTTGATACGGATGTGAGCACAATTCCCGGCCGGTCGGGTGGCGCGGAATTGCCACCCCCGAGTGCTCGACTGTAGAACTCACTCTGCATGTCTTGCATCCCGTATGCATCCCTTTTGACCAGAGCCCGGCCGGGCGTAGGTCGCGTGCTTTCGTCGCCCTGTATTGCAGTTGGTATGTGACAGATCCATGACCCGCCAGACACGGGCGAAGGCCTGAAGTTATCAGTTAATAAACTGATAACATTATAGTAATTTTCTTGTATTCTCATGACGGCCGCTGTCTTGAGCCGACATGATTTTTTTGGACTTCACATGATTAATAATCATCTGATACACGCAGATCCGGGAGACCCATGGCAGCCATTTCTTTCAACCCGTTGAACCACTTTGCCGCGCTCCGCGCTTTTGACGCGGCAGCGCGCCTTGGCAGTTTCCGCAATGCCGCCGAAGAACTTTCGGTGACAGACAGCGCCATCAGCCGCCTGATCCGACAGCTGGAAGAGGCGTCAGGCGTGCGGTTGTTTGATCGGCTGCATCGGCAGGTCCGGCTGACTGAACCGGGTCGCGCCTTTGCGGATGAGGTGAAGGTTGCTTTGATGCGGCTGCGATCGGCAGGTCAGGTCCTTGTTGCCGACCTGGCCGACCGCCCGCTTACGATTGCGGCGCCCGCGACTTTCTTGTTGCGCTGGCTAATCCCCAGGCAAGCCGAGTTGCAGGCCCGGCTTGGTGGGGCGCCCGTGCACCTTGTGACTTGGAGCGACGTACCAGACCTGGCGGACCGGAATATCATGATGTTCGTCACTGTCGGCCGAAAGACCTTTGTTGACGACTTGCGCTACGTTAGCCTCATGCCCGAGCGCTTTGGGCTTGTGGTGCATCCGCGCCATCTTGAATCGAATGCCGATGCAAAGGTCAGTCTCGCTGGACTGCCGCGACTGGTCCCTCGGACGCGGCCTAACATTTGGCAGCATTGGGTCGAAGAGGGAGGCTTTGATCTGCCGTTCGATAGCATCCGGGAATATGAACGCATGCATTTCACCATGGACGCCGCCGAAGCGGGCGTCGGTTGTGCCATCGCCCCGATTGACATCGTTCAAGACGCGCTTGACGCCGGGCGGCTTGCGGCACCCTTTGGAGCAATATCCCGCAAGGGCGCGTATCGCATCTACGTTCCCCCCCGCTTTGAGCATCTCGAACAGGTCGCAATCGCAACACGCTGGTTCCGCGAGCGGTGCAAGCCGGTTCGCGATGCGGTTTCAGGCTCGCAACGCTCTGTCGTGCGGCAATCGTCGTAAAAGGGCGAAAGGTGATGCTTATTGCGTTCCTGGATAGGCCCCGTCCTTAAGTCTGGTATCAAGTCTGGCGACTTTCAGGATGGTGAAGTTCAGCAGTTCCCGGCAGAAGGCATCCATTGCCTTTGTCTGGTAGCTGTCCGCAATTGCCAGGACATGCTCGGGGTCCGCCCCAAGGCCGATCACGAAGCAGGCCGACTTGGACTGCATGAGCCGCGCTGCTGCGGCCTCGTCGATTTGTCGCTGTTTGGCCGAAAGCTCGGAATCGGGGTTTTCAGCATCTCCCGGTCCGGCGGTCGCCTTCAGGGCGTCCCTCTCGGCATGACGACTGACTTGCTGTTCCATCTCTTCTGACGTCAGCGGCGGCAGCTCCCGGCGCAGCGCGGCCAAAAGCAGGTCTGTGACAAGCTCTGGCTCACGCTTCAGAATCTCTGCAACGACGTCGCTCTTGAGGCTGCCTGGTTCGGCGCCTGCGGTCTCGATCCCGGCCTTCTTGTTCAGCCGACCAATCTGGCGCGAGTCCGCAACATCCTTTAGGTAGTCAGTCAGGGCGTCGCGCGTCGCGTCACGTCTCGCCTGCAATCCCGTTCGGAACGCGAAACTCGCCGAGAAGTATGCGGCAATTCCGCCAAAAACTCCACCTGCCGACAACGAGGTCGCCGCAACTGCGGTCCCTATGCCTGCAAACGTATATAGCATCGTGGTCGATCCACCAAAGGCGAGCGACTGGGCCGCCAGGTCTGCCGTCTTGACCCCCGCTCGGTTGGGCCGGTTGAGTTTGCCCAGTCGATGGTGCGCGATCTCAACAGCCTGATCCTCAATCCGGTCCGACGCCGTTGTGCCCTGCGAGGCCACGTCGTTCAGGCCGACTTCGGCCGTTGCCTGTCCGCCACCAGGACCGGTGGGTTGCCTGGTATTGCTGACTGGCGGACTCATTCCCTTTACGACACGATCATTTGCCAGCTGCAAAGCCTCATTGTTGCGGCGGGCGTAGACCGAGTTCCGTGTCGCCTCATACCCCTGTCGGGCAGTAGCGATACTGGCCGAGACCGCCGCCGTGCCAACACCGGCGTACCCAACCAACGGCAATGCCGGTGGAACCACCGCCCCGGCTGTCCGCATGGCGCTGCCGACGGTCAGAGACTGAACTATACCGACCCCACCCAACAGACCTAGCGCAGTCATACCAAAACGCCCGCCCTTGTCGATTTTGCGGGCTGAGGTGGGGTCCGCCTTGCCTTGGATCTTTTCGCCCAGATGCAACAAAACCCGCGATCGCATCTGATCCTCCGGGCCGTTCTTTTCTTCGAAACGCTGGACCATCTCTTGGCCCAGCGCCGTCTGCTCGCGGACGGCCTGGTCGGCGCGTTGCAAGCCGTTGGGGGTTAAATCCTTGTAAGACTTGGACAGTTTGACGGCGTCTGCAGTTGCAAACGCGATGTGGGCCACCGAGCCCTCGATGATACCGCCGAACGGCAAGGTCGCATCCCCCTGCGTCGTCTGCACCCCGTTGCTTATGTTTATTCCGGCGTTTGTCCCGACACCAGTGTTTGGCAGGTGACCTCGCCATCGGGCTTCGGCATCTGGGGGCTTGATCGTACTTGCATAGGCCTTCTGCAGGGTCCTTCGAACCCTGCCGGCCATGCTGCGCTTGCCCGTGATGTCGATAAGCTTGCGCGCCGCCCTCGTGATCGCACGCTCTTCTCTGTCGAGCTGCGCATTCGGCCTGACGTCCTTTTGCAGGATTTCGACGGTCTTGGTTGGCAACTCGCGATGCAGACCGATCGCCGCTGAAGTGCGCCGTCGGGCTTTTACCAGTGCGCAGATCAACTGCACCTCTTTGTTCTGCGTCAGCTGGGCCTCAGAAAGGGCCGGGGTCTTCTTCCCCAAGGCGCGTCCGACCCAAGTCGGCTTATTGGCCGTTTCGTCGGGATGTTCCTTAACGCCAAGCAGGTTCTCATCCTCGATCGAACGGACGACATGGGCCACGTGTTTGGACCAATGGCTTCGCAGTGAACTCTCCGTTTCGGCGTCAAAGTCGATGTCGCGTTGATCCGGCTGCATGGCACGGGCGTCGGCCCGAGCAAGTTCTTGCGCAAGCTTCAGTCGGCTTCGAAGCACATCCGGGGAAAATCGACCCTTGGCTGTGGCCGCGGCGGTCAATTCGTTTTCGTTGAGAATCCCGCGCGTCAAGCCAAGGCTCGCCAGTAGCGTGTTCGCCTTGGCGATGTGGTCACTTCGCTGTATGTGGCGATTTTCGCGGGCGTGACTGCCCGCCACGAGAAGATCAAGGCTTCGTGTCGGACGCTGCCGCGCGACCACTACGCCGCGAAGGGCGTCGATTTCTTGCAAGAACTGCGCGGTTTTGTGCTCGTCCACTGGTTCGCCTTCTTCATCAAACAAGCGGTCCGGAACCTCCATGCCAAGTGCATTCAGGGCTGTCTCCAAATCTCTAAGGATCCCCAAACGCAGGTCCCGCATCATATTGTCAGCGTCTTCGTTGTTCTTGGCCCTGGCTTGCGACGACAACGCGAGCGCGGCACCACCGAGGGCAGCGCCACGCAGTTCGTCGATCTTTCGGATGATCTCGGATTCCTTGTTGTTGCGCGGTTGGATGGCAAAGCGACCTTCGGCCCGGTAGGCGAGCGCATGTGCAGCATTCCAGGCGGCATTCACGCTTGTTGTCGCGTTTTGGCGCTTGAGCCGCCCCACCTTGAGCATGCCGTTCAGTACTTCCTTGCGCAGTGCACGACCGGCCCGGGCGTCAGCGTGCTTTTCTGTGGTCAGGACATATCCATCCCCAACCATCGAGGTCACATCCTCTTCGATCGAGCGCAGATCGGCGCGGACTTTCGCGTGCAACTTGCCCAGTTCGACAACCGCCTCTTTCGCGGCCCGCAATGAGTCGACATCCGTTTCGGCCTTGCCGCTCGCCAAGCTGTCAGATTTCTCCAGCAGGAGGGCAATGGCATTGTCCATTCGACCCATGAGCGCCCGGCCAAGGCCAGCTGCAAGCGGCTTTCCTGCTGGCGCATCACGCTCCAGCCCTTCAACCGCACCCAAAAGCGCCGACGTGGTGTTTGCAATGGTCAAGAGCTGAGTTGCAACCTTATCGGCCTTGAACGCTTTCTCCATATAGGCGATCACCAACGGGTAATCTTCCTTGGCGCAGCGTTTGGCAATTGTCTTCAAGCTTTCATACGAAACACGAGGCAGGTCTTTCAGAACGTCGGGGCCGATCTTGTCCAACGTCTCTTTGGAAAACTCCCACTTCGACTTTGGAAGCGTCTTGGGATCTGGAAGCAGCGGTTGCAGCCGACCCAAATCGTCCAGTCCCCCAAGACGCTGGATCTCTCCCCTTACGCGTTCACAGTAAACCGCGCGTCCCCTCGCCTCTTCATCCGTCAACTTCAAAGCACTCGGCTTCTTGATGATCGTGTTTTCGCCAATGCTGCGCTCCACATCCTCGAGCGCGCGCAGGACAAGCTGAAATCGCTCAAAAGATCCGGGCTGTGAGTTGAGAACGATGTCATCAACAGAATCGGCGATCAGCAAATCCTCATCAATGCCGGGAACTTTGCCAATCGTATCAAGAAGAACTTCGCCCCAACGCTCGTTATTAGGTGGAGGGTAAAATCCAGCGACCGTTGAAGCGGCGTTGAACCTTTTAAGGTCATCCCAGTCCTTCAACTTGACGGCTTCGCCTGGGTTGCCGCGTGGAAAATCGGTGGAAAAGGCATTTTCTGCCGACCGCGGATAGAAGGCGAACTGGGGAAATCCCGGGTGGTCGCTGTTGGGATTTCCGATTTCGTCGGAGTGGTGGCACACATCATGTGGCCC
The DNA here is from genome assembly GCA_031430315.1 of Rhodobacterales bacterium. Classification (GTDB taxonomy): domain Bacteria; phylum Pseudomonadota; class Alphaproteobacteria; order Rhodobacterales; family Rhodobacteraceae; genus JAJNPS01. The sequence continues at coordinate 5,707 of JANPBI010000227.1, read as the reverse complement.
CCCAGCTAACATCACCTCACGATTTATCTCGAGAATAGCGTCTCGTAACAGGGAATTGGCATTCAGCAGATGGGGATCCTGCTTTTCCGGGATATGTCTAGCACGGGCGTCGGACTCGTTTTTCGCCTCGCGCTCGGCGGGTGAGAAGGAATCAAAAGACCGCGATGGCACGTCAATATATCGCCGCATCGCGTCTGGGTTCCGCTTTGCCAAGGGCGCGTGTACTGCAAATAGGTCGTAGTCGGCACATACGGCATCAAAGCGCGTTGCGGTCGCACCCGGTGGAAGGGGGTTGGTTTGACCAAGTACGGGCTTTGGCTCCAACAACGCGTGATTGGGGGTGCCAACTTCGTAGACCGCAAAGGCGTCTTCGTGATCGTTGAAGCGCAGTTCAAAATGGACTTCGCCTCGGTGCGGATACTGCGCCGAGCATCTCAGATGCCCCCCAACGATCCGCTGTGCATTGCTTGGGTGAGACCGCAAGGCAGACGCGGTTATCACCATGTCTGGGTTATCGTTACTGGTCATTTCTGCTACCCGTGCAGGGCTCAGAAAGATCTGTTGCGCCTTGCAACCCTGCGCAAACGAAGCATTTATTGCGGCAGCCTGCTTTCCCTCTGCCTGGCTAAGCTTGGTATAGCGTGGTTCGACTGCAACGAACCCTGACGTTGGCCCAGTCTCTGACGACTTGGCCTTGATATGTGATGATTTCGTGGCGTGACCCTCGTCCAGCAGCGTCTGACCTTTGAAGTTCGGGTCGCGAATGATGATGACAGTCTCCAATCTGTCGGCAACAGCTTGCAACTCGTTGCAATACTTCATGTTGAGATGGGGCTCGGCCGCGCGTGGACGCTCGTCGGTGGGTATTGTAGATGCGAACCCGCTGTCCAGGCCCGCCCGATCTGCTGCAACGTCAGCGGTGCGGGCCTGCGTCTGTGCTGCCAGCTTTGCCCGCTGAATCACCCGATTGTGCGCCCGAAGCTGAAGTACTGCGGTCTCTCTGACCTGAGATTGGATTGTTGTGGCGGGGTTTTCCGTATGGGTCGGCGTTGCTTGGGTGCCAGTGGAAACCGCTTGTCGCGCCCCTAGGGCTTGCCGGACCTGTCTTGTCATGGCAGGCGCGCTCGCACCAAGCGTAGCCGGGTTGCCGGGCAGAATTGGTCCACTACCGTACATGATAGAATCCTCACACTGATAACGGGATTTGTTTGACGCCAAGCTCTCCGGAAAGCCGCTATGTCCGAATAAGTTTTACTTCTGAGCTGCCGTCGACGTCTTGATGTGAATAGCAAACATGCTCTCGGCGTTGTCAGTCCAGCTACCTCGACCAGCGATCCGGGGCCGAGCGTTACACACCGGTTCGGTTTCAGGGTCACGCAATCGCACAATGGTTACCGCTGGCCGACGGCAACCTTGACTTCGCCCGCCTTCGCGGCCCCTCCGACCCAGTGGTCACTGCAGCCAAACTGTCGGCGACGTCTGCATCCACTTGGAACTTGCCGAGGGCAGGCACCTCTCTAATGCCGTAGCCAGCAGTTCCGATTGGTTGGTAAACGCGCTAGCCGTCGAACCGTGTTGCACCCCGTCGTTTTTCGTCCACGACCTGCGTCAGGATTGTCGCCTGATGCGCGCGCTGGTCGCAATTGGCGCGCGGGCAGATGCGGCAGTTTATGCCAATAGGAGTGGACCTTGCACCGGTGACCGAAAAAGCCTCGGCATAGCCGATCTGGGCGGCGTGGTTGATGGTGCAGCCCATCGCGACGGCAAGACGATTGTCCTGTGCGTACCTTATCCAGGTCGGACGATCCACCGTGCGCGAGAACACGAAGTATTGGGACTTGTCTGGCATTTCAACAAATTGCGGGACGATCTTGCCAGGCGTTCTGAATGAGGTATGTACGTCCAGTCGCGGACAGGCTCCGCCATATTCGGCCAGATGGAACCCCGTCGCGTTGAACCGCTTGGTTACGTTGCCGCCTTTGTCGATGCGCAGGAAAAAGAACGGCACGCCTTGCGACCCTTCACGTTGAAGGGTCGTCGCACGATGGCAGGCCTGTTCGAAACTTACGCCAAAGCGGGTTGCGATATGGTCAAAGTCGTATTTCGTGGCCCGCGCCTCGGCGAGGAACGCGTTATAGGGCATCAGCACTGCGGCGGCGAAGTAGTTCGCGAGCTCGACCCGCAGGCGGGCGATACCGCGTGGTTCTTCGATCCCCGAACGGGCGACATGGGCGTCAAGAAGGTCGCGCTGCTCCAGCAAGCCGCACATATGCACCAACTGGAACGTCCGGTTGGTGTGGTCCAACGCCTCGGACAAGAGAATTTCGCGCCGCCCTTCATCATATTGGCGCAAGGTGCCGGGAAGGTCCTCGACCCGCGCCAGTCGGACGGTAATGCCCAGTTGATCGCGCAACCGGCGCTTCAGTGCGACATAAAGCTCGTCCCGCTCCGGCGGGGTCAGCCAGAACGCCTCGGCCGCCGCCTCCAGATCGCGAAAGTGATTGCGCTGTCGGCGGAAAACGTTGTGGACGGCGGCTTCGGGGGAGGAAGACAGGTTTGGTGCCTCGCCCTCGGCGCGCGACAAAAGCTGATCGGTCGCTGCGGCCCAGGACCGGTGAAGCTTGACAAATGCCGCGGCAAGGTCGGGCGCATGGACCAGCGCCGCACGCAGTTGCGGCAGGTCGGGGCGGGCGTCGGCGAAAAGCGGGTCCTGAAGCGCCCCGCGCAGATCGGCAAGCTGGCCTGCGCTGTCTTCTTCGGCAATTTCGCGCCAGTCGACGCCGTAGATGTCAAAGACCTTGAGCAGAACCTGAACCGAGACGGACCGCTCGTTGTTTTCCAGAAGGTTGACGTAAGAGGTTGAAATTCCCAACGCCTTGGCCATGGCGCCTTGCGTCTCGCCCCGTTCCTGCCGCAGGCGGCGCAGATGGGGACCGATGAATGTCTTTTGCATACCGTTGCACACATTCGAGAGTTTGTCGTATTTACAATATTACATGATTTACCTTCTGTAAACATTCGCGTTTACAGCGGAACCCGCTTTGCTTTTGCACTTTGACCAAGACCTGCGATCTGAGGTGCAACCAAGCGGAGGCTCACCCATGAAAATCGGCATCAATCACCTCTTTATCCCCGGCCCGACCAATGTGCCTGATGACGTGCGGATGGCGATGAACGTGCCGATGCAGGATCAGCGCGGGCCGGAGTTCGGCGCGATGACGCTGGGCATCCTCGCGGACCTCAAGCGCATCTTCCGCACCACCAAGGGCGAGGTGCTGTTGTTCCCGGGTTCCGGAACCGGTGCCTGGGAGGCCGCGATCACCAACACCCTGAACCCAGGTGACCGTGTCTTGATGGCGCGCCACGGGCAGTTTTCGACCCTTTGGGCAGAGATGGCCACGCGATTGGGATTGCAGGTTGATGTGATCGACGTCGCTTGGGGTGCGGGCACGCCAGTCAGCGAATTTGCGCGCAAACTGGCAGCGGATCGCAAAGGCGAGATCAAGGCAGTGTTCGTCACGCATAACGAAACTGCAACCGGCGTGACCAGTGATGTCGCCGCCGTACGCCGGGCGATGGACGATGCGTTCCATGATGCGCTGTTGTTAGTGGACGGTGTGTCGTCGGTCGCGTCCATCGATTTTCGCATGGATGACTGGGGCGTCGACCTTGCCGTCACCGGGAGCCAGAAGGGTCTGATGTGCCCCGCGGGTATGGGCATCCTTGCCGTCAGCGAAAAGGCATTGGAAGCCGCAAAGACCGCCACCATGCGTCGCGCGTACTTTGAATTTGCCGACATGCTGGCGACCGCCAAGACCGGCTACTTCCCCTACACTCCGCCGACGCAGATACTGCAAGGCCTGCGCCGCGCACTGGACCGGATCAACGCCGAAGGGTTCGAAAGTGTGCTCGCCCGTCATGCGCGTCTGGCCGAAGGTGTGCGGCGTGCGGTCGGTGCCTGGGGTCTCGTCACCTGCGCCGAACATCCGTCGCTGGCGTCGAACACGGTGACCGCCATCCGCACGCCTGACGGTGTCGACGCGCGTGAGGTGATCCGCATCGGGTATGAGCGTTACAACACTTCCTTCGGCTCGGGCCTTGCGCGGCTGTCCGGCAAGGTTTTCCGCATCGGGCATTTGGGCGATCTGAACGAGGCGATGTGCTTGACCGCTCTGTCGGTCGCGGAAATGGCGCTGGTCGAGGCTGGTGCGGATATCGCGTTCGGGTCCGGTGTCGCCGCAGCCCAAAGCTGGTATGCGCAAGGGCGCAAGAGCACGGCAAACCTGCTTCTTGCGGCAGAATAACAGACAGGAATTAACCCGATGAGCCATACGCTTTACCCGCTGCGCAAACAGCGGCTGCAACGGTCTGAACTTGCGGTCCCGGCCAGCAACCCTTCGATGATCGACAAGGCCGCCGATGGGCCTGCCGACTACGTCTTTCTTGACCTCGAGGACGCGGTTGCGCCGCCAGAAAAGGAACAAGCCCGCAAGAACGCCATCCAGGCGCTGAACGACATCGACTGGGCAGCCAAGGGAAAGACCGTGTCGGTGCGGATCAATGGCCTCGATACCCACTACATGTACCGCGATGTGGTCGATGTGATGGAGCAGGCGGGGTCGCGGGTGCATACCCTGCTGGTGCCCAAGGTTGGTGTCACCGGTGACCTTTACATGGTCGAGGCGATGGTCAACCAGATCGAGCAGGCCAAAGGGTTTTCGACCCGCGTGGGGCTGGAGGCGCTGATTGAAACGGCGCTCGGGATGGCCAATGTCGAGGCGATTGCCCAGTTCGGTGGCCGGTTGGAGGCGCTGCATTTCGGGGTGGCGGACTATGCCGCCAGCATGCGGGCGCGGACGACCAACATTGGCGGGCTGAACCCGATGTATCCGGGCGACCAGTGGCATGCCGCGATTTCGCGCATGGTAATCGCCTGCCGCGCCTATGGTTTGCGGCCCATCGACGGCCCGTTTGGCGATTTCAGCGACCCCGAGGGCTACAAGGACGGTGCGCGCCGGGCAGCGGCTTTAGGATGCGAAGGGAAATGGGCAATCCATCCGTCGCAGGTCGCGCTGGCAAACGAGGTTTTCAGCCCGACCGAGGCAGAGATCACCAAGGCGCGGCGGATTCTCGAAGAGCTGAAGCTGGCCGAGGCGCAGGGCAAAGGGGCCGCCTCGCTGGATGGCAAGATGATTGATGCGGCGTCCGAGAAAATGGCGCGGAACCTGCTGGCGGTGGCCGAGGCGATTTCTGGGCGCTAGGCCCCCCCACCCCAACCCACCCCCACGAAGGGGGGAGGGCGGCGCATGGGACTTGGTCCGGCGCGGATAGGACATGCACTTCCCCTCCCCCTCGTGGGGAGGGGTCAGGGGAGGGGGGCGGCCCCCAAGCGGAGGGAACGATGGACATCCACGAATACCAGGCCAAGGAAATCCTCGCTCGTTTTGGCGTGCCAGTGCCACGTGGGGGGCTCGCCTATAGTCCTGAACAAGCGGGATACCGGGCGCGCGAACTCGGTGGGTCGGCTTGGGTCGTCAAGGCGCAGATCCATTCCGGGGGCAGGGGTGCGGCTGGCGGCGTCAAGCTGTGCCGGGACGAGCACGAGGTGGCGGCCTTTGCCGCGACCCTGTTCGGCAAGCAGCTGGTGACCAAGCAGACCGACGCCAACGGCAAGGGCGTCTATCGCCTGTGGGTCGAAGCTGCCTCC
>JANPBI010000226.1:0-2844 GCA_031430315.1 Rhodobacterales bacterium | reverse complement strand
CAAACGCCTGAACCGAAGGAGCATCAGTCAACGCGCAAAAGGCATCGTCCTCTGCCCCGGCCAAACCGCAAACCGCTACAAGCGCACTCGCCTCTTCGGACCATCCCACATATTTGCAGTGCTGATGGGCATCCGACAGGAATGCCTTTGCAGCCGCGGTCGTGGCCAAACTGTCTTTTCCGGGCAGTATTGCGACCGAGTCGAACAAGACCGATGGCGCGCCGCCGATCTTTTCATCCACCGCGTGCAGGTTGTTCTTGCTGCAGGTCACGCCGCCGATCCGGGGTGCGATGATCTTGATCAGGCCACCGGCGTCAGCCACAGCTTTTTCCAGCGCCGCCAAGACCGACCCGTCAAAACCATCACTCAGCATGACGCCCATCACCCGCCCTTTGAAGCTTTGCGGCGGGTTTGCTTGGATGCTGAGCGCAGGCGAGGGTTTCAGGTCGGTGCGGGTCGGACGGGCAGAGGGGGCCGCAGCAGGCAGATCGCCCAGCCCCAGCCGGTCGGCGACCAGAGCGGCCATATCCTCGTCGATGTTACGCAAATGCGCCACGATCCGGGCGCGGATGCCGGGTTCGGCGCATTTCGACAGCTCGAATACCAGCGCCGCCGCGATGTGGCCTTGTTCGCTGGGTGTCTGACTTATGTAGAACTGCCGGGCCTGACTGTAATGGTCGGCAAAACTTTCGGGCCGCAGCCGCGCCTTGTCGCCCGATACTGGCGCGCGGTAGCTGACATACCCTTCCAGCGGATGCGCGCGCGGGCCTTCCCCCCAGCCATTGGGTTCATAGTTGACCCGGCCCTTGCGGTGGGCTGTCTGCATGTGGCCGTCCTGTTGGTAATTGCTGACAGGGCAGCCCTTGGGCGTGTTGACCGGGATCTTGGTGAAGTTCGGCCCGCCCAGCCTTTTCAGTTGCGTGTCGAGGTAGGAAAAATTGCGTCCCTGCAGCAGGGGATCGTCGGTGAAGTCGATGCCGGGGATCACGTTCTGGGTGCAGAACGCCACCTGTTCGGTTTCGGCAAAGAAGTTTTCGACCGCCCGGTCCAGCCGCATGGTGCCGATGATCTGCACCGGGCAGTCTTCCTCTGGGATCAGTTTCGTCGGGTCAAGAACGTCAAAGGCAAAGCCGTCGGCAAAATCCTGATCGAACAGTTGCACGCCCAGATCCCATTCGGGATAATCGCCCCGGTCTATCGCATCCCACAGATCGCGGCGGTGGCGGTCGGCATCCGCACCATTGCTTTTTACCGCTTCGTCCCAGACAACGGATTGCAGGCCCATCTTCGGTTTCCAGTGGAATTTGACGAAGGTGGACACGCCATCTGCGGTCACATACCGAAACGTATGAACGCCAAACCCCTCCATCGTGGTGAAAGATCGCGGGATCGCACGGTCAGACATCGCCCACATGATCGTGTGCATCGCTTCGGGTGTCAGCGAAATGAAATCCCAAAAGTTGTCATGCGCCGAAGCCGCCTGGGGGAAATCCCGGTCAGGTTCTGGTTTGACGGAATGGATAAGATCGGGGAATTTGATCGCATCCTGTATGAAGAACACGGGCGCATTGTTGCCCACGAGGTCCCAGTTGCCCTGATCGGTATAAAACTTAACGGCAAAGCCCCGAATGTCGCGAGCGAGGTCAGGCGAGCCCTTGCTGCCCGCCACGGTGGAGAACCGCACAAAAACCTCTGTCTCTTTGCCGACAGCGGCAAACGGTGCAGCGCGGGTGATATCGCTCATGGCACGGGTGCCGATAAATGTGCCATGCGCACCATAGCCCCGCGCGTGGACGACCCGTTCAGGAATACGTTCGTGGTCAAAATGGAAAATCTTTTCGCGCAGTGCGAAGTCTTCCAGCAGCGTTGGCCCCGGCGCACCGATCCGCAACGAGTTCTGGTTGTCGGCGATGACAACACCCTGCGCCGTGGTCAACCGCTCGGCCCCGTCAGTGGCGTGTTGATGAATTTCACCGCCATCGCCGCGAGATGTGATGAGGTCGGTCAGATCGGAAGACTGGGCCGGCGTTTTCAAGGGTTCGTCCTTTCATGGACAACTGTCGCGGGTCAAACGGCCCTGCAGGCAGGAATACTCGGATAGACAACGCCGATCCCCACACGTCTGGCCGGACCCGTAACGGTGTTGGCGTCCTGCCGCACATACGGGTGGCAGGACGCTATGGCGCGGGGTCAGTGGTGATGTTCGGGCAGATCCTTGAACTGCTCCTTGGTCCAAGATGTAATGGCATGCACATCGCCGTCCTCATCGCGCATGAAATTCAACTGGTTAGCGTCAAGGGCGACGGACTTCGACCCGATACCCAGAAATCCGCCCACATCAACGATGACCTGTGTCGCCGCGCCCATGCCGTGGACATGGGCCACAGTTCCAATCTTTTCATCAGATGGGCCGTAGATGACAGCGTCGATCAGGTTCGCTTCGTTGATCTCTGCAGCCTCAAGTGCTTTGTGCATCGTGTGATCCATCGGTCAGTCTCCTCGGTTGATACAAGAGCACAGTGGCCCGCCAAATCAACGTGTGCGGACGGCGATGGTTCCGGTTCATGGCGGGGAAAGCTGTCGTTTCGAACGTGGTCGACCATCAGATGGCGATCTTTCGCCTACACGACCTAGGCGTGACGCTCAGCGGCAAGAATGACCTCTGCGACGGTTTCCGCAAGGATAGCGCAGTTCGGCAAGCCCTGCGAAAACGGAGAACGCACCAGAACTTGCGGCATCGACAGGCAGAAGACGGCATCGTGAAAACCTGGGCGGAGGGCAAGCCGGAATGGCGCTGCCAGCGGGGTTGAAGGATCGGCTAGCGCCTCGATAAGTGAGGGAAAC
>JANPBI010000225.1:0-3062 GCA_031430315.1 Rhodobacterales bacterium | reverse complement strand
GGTCTTTACCTGGCAGTACTGCACCCATCCCGAAGGCGGATGCGCGCAGGCGACCAAGTATGATGGTGTGGCCTCGGTCGAAGCGGTTGATGCCAGCACCGTCAAGGTGACCTTCAACGCGCCGAAACCGAACCCCTATACGGTCTTTGTGGGCGCACAGTCCCCGCTGATCCAAAAGGCACAGTTCGCGGCCTGCCAGGGTGCGGCAGCCCCCACCTGCACCGATGCCAACAACATGCCGATCGGCACCGGCCCCTTCATGGTCACAGCCTTTACCGTGAATGACACGGTCAGCATGGCCGCCAACCCGAACTTCCGCGACCCCGCCAAGCCAGCCTTTGCGACGGCCACGATCAAGGGCGGCGGCGATGCCGAAGGTTCTGCCCGCGCGGTGATGGAAACCGGCGAGTTCGACTATGCCTGGAACACCCAGATCCCGCCCGACAGCCAGGCCGCGATGACCGCTGCTGGCAAGGGCCAGTTCGTGGTGGCCTTTGGCACACTGGTCGAACGACTGGAAATGAACATGACCAACCCATCGGCCGATCTGCCCGAGGGAGAGCGTTCGACCCTCAAGCACCCGCACCCGATTCTGTCGGACATGAAGGTGCGCACAGCGCTGTCCAAGGCGATTGACCGCTCGATCCTGGTCGAAGTCGGCTATGGTGCCGGTGGCCAGCCCACCTGCAACATCATCCCCGCGCCCGAAGCTTGGGCGTCCGACAACCCTGCCTGCCTTGCGCAGGACATGCCCGGCGCTATGGCTCTGCTGGATGAGGCAGGCTGGAAAGACACTGACGGCGACGGCATCCGCGACAAGGACGGCAAGAAACTGTCGATCCTCTATCAGACCACCGTCAACCCGATCCGCCAGGACTTCCAGGCGCTGATCAAGGATTGGTGGACCGAGCTTGGCGTCGAGGTGGAACTGAAGGCCATTGATCCGGGCGTGTTCTTCGGCGGCGATGCGGGATCCCCGGATACCTTCCAGAAGTTCTATGCCGATGTCGAGATGTATGCCAACAACTCCGACAACCCTGATCCGGAAACCTATCTGGGCCAGTACCAGTGCAAGAACGTCGCAAGCCCGGAAAACCAGTGGCAGGGTGAAGGCATCAACCGCTTCTGCGACCCGGTCTATGATGAGTTGCACGCCAAGCTGAGCGTCACGACGGACATTGCCGAACGTCAGGCAATCGCCAAGCAATTGAACGACATGGTGACAAAGAACTCCATGATCGTGGTTCCGCTGGTCCACCGTGGTACCCTGTCGGCGCATTCCAACACCTTGGGCGGCGTCGACATCAACGCCTGGGATGCTGAACTGTGGAACGTCGCGGACTGGTTCCGCGTCAAGTGATCCAAGATTTGGCGGGGCCAGTTCGCTGGCCCCGCTGCCTTGATCCTGCCATCCCTTCTTTTGACCCGAGGCGTCCCGGCCGATGCTGACATTTACCCTTCGCAGGCTGTTGTTGGCCATTCCCACCCTTCTGGTGATCAGTCTGGTGATCTTTTTGCTGGTCGACCTGGCCCCCGGCTCGCCGATGTCCGAAATTCCCCTGACCGTCCCTCCAGACGTGCGCCAGCGCATGATCGAGGCGCTGGGGGCCGACCAGCCGGTGTTTTTCCGTTATTTCCTGGGGCTGCGCCAGTTCTGCTGGGTGGAACCCGCCTATCTGTTCGACGGCTGGTTTGGCACCAACCTCGCAGGCGGCGAACAGCGGATCCTGTCGTGGCAGTCGCGCAGCCCGGTCTTCACCATCATCGGCCAGCGCATCCCGCAGACCCTGACCGTCATCGGCACCGCCTATATCGTCGGCATCCTGATCGCCCTGCCCATCGGCATCTATTCCGCCTACCGGCAGTATTCCTGGTTCGACCAGGCCGGCACCATGTTCGCGATGATCGGCTTTTCGGTGCCGACGTTCTTTTCCGGCACGCTGTTCATCATCATCTTCGCGGTCTGGCTTGGATGGTTTCCGACCAAGTATGACACCAACCTTGCGGTCACGGACTGGGCCTCATTCGTCAAGCAGATGCAGCAGATGGCGCTTCCCGTGATGACCCTAGGCCTTGCCAATGCCGCGGCCATAAGCCGCTTCATGCGGTCCTCCATGCTCGACAACATGGCCCAGGACTACGTCCGTACCGCCCGTGCCAAGGGGATGAGCGAGCGGACCGTAATCCTCAAACACGTGCTGCGCAACTCGCTGATCCCGGTCGTGACGGTCATCGCGCTTGGCATCCCCGCGATCTTTGGCGGCGCCATCATCACTGAAAACCTTTTCGGCGTGAACGGAATTGGTGCAGCGCTGATCCTTGCGATCCACGCTAGCGACCTGCCGATGGTACAGACGCTGGCCTTCATCTTTGCCGTGCTGATCGTCGTCTTCAACCTGATCGCCGATATCCTCTACGGCCTTCTTGACCCGAGGATCCGCTATGACTGATACCAGCGCAGCCGCCCCCAAGGCCCCAAGCCAGCGCCGCGCGATCTGGCAGCAGTTCCGCACCCATAAAGGTGCGCTGTTCGGGCTGATTGTCCTGGCCATCCTGACGCTTGCGGTGCTGATCGGGCCCTATCTGTGGGTCCCAGAAAAGCTGTCGGTGGCCCAGGCGATCAAGTTGAAAAACCAGGGACCGTCGCTTCGCTTTCCGCTCGGCACCGACCAGCTTGGCCGCGACATGCTGGCCCGGATGATGTTGGCCGGGCGCATATCCCTTGCCGTCGGCTTTGTCGCCATGGCCATCGCGATCACCTTGGGCACCTTGGTGGGCATTCTGGCCGGGTTCTTCCGCCGCCTCGACGGTCCGTTGATGCGACTGACCGACATGTTCCTGGCCCTGCCGCTGATCCCACTGCTGCTGGTCATGGTGATGCTGTTTCGTGACCGCATCGCCAGTTTGATCGGGCCGGAGCTTGGCGCTTTCATGCTGATCGTCTTTGCCATCGGCATCACCAGTTGGATGCAGACCGCGCGCATCGTACGGGGCGAGGTGCTGGCGCTGAAGGAACGCGAATATGTGCTGGCCGCGCGGTCCATCGGCACTGCGCCCATCGG
>JANPBI010000224.1:0-2339 GCA_031430315.1 Rhodobacterales bacterium | reverse complement strand
GGCCGGGCGCAAGTCGTGGAACGAGGGACAGTGAATAAAGCGGCAGGAGTTCCAGACCCACCACCCTGTAATGTGACATAGTTACGCCAGGCGGCGAAAATAGGTCCAATCGCGAAGATGTGATCACCGGGTTGCAGCAGCATAAAGCGCCACGGCCGCCGCGTTTGATACGTTCAACGATCCAAATGGCCCGGCCGCCGGGATGCGCACCAGAAAATCACATGTCTCACGGGTTTTATCGCGCAAGCCCGGCCCTTCGGCCCCTAGTACAAGCCCGATGGCCCTATTCCCAGCGATGGCCAGCGCTTCATCCAGCGTCTGCGTGCCCTCACCGTCCAGCCCGATCAACAAATACCCCATCGCCTTTAGCGCTTCCATCGCGTCAGACAGATTGGTCACGCGCAGATAAGGTTGGCGTTCCAAAGCGCCACTTGCCGTTTTCGCCAATGCTCCGGTTTCTGGCGCAGAATAGCGCTGCGGTGCAATCACGGCGCGCGCGCCAAACACCTCTGCCGACCGCAGGACTGCACCAACGTTATGCGGGTCTGTAACGCGGTCAAGCAGCACCACAAGTGGCGATCCGGTGCCTTCGATGCAGACATCTTCTAGACTGCCCCATTGCAACGGCTTCACTTCCAGTGCTGCACCCTGATGCACCGACTCTGGGTCAATTGGCACATCAAAGGCGCGTGGCTCGACGATCTCGGGCTCTATACCGCCTGCGGCTAGGGCGTCATCCAACTTGTCAGCTGCGTTTTTGGTCAACACCAGCCGTAACTTTTGCCGCTCTGGGTTTAGCAGGGCATCGCGCACCGCATGCAGGCCAAAGAGCCAGACAGTTTCGTTCGCCGCCTGCCGTTTGGCACGTTCTTTGTCGACCACCCAAGTTGGTTTTACTGCACCTGTGCGCATAATTCCCCGCATCCGCTTTTGGAGATCGACAATGCGGTGGCCTTGCCCCCGCCGCAAGGGCAAACCGCGCTGGCCCACGCATCGCAGCCATATCCTGTTTTCACCTTGACGCCCTATGGGGCGTCCGGTAATCACCCGGATCAGTGGGCGACGCGCTGCAAGGTGCGGCAGTGGACTGTAACTCCGCCGGTGAAAACCTCGCCTGGTTCGATTCCAGGGTCGCCCACCATCTACCCCAATAATTTGGCGCCGAAGACCGCGCCGCCGTAAAGGCGCGCGACTTCCGGGACTTACGCGGAACAGCCTCCGCAACTGACCCGCAATCCCTGACCACAGAGCACTTTCTGGGCCCGAATCCCCGGAATGTCTCTACGAGCGCAGTCCGCGCGAGGTCTTGAGGAATGACCCTGATGCAGGTTCAGATGGCTGGAAAGCCGAGAAGCGAGCGCTGATCGGCCCAGCCGAGCGGCAGATCCGGCAAGGACCTCAGACGACTAGAGGTCAGGACGGCTGGCTGCCGGCCTTCCAGAATTGCCGCTGCAATGTCGGGCGCGAGCCAGGCCAATGGCAGGATCCGGCTGACGGCGCCTTTCGCCAGCCCCTCTCGGGTGGTGATTTCCTCGATCGAGACCGCCCGGCCGTCGAGCAGGTCATCTCGCCAGCGGCGGGCGTCGGCGATCAGGGCGATCAATTCGGGATCGCGATGAGCTTCCTTGTTTGCCGTCCGCACGACAATCGGTTTCGCGCGGCCGTTCTGATCGAGCTTGAACGGGAGATCGAGGTTGGCCAGCAGCGACAGCTGTTCGCTCCCGTGGTCGAGCACGCCGCCAAGGTCGACTTGGATCTTCAGGACCCCGGCCATCAGATCGACCCGTTTCAGAACCGCGCCGAGCACGGCACCGGCTGCGTCCTCGATGGCGTTTGCAAGCCGCGTGGCTCGTTCGGACGCCCGCGAGATGATGGTACCGACGTCCAGAGCCCCTGCTCCGCTGTCCGCCAGCGCGTCCATCAGCCAGCTCCGATCGGCAAGGGCCTTTGCGACTCCAGTTCGGACCGCCGCTTCGATCGGCGAGGCCGGCAGACGCTCGCCTCGTTCCGGTCCGGTTTGGCCCTTCGGCTTTGAGGTGTAGTACCAGTAGCGCCTTTTCGCGGTCGTCCCCAGTGCAGGGATGGCCTTCAGCGCATAAGTGGTCTTCATCGGCGTGCCCTTCGCATCGAAGAAGACGCCATCAAGCCAGCGACGCGCGGGCTTACGCCGGACAGCAATCTCGCCGCCACCATTGCCGTCGAGCATTTCCTGTGCGGCCTGCCAGGCCGCTGAATCGACAATGGCAGGATGCTGACCCTCATGCACCACGTCCTTATGCTTCACCTTTCCGATGTAGGTAGGATTGCGCAGCAGATGGTAGAGCGCGCCGCGCGAGTAG
>JANPBI010000223.1:0-8716 GCA_031430315.1 Rhodobacterales bacterium | reverse complement strand
ATCGCATTGGCGACGGGCACCGTTTACGAAACGCTGGCGTCGGCATCCGCAGGGCCTGACGTTCCGTACGCTGGTCGCCTCGTCGACGTCGGCGGGCATCGGATGCACATCGATTGTCGTGGCAAGGGTAGCCCGACTGTCGTGATGGACGCCGGGCTTGGCGGGGCGTCTTTGGACTGGTCGCTGGTTCAGCCGGCAGTCCATACATCCACCCGCGTCTGTGTCTTCGACCGGGCCGGGATGGGTTGGAGCGAACCGGTTTCAGGCCCGCGCACGCCTTCGCAGCTAGCGACCGAACTTCATGCGCTGCTCGCCGCGGCAGGAGAGACAGGCCCCTATGTCTTGGTGGGCCACTCTCTCGCTGGCAAGAATGTTCGCCTGTTTGCCAGCGCATTCCCTGAAGAGGTAGTGGGCATGGTGCTGGTCGATGCGCGCAGCGAGATCATCGACCAGCAAATGTCGGTCGAAGACACCGCTGGCTTCAATGCGGCGCTCAAGGGACAGGCCCTGACTTTTTCGCTTGCTCGCCATGTCGGGCTTGCACGCCTTGTTGGTGCGTCGCTGATCGGCGAGCCGCTGGTCCCTGCGGCGACGGCGCGCGAGATGGTACTTCTGCAGACAAATGCCGCGGCCATTGATGAGACCTATCGCGAGGGCATCGCACGATCGGCGGACGACGTTTTCCTTGCTGGGCAGACACTGGGCACGCTCCCACTTGTGGTCATCGCGGCAGAAAACAGCATGACCGGTATTGCGGGCTGGGGCAGCGCTCAAGAGGCGCAGGCGCACCTCAGCACAAACGGCACGCTCGTCGTTGCTAACGGCAGCGGCCACTATGTCCAGCTTGAGAAGCCCGAGCTGGTCTCAGCTGCAATCAATCAAGTCGTCGCCGCTGTTCGCGCCCGGCCCTGACCCAAGGCGCCCCATTCCCCTACCTTTGACCATGCTCAACCCAAAGAGGAGATCAAAATGAAAGCCGCAGTTTACAGAAAGTACGGTCCCCCATGCCTATGTCGACACCGGCCGCAAACGGGGAAGTGTCGTGCTCACAGTCAGGTCGGTCAGTGCCTTGGATCTCGCTGCCTGAAGCCTTCGAACCGAAATACGGGTCAAAGTGGTACCCAAGCAGAACGAACTGAAGGGCTCGAATGAAAGCAAGCCCCTTCTGAAGCAGATTTCCTGAATGAAGCCGCAATTCCAGTTGGCGCGAAAGCGTAGCTGTTTGCGGAGCTTGGCTGCCGGGGGAACGCCTTCCGCCGGGTCGAGCATTTTCAGCTTTTGCTGAAACACGAAATCGTCGGAACATATGGACGGACCTACCTCGCCAAAAAAAGCCATCTCTCTGCAAGCAGATCAATGGCTTTGAGGTTGAGAGGCAAGCGAGTGCAATTGGTGGGTCGGTAAAGTATCATCGCCGGGAGGCAGTCTGGGGATTTCCCAGACCTACTCGGATTGGGGCGCAACAGGATCCAGTGCACGAATGAAGGCCGCCAATTGGGCCAGTTCGTCATCACCAAGTTGCAGCAGCCGAAGCTCGGAATGCCCAACCTGGGCCTCGGGTGCCGCATTGTAGTGCTGAAGCACATCATCAAGCGTCGCGATCTGACCCGCGTGCATATAGGGGGCACGAGATGCGGCTCCGCGCAGCGACGGGGTCTTGAAGGCGCCAAGTTCGTCCGGGCTGTTCACCGTCATGAAACGCAACTCGGTGCATTCCTCTGGCTTGGCATCACTGAAGGCACCGAGGCAGTTGTACGGATCATCTTGTACCAGCAACGTGCCGGCCTGACGGCCAACGTCCGCTTCTGCGCCCGGTACGGCGTTGACACCGGTATTATGAAAATGGTTGTCGCTGAACAATGGACCATTGTGGCAATTCACGCATTCACCCTTGCCGATGAAAAGACTGAGGCCTGCAATTTCGTCCGTGTTCAGTGCAGCACTTTCAACGCCGGCAGCGACGCTGTCTGCATAGGCGTCAAAGCGGGTCGGGAACGGCTGGATCGTCCGCTCGAAGGCCGCGATCGCTTTGCCGATATTGGCATAGACCCGCGAGACGGCTTCTCGGTCCATATCTGGCATCGCCAGCCAGTTGGCTGCGGCATCGGTGTTTGCCACCGGACCGGCGTGCGGGGGCAGATGACCCAGATCAGGAAGAGGGCCGAAAATCGCCTCATAGGGCGCGTGGTAATTCGCCGCAATCAGATGGGCATATTGCGTGCGATCACCGCCATGTTCAACCGGGCTTTCCATTGGGCCAAGTGCCTGTGACCAAAGGCTGTCCTTGCGCCCGTCCCAGAACAGGAAGGGACTATAGGCCATGCCGGCAATCGGCATGGTCCGGCGCCCGGTCGTTCCCACGCCTTTGCCAAGCGGCAGGCCGTCCTGAAACTGCCGGTCTGACTGATGGCAGGTCGCGCAGGAAACGCTGCCATCGGCGCTGAAGCGCGTGTCGGCAAAGATCGCGCGCCCCAGCTCGGCCGCCCGTGGGTCTTCTGCGACCCGGTTCGACGGGTCTAGCGGTATCTGGCCAAGCGCAGACAACGAAAGCGAAGCAATCAGACCCGTCTCCTTTTCGGACCAGCGCGGAAAGGAGACTGCAGAGTTGAACATCACGGAAAGTGCCCCCAACCCGAGCACACCGGTCAAGATCAGCGACGATTTGATCATTTGATCCCTCATAGCACGAGATTGAAGGTCACGGCGTCGGTGCCGGCGGCACCCTTGACGTCAAGCTTGAACGTCCACCAGCCGCTCATGTTGAACTTGACGCCTTCGATCTGATAGAGACCCTCCCCGAGACTCTTGGTCACTTGGGGTGCCGTCGGCAGCCCATGGCCGTGCTGCGGCATCCCGCCGCTGATCGCAAAATCGGCCTGAGTGATCGGTTCGCCCGAGGCGGTTTCCAGCTGGACTGTCCAGATATGCATATTGCCAACGCTGATCGGTGATGCGTCGGGCATCAATTCAACATGGTAAAGCCCCCCGTCCGAAAGCTTCGCCAAGGACAGATCGAGGTTATCTGGCACCGAAAACATCATGAAACCAGCTGTGGCAACGCCAGCAAGAGCGAGGACAGCGGGGACGGAGAAGAGCAGAGTTCTGCGAGAGAGAAGGGATTTCATATTTGCTCCTATTTATGGGTAACGGGTCCAAGCCCGCGATGTGGCCAAAATAGGGATATGCAGGCATTGGTGATTGAACGAAGGGGCTAACTTCTTGGACATCTAGGACCTGGTCGACTTCGGGAGATTACCCATAACTGCCAACGCAGCCCGCCGCCGGCGTGTGGTGACGAACAGTGACGCCGACTGCGTGAAGTTGCTAAAATTCGTGGGAGCGGTCACCTGCGGCAAACAGGCGATGATTGATTAAGCCGTGGGCGGGAACGGGGCTGGTGTCCGGCCCGCGATGCGCACCGGAGGGATTGGCTCACGATCTCAGTGGGTCGTCCAGTGGCTCTGCCGTTGCCGGGCCATCAGGTTGGGTCTTGGTTCCATCGCGTCCGATACAGCAGATTCAATCCGCGATCCCGCCGCCCAATATGATGTTGCGGGAATGAAACTGAGGGATGAGCTGGTCAGCCGCAGCGGCTTCTTACCCCGGTCGCCCTTCATGGTTTGCCTTGGAATATTGCTTGGACAGTACAGGATTGCGCGCTGATCTGTCCCGACCTTGTCCGCCTTTAGTTCGGGATCAAGAGAGGACCAAAGACCGGTGGGTTGATTGCCCGGCAAGCGCACCGTCGCCCACCGCCAATGAGACGGAGTGGGTCGAGCGTGCTGCATCACCGCAGGCAAACACACCGGCAACGGTTGTTTGTTTTGCGCTATCGGTGCGGATGAAACTGCCCTGCTGACCTTCGTCCACGGCACAGCCAAGATCTGCGAACAGAGAAGAGTTCGGTTGCACTTTGGACATGACGAACAGACCGGAAAGTGCGATCACGCGACCGTCTTCAAGGGCGAGATCTGCGTGGCCGCGAATTTCGGTCACTGAGGCTGACTCGATCGTCACGCCGCGCGCATCCAACTGCAACTGCTGGTCAGTATCTGGCACGAATGCACCGTTGAGAAAGAATGTCACCGGACCCCAGTCCGACAGAAGTAACGCCTGGTTCAGCGATGCGGGTCCAGTCGCCATGACGCCGAGCGGACCTTTGATTTCATAGCCATGGCAATAGGGGCAATGAAACACACTTTGCCCCCAGCGCTCCTGAATGCCGGGCACACTGGGGAGGGTGTCCTTTACCCCAAGCGCCATGATGAGGCGCCGTCCGACCATGGGTTGCCCTTCTTTCAGCGTGATGGCGAACCCGTCTGCTTCGTGCCGCGCGGTGATTGCGGTGTCCTCGAACCACGTCACGGTCGGATAGGCCATAAGCTGCGCCCGAGCATGTCGGGCAATTTCGCCGGGTTCGCTACCGTCCTGCCCCAGAAACCCATGGGAATGGGAAGCAAAACGATTTCGGCGAAGGCCTGCGTCGATCACCAGGACACTGCGGCGGGCGCGGGCGACCTGCAGTGCCGCGGCCATTCCGGCATAACCGCCGCCCAAGACGATCACGTCAAAATGCATTTCTTTCTCCTTCGAGCAGTGTTTGGGAGTGCGGATCTGATATGAATTCAACGCCACGCCATCATGGCGATGCGCGATGCTGCCTCGTGCCGAGACTCGGGCCATTCAACCCGCGTTGGCCAGCCGATGTCACGGCGCTGTCGATTGTCGAGACGTTCGATTGCCGCCTCATTTTCACGCCTCCTGAGCGAGCTGTGAAAAACGGAAAGGAAGCGCACTGTGCCTACCTGCCGTTTGTGAGCTGTCGTGCTGTAGGTCATCTCGGTTCTCCGCTTGAAGATTTTCAATGTGGGCTGATACCGCGCCGGTGGACGTGTCGCTTGAACGGAGCGGCTATTCTTGAAGTTGGGGGAAACGAGCTAAGCAGAGATTCGTTGGTTGGCCAACGAATCTGGTTTCCGTTCGACGTTCAGAGCCTCGACGGCGTTGTGGATGGCGCGGTTGACCTCCCTACATTTGTTACCGAAGCCGTGATTCAACATCCCGGTTGACACATTAGAGTAATGGCTCTATTTAATTGTTAGAGCAATAACTCTAACAGATGAATCAATGAGCCCCGACACCAAGACACGCATCCTCGACGCTGCCCTGACGCTGTTCAATGAACGCGGCACGTCCAATGTCTCCACCAACCATATTGCCGAGGCGATGGGGATCAGCCCCGGCAATCTCTACTATCACTATCGCAACAAGGCCGAGATCGTGCAGGGCCTCTTCGCCCGCATCGTCGGTGAATGGGCCTCGAACTACGCCGTGCCGCCCGGCACCATGCCGAGTATTCAGATGACGGAGACCATGGTGGCGGGTAATTTTGAGATCCAGGCGCGCTACCGCTTTTTCTTCCGTGACCTGACGCTGTTGCTCAATGCCGACCCCGCACTGGCCGCTGCCTATCGTCAGAACCGCGAGGCCGGACTGGCAAACACGAAATTCCTTCTGAATCTCTTCGCCGAAGCGGGTGTGCTCAAGCCTTTCGCCGAAACGGAAGTACTGGATGATCTTGCCCAGATGCTGTGGCTGGTGGGCGATTTCTGGCTGGTTTTCAAAGACACCGGCGGGGCGGACTTCAGCCCCGCAGACACGGAGCAGGGTGTTCGCCTATTCCAACGCCTTCTCACCCCTC
The DNA here is from genome assembly GCA_031430315.1 of Rhodobacterales bacterium. Taxonomy (GTDB): domain Bacteria; phylum Pseudomonadota; class Alphaproteobacteria; order Rhodobacterales; family Rhodobacteraceae; genus JAJNPS01. Next base: position 3,015 of record JANPBI010000223.1, on the reverse strand, counting down.
ATCTCAATGGAGACAAGACATGACCGCCTCTCGCACCGCTGGCGCCCTTCTGGTCGCCGTCCCGCTGATCTTTACGGCTGGCTTCACCGGTCTGCAGATGACCTTTGATTACCCCGACATTCTGCGCCAACCCGCAGGCGACGTGCTGACCAGCTTTGCAGGTTCAGGCGCTGACTTGCATGCCTATTGGTATGCCATGATGTTCGCGGCACTTTTGATGACGGGCGGCGCGATTGCGGCGGGCCTGCACTTCTGGAAGCGCGACAACCTGCTTGCCGCCCTGTCGATTGGGGCGGGCGTTCTGGCCGGTCTGGTTCAGGCGCTGGGCCTTTTGCGCTGGGTTATGCTGGTGCCGGTTCTGGCCGCAACCTATGTGGCACCGGGTGCTACCGCGACGGACCAGGCGATGGCTGTCGCCCTGTTCGATGCCGCCAACCACTATCTTGGCATGGGCGTCGGCGAACACCTTGGCTACTTCTTCACGGCAATCTGGACGGCTTTGGTCTCGGGTCTCGTCTTCCGGACCAACCGCATCATCGCGATCAGCGGCTTTGCCATCGCCTTGGGTGTGATTTCCGGGATGCTGGAGCCCTACGGTGTCCCGATGACGGGCTTGATCAACTCCATCAGCTATTCGCTCTGGGCCTTGTGGACGCTGGCGCTTGGTGTGGTCGTGCTGCGCGACAAGCGGCAGTTTCCTTCCATAGTCGGCCAACCGGCCTGACCCGATTAGTCTGATCGGCCAAAGCACACTCTTAACTCCACAACTTGCTTTCGCCTTTGCCTTTGGCGCCGGACCACTCCGGCGAAGGCGTCGTCATGCCTCGACCCTCCCAACCTCAAGGAACCAGACCATGTCTCTCCTCCGTCAAATCATCCCGGCTCTCACGATCGCCGCAGGGCTTGCCGCCTGCGCACCTGCCCCCGAAGCAGGGGTCGCCGACCCCGACCAGTTCCGCGCCACTGCCACCGGTCCGGTTGTGACCAGTGCAAGGCCCGCCGCCGACGTTGCTTCCTGCTTTGAAGCGCGCGCTACGCTTTTGCCTATGTCATCCTTCGTCGATGATCCCCAAACCGGAGGCGAGATCTATCGGCTGCGCGGCCTCGGTCGCACCTATGAAGAGATCCATTTCAATTCCGCCCCGCACGGCGGCTCTGTTGCCCAAGTTTTGATTGCCGCCAACCTCTCGCCGAAATGGCGGCAAGACTTCGCCCGCGACCGTGGTGCGATGCTTGAGGACTGTGCCAGCGGGACCGCGCAATGACATCGCTCAAGACCTTCGGTGCCGCGATCGGCTCAATCCAACCCTGCAACCCTCGCGCTCCAATCCCAGAGGGAGATCATCATGACTGCTGTTGACACCAAGTCGCCCAATAATACTGTCCAGGTCATCGGATATGGTGCCCTTGGACGCGAGATCGTCACCCAGTTGCTCGCTGCAGGTCGCGAGGTCCGGGTGATCCAGCGATCAAAGCCCAAAGACCTGCCGCCCGGCGCGGGCTTTGTCGCCGCCGACATTATGGACCCCGCCGCCATCACCGCTGCCACGACAGGTGCCGAGACGATCATTTGCGCCCTCGGTCTGCCCTATTTCGCTGACCTGTGGGAAACCGGCTGGCCGCTTGCCATGACCAACCTGCTCGCCGCTTGCGAGGCACATCGCGCAAGGCTCGTGTTCGCTGACAACCTGTATCTTTACGGCCCGCAGAACCGGCCGCTGACCGAGGATCTCCCGGCGGTGGATTATGGCCGCAAACCGAAGGCGCGGGCTGAGGTCACCCGGCTATGGCAGGCCGCCCATGCGGCAGGCCGCGTCAAGGTGACTGCCGTCCGCTCGCCCGACTTTTATGGCCCCGGCGTGGTGCAATCGGTGCTTGGCTCCGCGTCGCTGAAGGCACTCGCCGAAGGCAAGACCGCCCGCCTTTTGGGCAATGCCGACTTTCCACACGATGTCGCCCATGTGTCTGATTATGCCCGCGCCGTCATCACCCTGCTTGATGCGCCCGACGATGCCTATGGCCAAGCCTGGCACGTTCCCTGCGCTCCGACCCTGACTTTGCGCCAGCACCTTCAGATCGCCGCAGATGCCCTCGGCATGCCATTGAAACTGTCGGTGTTGCCCGGCTGGCTGGCCAAGCCGCTGGGCGTTTTCATCCCCTTCGTCCGTGAGGGCGTCGAGATGCAATTCCTGTTCGACCGGCCCTACATCGTCGATGCCAGCAAGTTCCGGTCTCGATTTTGGTCAGACGCGGTGCCGTTCGAGATTGGACTTTCGGCGGCCGCGCGCAGCTTTGTCCCTCGGGATGCGGCCGATGTCGATGCTCCCCCTTCGCTTACCCTTTGATCCCTCAACTTCATAAAAGGCAGACCCAAATGCAATTCGAAACCAGCCCGAACCACGTGCTGCGCGGCGTTCTAGCTGTCGTCGGCGCTTTCATCATCTTCCTTGGCCTCAATGTCGGGCTCGGGGGCATCCAGACCTTGGGCTGGCAGGGCGGTACCGCGGATTTCCTGACCGTGACAAACGCGCCGGTCTTTGACGTGCGCGACAGCCATGTCCGCTTCATCGGGGGCGTCTGGCTCGCCCTCGGTCTGCTAATGCTGGCAGGCAGTTTCGCGTTTCAACGGCTCCGGTCGGTACTGGTCGCGCTTTCCTTCATGATTTTTGTTGGCGGCATTGCTCGCCTCAGTGGCGGCGATTTAGCACTTTTGCTCAGCGCCGAGATAGCCCCGTCGTTTCTGTTCGAGATCATCATCGTTCCTCTGCTGGGTTGGTGGTTCACCAAAGCGGAAAGACCTTTGGGTCCGAAAACACAACGGGCCTGACCTGCGCCAAAGTCTTTTCCCGGAAGTGTGAGATTTCACGGGCAAACTGACGTTCGACAGTTAGGCCGACGCCATCTCGAAGGGACCAAAATCTGACTATGAACTGTTCATCCTGCCCCGTTTTGCCTCAACGCCATCTCAACCTACATCAGTCGTAGAACCTTCCGCTTTCGAAGTGCTGCGCGTTG
>JANPBI010000222.1:0-31241 GCA_031430315.1 Rhodobacterales bacterium | reverse complement strand
TGATCGTGCCGGAGGTGAATGCCGACGCGATCATGGGCTACAAGAACAAGATGATCATCGCCAACCCGAACTGCTCCACCGCGCAGATGGTTGTGGTGCTGAAGCCGCTGCACGACCGCGCCCGGATCAAGCGGGTGGTGGTCTCGACCTATCAGTCGGTGTCGGGTGCGGGCAAGGAAGGCATTGACGAGCTGTGGGACCAGACCAAGGGCATCTATGTCGTGGGCCAAGAGGTCGCGCCAAAGAAATTCCCCAAGCAGATCGCCTTCAACGTGATCCCGCAGATCGATGTGTTCCTGGATGACGGGTTCACCAAGGAAGAATGGAAGATGGTCGCCGAGACCAAGAAGATCCTTGATCCCAAGATCAAGGTCACCGCGACCTGCGTCCGCGTGCCGGTGTTTGTTGGCCACTCCGAGGCGGTGAACATCGAGTTCGAGGACCCGATCGACTGGCAAGAGGCGCAGGATATCCTGCGTGAGGCGCCGGGCGTGATGGTCGTGGATAAGCGCGAGCCGGGCGGCTACATCACGCCCATCGACTGTGTGGGCGACTATGCGACCTATGTCAGCCGCATCCGTCAGGACAGCACGATCGAGAACGGTCTGAGCATGTGGATCGTGTCGGACAACCTGCGCAAAGGCGCCGCGCTGAACGCCGTGCAGATCGCGGAGTTGCTAGGGAACCGGGTGTTGAAGAAGGGGTAGGCCGGCTGGCTGGCCGACCACTGTAGTACGACAATCTGAGTGGAAGTCAGTCGGCCAGCACAAAAGCACTTTCGAGGCTGTGCCGGAACTGCGCAGTCAATTCAAGCACGCGGTCGGGCGTAACGTCTGCGGCCTCCCCACTCCGTCCTATGATAAAATGCGCGTAAGCGTTGCTGCGTGCTTCGATGTCAAGTCCCGCTGCTTCTTTTCCCCAAGACAGCTCAGCTTCCGCAAGCGCGGTTGACAATTCTCTCGTCATTCTACTCTCCAAACACGTCTGGGATGGCTTCCACAAGTCCGACCGTGGCACCGCAGACACCCGAGAATTCACCTTCTAGCCACGAAATAATCAAGTAGATCCGAAAAGCAAAGGGCTTTCCCGACTTTCGAGGATTCTAGGGTCACACTGTAGCTCGAAAGCTTGACAGACCGTGTACATGAAGGAAATGTCATCAAATAATAAACAAAGGTAAAGCCACCGTGAATTCCACTGTCGGAGCGTTGATCCGTACGATTCTTCCTGCCGGCACAAACGAGAAGAAACTCCTTGATCTATTGAGCGCGAACGCAAATCCCAGCGATCAACTGCTCCCTTGGCGAGAGGTTCCCTTCCTGCCTTCAGACCTGTTCGCTGTCGCGGGATACCTTTGCCGGTCCGGCGGAGTTCTCGGATTTTTCGATCCAAACCCCTTCAACTCGTCCCCATCAACAAACTGTTTCTGTCTGACCACTGATGATCGAAGCGCTGCTGAAAACGCAGCCGCCTCCTGGAAGAAAGGAGAAAACTACAAGATCCCTCCCAATTACGTCCAGGAATTGTGGCAACACCTGATCGGCTCTTGGGAGAAAACGGTCCCTTGTGGCCCATACATCAGAGAAGGTTTAGCGCCGGCGCCGTGGTGGAGGGTCACCCTCCTGCTCTTGATGGTTTCGGACATGGCATGCAATAGGCTTCTTCAAGGATTGGGTGGCAAAGCCGCGCCACAGAACCTCTTTGAGACCTACGTCACCGATCTCTATGCACATATCGACGCCAGCAAACCGGGCAATACGTCGCCTTCTCAGTCAGAGACGCCGTCTAACAAGAACGAAAAGCCACCGGCGTCGCTCACCCGCATGGTGGACACCGCAATAGTCACGGTCCTGCCGAAAGTGAGGGTTGCACCTGTCGGGGCGGCGTTGCGAAACGTGTCGACAAACTTGGCATTGTTGCCGGGCCGAGGCGAAGTTCGCTGCAGCTTGGAGATGCGAAATTCGCAGGTGCCGAGTGAAAACGTCGGCACACTGGACATTCTGCTTATTCCCGCACCGCTCTCACTGGATGCCTCAAACTTCGAGTCTTGCTCCGACCCAAAGCTTTCGGACAAGACGAAACATGACGAGATGACGAGGTGGGAAAACTTTAGGGTCCGCCAGCGATGGATCGAGTCACGTGAACAGCAGTCCAAGTTCCTGAATGATTGCGTCCAGCTTGTTCGACGGGCCAAGCAAGAAGCCAGGAATGTGGACGCTGTTGTTCTGCCTGAGTATTCAGTAACTTATGAGCTGTTTGATCGGCTTTGCGACCGCCTCAAGTCGGCCGAGCCAGACCTTGAATTCGTGATCGCAGGCGCAAGTTCTAACTGTGACAAAGAATATGGCAATCAATTACTCACCAGGGTTTGGTTTAACCGCGACAATGCAAATCTTCACCTGACGACCTCCCGCCGCAAGCATCACAGATGGCGACTGAACCGGAGTCAGGTTGAAGGCTATGCGCTCGGGGCTTCGCTTAACCCGCGCGTTGAAAACTGGTGGGAGGACATGCCCATCCGTCAGCGTGAGCTTCATTTCTTCCGCTTTAGAAAAGCTTCTGTCTTCTCGGTTCTGATCTGCGAAGAGCTTGCTCGGTCCGAGCCGTGTCACGAGATACTGCGGTCGATTGCCCCGAACCTTGTCTTCGCACTTCTCATGGATGGTCCGCAGATTCGAAAGCGCTGGCCGTATCAGTATGCATCAAACCTGGCTGATGATCCGGGGAGCGCGGTGTTAACTCTGACGAGTTATGGACTTGTCAACCGTAGCAATCAGCAAGGGCATCACGACCCGAACCACTCGATTGCACTGTGGAAAGACGACACTGGAAAAGTTGTCGAAATTCCAATGCCCAAAGGAGAGGGTCTGCGGGGTGTTTTGCTATCACTGTGGTCAGAGCCTCAAAAGGACATGACGATTACTGGCCAAAAATCGGACGTGCAAGCCTGGAGATATGGCAACCACTACCCAATCCTCATACCGGCGGTTGCCCCTAAAACCGCTCCGCCCGCATCACCTCGACATCAGCGACGCTGACCACCCCGATATGCCGCTCCACCACGGCGAACGCGGCATCCAGCAGCGCATCCAACCGGTCTGGCCGGATCAGGCACACCACGGCAACCATACCGGCGCGACCGACCTGCCCCTCGCGCGTCCAACGGCCCGAACGGCCGGACCCACCAAGGACCGGCAGCACGGTGAACCCCGTCACCCCGGCCTTTTCCAGCGCGGCAGTCAGGCGGGTTTCCATCGGGGCCTCGATGATGATCTCCACCCGTTTGGCGTGATGGGTCTGCATGGGTCAGCCTCCGGTCATGGCGAGCGCCACGGCGACATAGGTGGGGATACCGATGGTCAGGTTGAAGGGGAACGTGACGCCCAAGGACAGGGTCAGATAGACCGACGGGTTCGCCTCGGGCAGAGCCACGCGCATCGCTGCGGGCACAGCTATGTAGCTCGCGGAGGCACAGAGCGTCATCATCAGCGCGACGCCACCGGGCGAGAGGCCAAGCGCTAGGCCGGCTGCAAGGCCGATGGCAGCACCGATGATGGGCATCAGGATGCCGAAAACGAACGTTCCAAAGGTCAGGACACCCCGCGCCGCCCGCAGCCCCCGGCCCGCAACAAGGCCCATGTCCAGCAAGAACAGGCAGAGCACCCCCTGGAACGGGGCGACGATGAACGCGTCAATCCGCTCCAGTCCCGGTTTGCCGGTGACCATGCCGATGAAGAACGCGCCGACCAGCAGGACGATGGAGCCATTGAGCAAAATCTCGCGCCAAAGCTCGGCATCCATCCGCTGCACCTGCCCCGCCGTGCTTGTCCGCGCAACAAGCCACAGGGCCGAGATGATTGCCGGGGCTTCCATCGCGGCGGCGACCGCAACCATATAGCCTTCACTGTCAATGCCGCGCCCGGTCAGCACCGAAGTCGCAGTGACAAAGGTCACGATGGAGATGGAGCCGTAATGCGCGGCCACGGCGGCGGCATCCATCGCCGACAGCCGGGTGAGCACGCGCAGCAGCGCAAAGGCGATAAACGGCAGTCCAAAGCTGAGCACCACGCCCGCGATCAGCGCCAGGATCAGCGAGGCATCGGCCCCGTGATCGGCGACTGACACGCCGCCCTTGAAGCCGATCGAGAACAGAAGATAGAGCGACATCGTCTTGGCCGCAGCCTCAGGTACGGTCAGTTCCGACCGCGCCAAAGCGGCAAACAGCCCCAGTGCAAAGCACAGGATCATCGGCGTGATCAGGTTCGCCGCCGCGATGTCTAGAATGTCGCCCATGCCCCGCCCTACTGCCCCAACTGTCTCGCGAGACTAACGAAGGCCAGGCGGAGTGCCAGCCTCATACCGCCACGAACCGCGCATTCTGCGCCTCGTAGTGTTCCAAAAGTCCCTCGCCCGTGTCGGTCCAGAGGCCATGCAGGGTCAGGCGGTCCTCGGCCACTTCCTTGGCGACAAAGGGGAATGTCATCAGGTTTTCAAGGCTGATCAGCACCGCCTCTTTTTCCAGCGCGGCAGGCGGTACCGGCTGGTTGCCGACAACAATCCGGTCATATCCCGGGCGCAGGATATCCATCCACCGACCGACAAAGCTGGATTTCTGTTCCAGTTGCGGTGCGTGGCCCTGGCACATGTCAAGGCACCCCTGCACCCCGCCGCAGTTGGAGTGTCCCAGCACGATGATATGCGCCACTTTCAGATACGACACCGCATATTCGACCGCTGCCGAAGTGCCGTGATGGCCCCCATCGGCGTTGTAGGGCGGCACCAGGCTGGCCACGTTGCGGTGGATGAAAAACTCGCCCTCATCCGCGCCAAAGATCGATGTCACATGCACTCGGCTGTCGCAGCAGGAGATCACCATCGCGCGAGGATGCTGTCCGCCTTCTGACAGGCGGCGATACCAGGCGCGGTTGTCGCTATAGGTCGTGGCCCGCCAACCCTGAAAGCGCTGGACCAGATAGGGCGGCAAGGGGCGTGCGGAAATCATCGGGCATGACCTTGTTCTTTGTGCGACCTGTAATCGGCATTCGCACAAAACTCGAGAGGGAATTGCCATCAAGAGGGTCAATGCGGAAACCAAATCTTCAGCACGACCCGCAAAAGTGGCTTTGGGTGTCATCGGGTAAAACGGGGTGAAGAATATGGACAATGTGACGGCCTTCCGGCCACGGGAGCGGATTCGTCAGGATGGAGAGGCGATTGCAGCACTCTATCGCAACCTCGGGACGGCGACGGCCGAAACCTTGGTGACGCGCGCCTTGGGCGAACTGGCACTGACCATGTCGGGGCTGGCAACACAGGTGCGCGCGCATGATCTGTCGGATGTCGCAAGACAGCTGCGCCGATTGCAGAAAATGGCTGAAAATCTGGGGATGATCAGCCTTGGAACCGTGTCAGGGGACGCACGGGCTTGCCTTGATACGGGCGACAGCACCGCCTTTTCCGCTGTCTGGGCGCGACTGATGCGGATCGCAGAACGGTCACTGGTCGCAGATAAAGGTGCACAGGACCTGTCGGTCTGATCCAAAGGTGCTGGACTTTGGGCCATGGCCCGGGGCACGGGCCTTGCGGCGCGCGTGCAAGTGGCTAGGCTAATGGCCAATGCGCCGGTGCGGATGCTGCGGTGCCCCCTGCACCGGAATGCCCCATGACCCGAACGCTTCCTCGATTTGCCGATCCCGACGTGGTGGCGCGCCCGTGCCACGTCACGACACCCGAAGGCTTGTCGGCGCTTGTGCAAACCCTGCCCGCCCACCAGCAGGTCTGGGTAAGCGCCAATGGGTTTGCCGGTGGCCTTGGCGAGCTGTGTCTCTTGCCGGACGCAACGGGCGGGATTTCGGGCGCGATAGCCGGATTGGGAACACCTGACGCCCGCAAACGACAGCGGTTCGGGCTGGCCAAGGCAGCGGCAGGCCTGCCTGCCGGAAACTGGTCGCTGAGCGGACTGAACGACCCCGATCTTGCGACCGAGGCGGCACTGGCCTGGCTTTTGCAATCCTACCGGTTCGAGCGCTACCGCCCGGCCAACAAGATCAAAGAGCAGGCGTTGCTTGTTGCCCCGCACGGTGTCGACGCCGACCGACTGACAGCGATGGCCGAGGCGGAGTTCCTGACCCGCGATCTGATCAACACCCCGGCCAGCGACATGGGACCGCACGAGCTGGAGCTTGCATTTCTGTCGCTTGCCGACCGGTATGGCGCCAGCACGGATGTCATCCGGGGCGATGACCTGATGGCGCGCAATTTCCCGATGATCCACGCTGTTGGCCGCGCCTCGCCGCGTGCCCCGCGTCTTCTGGACATGCGGTGGGGGACCGCAGGCCCGGCGCTGACGCTGGTCGGCAAGGGCGTCTGCTTTGATACCGGCGGACTGGATATCAAGCCGTCGTCCGGCATGTTGCTGATGAAAAAGGACATGGGCGGGGCTGCGACCGTCATGGGTCTGGCTCAGATGATCATGGCGCTGAAGCTGCCCTTGCGCTTGCGGATTCTGGTTCCGGCGGTGGAAAACGCTATTGCGGGCAATGCCCAGCGACCAAAGGACATCCTGACAAGCCGCAAAGGCCTGACCGTGGAGGTGAACAACACCGACGCCGAGGGGCGACTGGTGCTGGCCGATGCGCTGGCCTACGCGGTCGAGGAAAAGGTCGACGCTTTGGTTTCGATGGCGACCCTGACGGGCGCTGCGCGCGTTGCCGTAGGACCGGACTTGGCGCCCTACTACACCGACAACGATGCGATGGCCGCCGCGCTGGAGACAGGCGCAAGGGTCGGCTTTGACCCGGTCTGGCGCATGCCCTTTTGGACCCCATATGAGCCGGTGATCGAACCGGGCATTGCCGATCTCGACAACGCGCCCGGCTTTGGCTTTGCGGGGTCGATCACGGCGGCTTTGTTCCTGCGTCGCTTTGTCGGGGATGCGCGATACCTGCATTTCGACATCTTTGGCCATACCCCCAGCGACGCTCCGGCGCGACCCAAAGGCGGTGTTGGCCAGGGCGCACGCGCGGTTCTCGGGGCCTTGCCCGCAATCCTTGGGATTTGACGCATGGACAAGCGCTTGACCCCTGCGACGGACCGCATGGCACATTATTCGCTGATCGGACGGATCGAAGGGCGCGCCTTTACCGAAGGCGAGGTTCTGGCGGTGGCCGAACCGCTGGTCGATCTTTTGGCGCAACCCGGTGGTGCCCGCGAACGTCAGCTGTGGCTGGGCGATGGGTTTACCGTCATCGACCGCGCCCGGGGCCATGCTTTTGGCTTTGCAACCAAGGACGGCTATTGCGGCTGGTTGCCGGAACTGGCTCTGGGGCAGGCGTCCTTAGCGACCCATTGGGTGGCAAGCACGGGCAGCCATCTTTACGACGCGCCAAAGGTGCAGGCGCGCGATCAAGCCGCCTTGCCCATGGGCGCGCGATTGCGCGTCACAGGCCAGACCGGGAGCTTTGCCGAAACTTCCCTGGGATACGTCCCAATGGTGCATCTGCACCGAATGGGTCAGATGCATGGTGACCCGGTCACCGTGGCCGAGATGTTTCTGGGTGCGCCCTATCTTTGGGGGGGCAACAGTCGGGCCGGTCTGGACTGCTCAGGGCTTGTACAATTGGCCTTTCTTGCCTGCGGGCGCGACTGCCCCGCCGACAGCGACCTGCAACAGGCTTTGGGACTGCCCATCGATCAAGACGAACGCCTGCAACGGGGCGACCTCATGTTCTGGAAAGGCCATGTCGCCTTGGTGGTGGACAGCCGGCGCCTGATCCATGCAAACGCCCATGCCATGGCCGTGACCCATGAGCAGATCGCCCCCTGCATTGCGCGGATTGCAGGGCACTCCGGAGGAGAGGTGCTGCAACGCAAACGCCCCGACGCGGTCCCGACTATGTAACAGTTTGGTCAAACTTGTGCCTGATTTCCCTGTTCAAAACCGCTGGTGAAACGGGAATACGGGGGCGCATTCCGCATGGACCTTAAAGCAATCGTCTTGGCACTTGTGGGCCTTGGTATCGCGTTCTTTTACCTTGCCGGGGACAACAAGTTCACCTTGCCCGATCTGGGGATCGCCTCAACGATGGGGGGCAGCGGTTTGTCGGCTGAGGGCAGTGTTCTGACGGAATCCGGCCCCCCGCTGGCAATGACGCAGCTGGTTGACGGGATCGATGCCGGGTCCATTTCCGCCGCACCGGGCGAAATCCGCCTGATCGAGGCAGTTGCAAATTGCGCCGTAACCAGACCGTCCGCCGGACAGCGGATCGCCCCGATCATGGCGGAACCGTCCACGCTTCAGACCCAAATCTACAGCTATGACGATGACGAAATCGCGCGCTCTGCCGCCTATGCGATGGAACGTGTCCTGACACGCGGCGGCAAGGTTCTGTCCGGCCTCAAGGATCTCAACTTCGAAGTCAGGAACACGCTGGCGCTGGATCTGGTCACGGTGATCGTGCCGCCGGGCCCGGAGCCCGTCTACCTGATCTTGAAAGACCAGTCGGGCGGCATCGTATGGAACATCCTGCCCATGCCGGGGGCAAATGTTGCGCATGTGACCCTGCTTGGCGGTGGATATTCGGGCGTGGTGAACCTGCCCGAAGGGGCCGTGCTGGAAGTCGCGGATTTGGGCAGCGGCGACTGCGGTGCCTTCCATCGGGTCATCGAACAGCCAAGTGTGACTGAAGACTCAGGCTTTGTGCCCTCCGACGAAACCCGCGCCGCCTGGGCTGCCTACAGCGCATGGTTCGCCGATACGTTCGGCATTCCCGCCGATACCGGGCAAAGCGGCAGGCAACGTGCCATCGGCGTGCTTGCCGGGAAAACCCCGCCCGAAGACGCGGCAAAAGCGGTCTGGCAAGGCGTCGGAGGCAAGGTCGTGCTGATGCCGCCCAATGACGTCATCTATGCCATCGATGCCAAACAGCACAAAGAATGGTTCATCGCCAAGGCGAATGCCGAGATCACGAAGGCATTCGGCGTGCCCGAAGGCAGCGATGTGCTGGCCTTGCTCAAGCCTGTTGTTCACGAAAGGACCAAGTGATGGGTGCCAACGCTTTGCTGCGCAGTTTGCGCCTGTTGATGTTGATCCCGTTTCTGGGCGCGATGGGCTACGGCCTTTTAATGACCAAGTTCACCGACGAAATGCAGAACGGAGAGGCGGGCATTGCCTCCAACATCGTGCTTAAATTTGGTGCGGCCTGGCTGGATCACAGTGCGAACAAGACCCGCGATGCAGTCATCGACACCGCGTCCCTGAATGCTGACAGGGTCGTGAGCATGCGACGCACACTGTCGGTGAACGACCTGCCCGGTGGGGGCGATGGCACGCTTTTCGGCGCGCGGGTCGAAATTGTGGGCTTTGCCGTTGCCCGGCAATGGGCCGAAACCGAATGCGCGGCAATGATTGAATCCTTTGCCACGGCCTGCAGTTTTAGCACCGCACGGGTCACCATCAGCGACAACGGCGACGTGCGTCTGGATGTTGATCTGTCTTTTGCAAGCGGGACGCCGGTTGGCGACACAACCGGCATAGAACAAGCCAGCCTGATCCCCCAGCGGATCGAGTTGACCGACCGCAGAGGGATCAACGTTGCCGCCGCCGATATCGCTGCAGAACGCAGCAAGATCTATGCTGTCGCCGAAGCCGCCTGTGCGACCCTGCGCGCCGAGAAAGGCAACTGCGTGATTTCCGGGATATCCTTTGACGAGGAACCGACCGAGGACGGTCTGGTCAGGCTGTCCGCCCGCGGCGAAATTGCCAGCCTGGGACAGGCCGTCACTGTGTCCGAACTGGTCGACATCGGGCTTGACCTGGCGGCCGTAAACCCGGACGACCCCGAGGCTCTGGCCGCAGCCATTGCCGCCAAGGCGGCCGCAATGGACCTTGAATTGGGCGAGGCACCCTCGGGAACGGCAACCGGCACCAATAGTCTATTCGACCGCGCGGATCAGCCGGGCCTCAAGGACTCGCAAGGTGGCGCCAAGTTCGTGACCGCGCCGTAACACCTGGCCGTCGCCCGTCACCACGGCATAGATGCCCTGACGGGCGCGCAGCTTTGGGCGTTTTTCGATGCGGTACAGCGGGGTTTCGGCCGTCCGCCGAAACACTGAAAAGATCGCAACGTCGCGCAAGGCATTGATGGCATAGTCCCGCCATTCCCCGGCGGCGACCATCCGGCCATAGATCGACAGGATCAGCCCAAGTTCGCGGCGGTCAAAGCTGACCAGTTCTGGCACGCGCGCATCTTGTGGGAACGGGATCGGTGGTTGGGCGTTCATGGGCAAATCTTACGCCCAACGCAAAGCAAATCAAGCCGCGAGATTGGCAAACTTGGGGGCCGCCCGAAGCAGGCCAGTCTCGATCCCCCGCCAGTTACGCTGGACCGCATTCAGGCGTCGGCGCGTGGCAGGGTGATTGGCCTCCAGCACACCCGCACGGACCAATAGCGCCGCGATGGCCGTCTCGGACGCGCGTTTCGCGCCATCGACAATTTTCAGCGCCATGCCCAGACCCTGTTCGGGCAGGATCGCGACATAGACCGCCTCGGCCCCGTATTTGATCGCCACCTTGCCCCCCATGGCGCGCATCAATTCGGTGCAGGCGGCGCCTTCGCCCGCGATCAGTTCGGGATAGGCGGCCATCGCCCGGGTCAGCCGGTGCATCGCGCGTTCGCGCACCATGCCGTGGTCGCGCGCCGTTGCAAACGTCGCCATGGCACGGGCAAGCCCATGCACCGTCGTGGCAAAATTCGGGGCCGAACAGCCGTCGATGCCATAGCCCGGGCTGGCCAGGTGGGTCACATCTTCGAACGACGCGCGAATGGCGCGCTGCAAGGGATGATCGAGGTCCAGATATTCCGGCCCGGCCTTGAGATGCTGGGCCACAGTCAGAAACCCTGCATGTTTGCCTGAACAATTGTTGTGATACTGGCACGGGCGGTCATCCGCACGGATCAGGCGGTTGCGTTCATCTTTGTCATCAGGTTCATGCGCGCCGCAGCGCAGATCAGCCTCCGCCAACCCCAGATCGGCGACCCAGCGCCGCGCCATGTCGACATGAAGCTGCGACCCCTTATGGCTGGCGCATGCCAGCGCCAGATGGGCATCCGTCAACCCGCGCGCCGAGGCGGCACCACTTTCGATCAGGGGCAGCGCCTGCAGCATCTTGCATGAGGATCTTGGAAAAATCACCGCTTCGGGGTTGCCCCAGGCCGAGACGATGCCCTTGGCATCACAGATGACCGCATGGCCGCAATGCACGCTTTCCAAAAGGTCGCCACGCCACAGCTCGACCATCGGCACCGCATTGGCCATCTTTTTCCCCTGCTCACGACTACGCTATTTTCCGCCCAAAGGGCTTTCGCCAAGACTGGCTTTTGCGTTAAGGGTGAAATATCGGGTATGGGCCTGTCTTGCCACAGGAAAAGGTCTGTAAGACCGTGGGGCGCGGGCAGAGGCACGAAAAACAGCTGGAGGCTGTGTCAGAAATGATTGCACGAATGGGTCGCGTTTTGGGCGTAGTCGCCATGGTGATGGGGACGACAGGTGCGTTTGCACAAGAGTCGACAAACCGGGTTGCGACGATGACCGACTGGAACGTCTTTACCGAACCGGCAGATGGCACGGCGACAGAATGCTGGGGCGTGTCAAAACCCAAGGAATCGGTGAATGTCCGCGACGGCCAGCCGGTCTCGGTGCGCCGGGGCGACATCTTGCTGTTCGTGACCTACAAACCCGGCAAGGCACCCGAGGTGTCCTTTACCGGCGGTTATCCCTTTGCCAGCGGATCCACCGTGGATGTAACCATCGGTGGTGCGACATTCCAGCTGTTCACCGAAGGCGAATGGGCCTGGACCGGAACGCCCGAGGATGATGTCAAGGTGCTGGCCGAAATGAAAAAAGGCGAAAGCGCGATCCTTAAGGCACGTTCGGGCAAGGGCACTCAGACGACCGACACGTTTTCGTTGCGCGGCTTTACGGCCGCGATGGATGACGCAGCAAAGCGCTGCCAATAAGGCATTGCGACCGACCAGGGCGCTCCGGATCAGACGATCCGGGGCGCTTTTGTTTTGGGGGGACATGTCCTATATGCCCCTTGTCGCCAAACCGGAACTTACATGACACCGCCCACCGCCCCCATCACCCAGGATGTGCTGACCCTGCCGCGCAAGCTGCCCGAGGGCGGGTTGACCAACATCGTCGGTCTGACGCGCGACCAGCTGCTGGCGGCCCTAATCGCCGCTGGCACGCCCGAGCGGCAGGCCAGGATGCGGCTGGGGCAGTTGTGGCAATGGGTCTATCACTGGGGCGTGCGCGACTTTGGCGCAATGACCAACCTGGCCAAGGACTACCGCGCATTGCTGGCGGCGAACTTCGTCATCGAACTGCCACAGGTGGTCACCCGCCAGATCAGCGCCGACGGCACCCGCAAGTACCTCGTCCGCATCGCAGGCGGGCATGAGGTCGAAGTCGTCTATATCCCAGAAACCGATCGTGGGACGTTGTGCATCAGCAGCCAGGTCGGCTGCACGCTGACCTGTTCGTTCTGCCACACCGGCACGCAGAAACTTGTACGCAACCTGACGGCGGGCGAAATCGTCGGCCAGGTCATGCTGGCGCGCGACGACTTGGGCGAATGGCCGGTGCAGGGCGCGCCCAAGGTCGAGGTGCGGCTGATCTCCAACGTCGTGCTGATGGGCATGGGCGAGCCGTTGTACAACTTTGAAAACGTCCGCGACGCGATGAAGATCGTGATGGACGGCGAAGGGATTGCCCTTGGCCGCCGCCGCATCACGCTGTCGACAAGTGGCGTGGTGCCGGAAATCGCACGAACGGCGACGGAAATCGGCTGCCTGCTTGCGGTCAGTTTCCACGCCACCACGGATGCTGTCCGCGACCAACTTGTGCCGATAAACAAGAAATGGAACATCGCGGCGTTGCTGGAGGCGCTGCGCGACTATCCCGGTCTGTCGAACTCCGAACGCATCACTTTTGAATACGTGATGCTGGACGGCGTGAACGACACCAAGGAGGACGCCTACCGACTGGTGGAGTTGCTGCGCGGCATTCCCGCCAAGGTAAACCTGATCCCGTTCAACGAATGGCCCGGTGCGCCCTACAAGCGATCCTCGGGCAACCGCATCCACACCTTTGCCGACATCATCCACAATGCAGGCTATGCCAGCCCCATCCGCACCCCCCGCGGCGAGGATATAATGGCTGCCTGTGGCCAGTTGAAATCCGCGACCGAAAAGCAACGCAGATCAGTGCGCGCGATTTGACCGGTATCCAGACCGTTTGCCGCATGGCATTGTGTCGGGGGAAAAAGGTACAACCCCGTATAACAAAGGATGTCCGGCGACTCTTCCGGGCACGATAAGAACAGGCCAAGGGCAATTCCATGACATCCGACATCTCCGCCCCCGACGAGGGAGCAAGCCGGTCCGCGCGCGAATGGGTACAGGTCCTGGCCAAGTATCGCGACCCGTCCACCAGCCGCAGCGTGATGGAGCTGGTGGTGACGTTGGTGCCCTTTGTGCTCCTGTGGGCACTGGCCTGGGCAAGCCTTTCGGTCAGCTACTGGCTGGCCTTTGGTCTGGCAGTCCTGAACGGTGCCTTTCTGGTGCGGATCTTCGTCATCCAGCACGATTGCGGCCATGCTTCGTACTTTCCCAACCGCAAGGCGCAGGACTGGGTCGGCCGGACGCTTGGCGTGCTGACGCTGACACCTTACGACGTCTGGCGACGCACCCATGCCATCCACCACGCCCATCATGGCGACCTGGACAAGCGCGGCATCGGCGACGTTCTGACCCTGACAGTTCAGGAATACCGTGCCCGCAGCCGGTTTGGCCGCTTTTTGTACCGGCTGTATCGCCACCCGCTGGTGCTGTTTGTCCTGGGGCCAAGCTATCTGTTCATCCTGCAAAACCGCCTGCCATTGGGGCTGATGAACCAGGGCTGGCGTTATTGGACCTCTGCCATGGGCACCAATGCCGCCATCGCCATGATGCTGACGCTGATCATCTGGCTGGGCGGGCTGATGCCGGTCCTGCTGATCTATCTGCCGACATCGGTCATCGCTGCCACCATCGGGGTCTGGCTTTTCTACGTGCAGCACCAGTTCGAAGAGACGCATTGGGCCAAGGGGGAAGACTGGCAGCTCCACGATGCCGCACTTGAGGGCAGTTCGCACTACGTCCTGCCGCAGCCCTTACGCTGGATGACCGCGAATATCGGCATCCACCATGTCCATCACCTGTACAGCAGGATCCCGTTCTATCGCCTTGCAGAGGTCCTGCGCGACCACCGCGACCTGGCCGAAGCCCAACGCCTGACGATTTGGCAAAGCTTTGCCTCGGTTCGCCTGCACCTCTGGGACGAACAAGGAAAACGCCTGATGTCGTTCCGCGAAGAACGGAAGTTGGCGCGGGCGGTTTGACACCACCCCTCGGGCTGGTAGCCTGCGCCAATGCCTTTCCCCGTCCTCTCCAACACCCTCGCCCGGAGCATCTTCCTCGACCGCCATGCACTGGCCGAGGCGCCAACGGGTCCGCTCAAGGGTGCATCCCTTGCGACCCTGATCGACCGCATCGGGTTCGTGCAGGTCGACAGCATCAATACTGTCGCACGCGCGCATCACATGATCCTGTGGAGCCGCCGCCAGACCTACCAGCCTGACGCGCTGAAGCGGTTGCTGGAAAAAGACCGCGCCCTTTGGGAACATTGGACGCATGACGCATCGATCCTGCCGGTATCGCTGTTCCCGATGTGGCAGCTCAGGTTCCAGCGCGACGCAGACCGACTTCGTGCGAATTGGAAAAGCTGGTTTCGCGACGGGTATGAGGCGCAGTTTGACCGCATCCTGCGCCGGATCGAGGACCACGGCCCGGTCAAATCCGCCGATGTGAGCGAAGGCGAGGCGCGGGGCCACGGTGGCTGGTGGGACTGGCATCCCTCCAAGACGGCGCTGGAGTGGCTCTGGCGCACCGGGCAACTGGCGATCACCGGCCGCGACGGCTTTCACAAGGTCTACGACCTGACGGAACGCGTGATCCCCGAGGCGCATCGCGGCAACGTGCCCGACCGCGCGCTGAAGATCGACTGGGCCAGCGGGTCGGCGCTGGACCATCTGGGCTTTGGTACCAGCGGCGAGATCGCGGCCTACTGGAACGCCGTCACGTCCGATGAGGCCAAGGCTTGGGTCAGGGCGGCATTGGCTGACGGCACTGTGATCGAGGTCGACGTGATGGGTGCCGCCGGTCAGCTGCGTCGCATGGTGATCAAACCTTCGACCCTGTCCGAAACGCCCCCTGAACCTGTCAATCGCCTGCGGATCCTGTCGCCCTTTGACCCCTCCTTGCGCGACCGCGACAGGGCCGAGCACTTGTTTGGGTTCCGCTACCGCATCGAAGTCTTCGTGCCCGAACCCAAACGGACTTACGGCTACTACGTTTTCCCCGTCCTGGAAGGCGACCGCCTGATCGGGCGCATCGACGCCAAGGCGTTCCGCGATCAGAATGTGCTCCGGGTCAAGGCATTCTGGCCGGAACCGGGGGTGAAATTGGGGTCAGGACGCCTATTGAGGCTAGAGGGCGAACTGGACCGGCTGGCGCGGTTCGCCAACTGTGGGCACGTCGAATTCCTGCCCAACTGGCAGCGGCAGACATTGGCCCAATTGACCTGACGCCATTCCCTATCTTGCCGAATCGCGCCATTCCGTGTATCTGCACGGTATGAATCTGATTCACCCCGCCAACTGCCTGACCTTCAACCTGCAGCGCACCACGCGGCGGCTGATGCGCAGCTTTGAAGAAGCGGCGAAATTGGCCGGCCTGACCGCGCCGCAGTTCACCACGCTGTCGCTGATTTCCGGCTTTGGCGAGATCACGATCACCCACCTTGCCGAACGCCTTGGCACCGACCGCACCACGATGACCCGCAACCTCGACCTTCTGACCCGTAAAGGCTGGGTCACCGTGGCGGAGTCCGAGGATGCCCGGCTGCGCATCCTGAAACTGACCAAGTCAGGGGAGGCCAAACTGGCCGCCGCGATGCCGATCTGGACCAAGTTCCAGACGGAACTCGTCGACAACATAGGCGCTGACACCGCACAGGACCTGCTGGCCACGCTCAAAAAGATCTGACACTGAACGGGTTTTAGCCCGTGCAAAACCCTGCCCTTAATAGTGTATCTGCACATAAAAGGAGACCACCATGACCGACCAATCCTTTGCTCACCCGATTGCCGGGTCCCCGCTGCGCCTTCCCCTGCTGTGGATCATTCTGGCCGTCTGGTTTGCCGCGATCATGTCCCTGACCCATGCGGGACTCTTTCTGACCTTTGGCAAGTCGGTCCCTTTTCCTTTGGCGCTCGCCGCGATCACGCCGCTGTTGATCTATCTATTGGCCTACCGCTCCCTTCCTGCCCTTCGCTCGTGGGTCGCCACACTCGACCTCGCCTGGGTTGTCGGCGCGCAGACATGGCGCGTCATTGGCGTCGTCTTTCTGATGCTCTGGGGTCTCGGCGAATTGCCATCGGTGTTTGCCCTGACGGCGGGCCTCGGCGATCTTGCGGTGGGTATCTTCGCCCTGACGGTCGTGCTGGCGGTAGAGCGACGCAGCTCGGGATGGCAGAAACAAACCCGGACCCTGATCTATGTGGGCATGGCCGATTTCGTGGCAGCCTTCGGCACCGCGATCCTGAGCGGCAATGGCTTTCCGCTGAAGCTGGATGGCGAGGCGCCGCCCCTACTGATGCAGGCCCTGCCGATGGCGATGATCCCGGCTTTTGTCGTGCCGCTGTTCATCATCCTGCACATCATCGCCTGGCAGAAACTCCACGCCGAGCACTAGGGCGGGGCTTGCGCGCCCTGCATCAACAGGGCGCAACCCACCCGTCGATCTCGGCCACCGCCTCTTCCGCTGTCTCGACGAACACAAACAACTTAAGGTCATCCGGCGAGATCACCCCTGCCTCGGCCAGCGCCGCCCAGTTGATGATCTTTTCCCACCACTCGCGCCCGAACAGCAAGAACGGCACCGCTTTCATCCGCCGGGTCTGGATCAGCGTCAGCGATTCGAACATTTCGTCCAGGGTGCCAAAACCGCCGGGAAAAACGCAGATGGCCTTGGCCCGCATCAGGAAATGCATCTTGCGGATGGCAAAGTAGTGAAAGTTGAACGACAGGTCCGGCGTCACATAGGCGTTTGGGGCCTGTTCATGTGGCAGAACGATGTTGAGGCCGATGGACTGGCCCCCGGCCTCATCTGCACCGCGATTGCCCGCCTCCATCACACCGGGGCCGCCCCCCGTCATGATGACATCCTCGCGCCCAGAGGTCAGCAGGCTGCGCTCGGTCATCAGGTACGCAAAGCGCCGCGCTTCTTCGTAGTAGCGAGACAGGCCCGCGAGCGTTGGGGTGCGCGCTTTGTCCTTGCGTTCCGGTGCCGGAATGCGCGCGCCTCCGAACATCACGATGGTGGATTCAATCCCCCGCTCGTCCATGATCATCTGCGGCTTCAACAACTCCAGCTGCAGCCGCACCGGGCGTAATTCCTCGCGCGTCATGAAATCGCGGTCGGTGAACGCAAGCCGGTAGGCCGGCGCTCGGGTCTGTGGCGTGTCGGGGATGCGCTTGACCGCATCGACGTCTTGGCCGCTGTCTCGAAACGGATGGGCGCGGGGTTCGTCTTTCATCGCGGGGCCTTTGATTGAACGGCTTTCGCCAGACCTATCCGTTGGCACGCATCAAGGAAAGGCCGCGACCTCGCGCACGACGACCCATTTGTACTTGCCGATCTGCCGGGCGCGGGTGAACCCTTCGGCTTCGAACATCGCCAGCGTGCCGTTGAACAGAAACGATCCAGACACCTTGCGGCCTGCGGTATCTTCGGGAAAGCCTTCCACCACCCCGCCGCCGAGGCGCGCGATCTCGGCAAGTGCCCCTTGCAAGGCCGCAGCGGCGACGCCCTTGCCGCGATGGTCCTTGCCCGCAAAGAAACAAGTGACCCGCCAGTCAGGCACGGCCACACCTGCGGCCTGATAGGCGGCAAGGTTCTTGATGCGCGGCAGTTCCAGGGGCGTGCCGAACTGGCACCAGCCAACGGCCCTGGCACCGTCATAGACCAGCGCCGCACGGGCGCGGCCTTCACGCACCAGTGTCTCCTTTTCGGCCCGGTTCAGGTCGGCAGACACGCCCCAGCCTTTGCCCTTGGCGTGGAAGGCCATGCACCAGCAGCCCCCCAGATGCCATTATGCGCCTCGGCCAACTTGGCAAAATCGGGCCAAGTGCCCGCATCCAGCGCTTTGACGTAGTATGCCATCATGCCCCGTGACCCTCTTGATCATGCCAGCCAAGGCCAATTGCGCAAGACACCTTGCCTGCGTAAAAGGCCGCAGACCTTGCGCCAGGAGACATCATGACCCATGCAGCCCTTGAATCCGCCATTGACGCCGCGTGGGAGGCCCGTGACGCGATCAGCCCTTCGACAAAGGGCGAGACGCGCGATGCTATTGAGGCGACGTTGACGGCTCTCGACGGCGGCACTCTGCGCGTGGCGGAAAAGCGCGGTTCCGACTGGTATGTGAACCAATTGGCCAAAAAAGCGGTGCTACTGTCGTTCAGGCTGACCGACATGTACGAGATTTCGGGGTCGAATGGCGGGTCGAACTGGTGGGACAAGGTGCCATCGAAGTGGCAGGGCTGGACTGCCGAGGACTGGCGCGAAGCCGGTTTCCGCGCTGTGCCCGGCTCCATCGTGCGCCGCTCGGCGTTCATCGGCAAAAACGTCGTCTTGATGCCGTCCTTCGTGAACATCGGCGCCTATGTCGACGAGGGCTCGATGGTCGATGGCTGGGCCACAGTCGGCTCCTGCGCGCAGATCGGTAAGCGCGTCCACTTGTCCGGTGGTGTCGGCATCGGTGGGGTGCTGGAACCGATGCAGGCCGGCCCCACGATCATCGAGGACGACTGCTTTATCGGCGCGCGCAGCGAAGTCGTTGAGGGCTGCATAATCCGCGAAGGCTCGGTCCTTGGCATGGGCGTGTTCATCGGCAAATCGACCAAGATCGTCGACCGCGAAACCGGCGCGGTGATGTATGGCGAAGTGCCCGCAGGGTCGGTCGTGGTCGCAGGGTCCATGCCGTCCAAGGGCGGCATCAACCTTTACTGCGCGGTGATCGTGAAAAAGGTGGACGCGCAAACGCGGTCCAAGACCAGCATCAATGAGCTGTTGCGCGACTAGACCCGAAGGCATCGACGCGCCGTCCCTTCCCAGATGACGCAGACTTCGGAGCGAGCGACGCCCCGATCATGCGGCGCGTGATTCCGCAGCACCCTTGGTGCGAAAGATCCATTCGCCCTGATCGTCTGGCGTGATCAACCCGTTCATCGATGCAGCCACAATCACCTCGTGCAGACGCGCCTCGGGTCGGGCCAGGGCGGCATGCCCCCCCACCGGGTCGCGCGCGAGCGTGGGAAACAGCGCGAAAAGTTCGGCCCGCACCGCCTGCGAATGCCCCGCCAGCGAGGCCGGTCCTGGACGATAGCTTTCGCACCAGAGCCCATTGGCCGCGATGATCTCGTGGCGGTCGAACATCACATGCACATAACTGATAGGGCCGGTCTCACGGCAATCGGCGATCCCGGCGACCACCAGATGGCGCGCCCGCGCGAGAACGTGCCCTGCTCCGGTGAGCATTTCGACGGCCCAGCCGCTCAGGCAGACCCGGTGCTGCGGTGACAGCCAAATGGCGTCGTGCGGGCCGAACACCCCGTCAGGGATCAGGATCGGGGCGGTATCGCCGATGCCCGGTGCGACCACGCTGCCCGCCCATCGCACCGGCTGCGCACCGTGATCCAGCGTCAGGACCAGATCGCCTGCGCGCAGTGCCTCGACCGGGCGCGGCCCGGTTGGGGTCGCGATGCGGGTGCCCGCGACAAAGCACGGCACGACATTGCCTTGCACAAGGCCGGTATCGGTATTGCCCGCTTCATCCGACACCTCATAGCTAAACGACGTCTCGCCGGGTTTGTCATCGGGATCCGCGACCAGAGTGACGGTGCCATCGGCGTTCACTACCACCTCAACCCCGTTAGCCAACGTCACAATGTCCCCGGCCTTGACCGGCTGCCCGTTGATCTTGGTAATCATCAGGGTGCCGTTGCCATTCGCGTTGTCGTTGCCAACGATGTCGACGAGGGTCTTTTCACCCAAATCCATCTCGAATTGGTCGTCTTGTGCGATGACCGGCGTCTCGATGCTGTGGCCCGCGATCAGAAGGTTGCTGTCATAGGCCGCGTCGCCACCGTCCGCGATGCCGATCTTGATCGAGTTGACCTCGCCCGCCTTTACTGGCGCCCGCAAGGTCAGCGTGACGGTGAAACCGTTCATTTCGGTATTGAACGGGTAGTCACCGTTGTTGACGTAAAGGTCCTTGTTTGACGAGCCGTTGATGTTGTTGACGGTGATGTCGCCCTTTCCCACGGTCATCTGCATCTTTTCGCCGTTGACCCAGATGCCAACCGCATCGTTCCAGCCGGTCACCGACAGGTTCTGGTATTCCTCGGACGAAAAGGTGACCTGCATCGTCAGGGTCGACCCTTGCGGCACGAAATCAGCCTTGAAGATCGCACCGTCAAAGGTCTTGGTCCCCGCGACCCCATTCATGTCGGCATCGTTGTCCACGCCCTGGGTGTCGGAGGTCCAGGAATCACTCTGGTTTGCCTCGCCCTTGGTATTGGTAATGTCAGCGGCCCGTCCCGTGGACAGGATGACGCCCTGATCCGATAGCGTCAGGTCGCCCGCCACCTTGTCGCCACCGGACCACAGACCTGTACTGGCAGGGTCGCCCTCATATGTCGCGCTGACGATCTTGATTGACGGGCCAAACATGGCCTGGGCCATCTGGTCCGCGTCAATGCCGGTTTCAACCGAAAGTTTCGTGGCATCGACCATGGGGGACACGCGCTGTTGGGACCAAGGCCCCCGACTTTGCCGCCAGAAAGCGAACAATCCGCTAACGGCAATGATGCTTGACAGCGCCGAGTCCGGCGCGCAGGACGTCGCGGTACCCTTCCGACAGAGCATCCCATGGCCGACACCCCCCGCCCTCAGCAAGTCTTCACGCTTGTCGTCGAGGTTGGCCGCAAGGCCGATGACGGCTTGCCCGAAGGCTCCACCGGAGCCGCGCTTCTGATTTACGCTACGGGTGTCGATGAGGCCGAAGCCGTGCGCGAAACCGTCGTCGTGTTGAAACAGGCCGACCTCGCGCCTCTCGATGTCTCGGGCTATGGGCCGCTGGACGAACGGCTGGCCAATGGCGACGAGATTGCCGCCGAAGAGCGCGCCCTGATGGATCGCGCGCTTGCGGAAAATGCCGTTATCGTCGCGCAGATGACGCCGTTTTTCGACGGCGATGACCGCACCTGACGGGGGGCTAAGCGGCCTTACCGTACCGGTGCCGTGACCGCTCCACCTTTTTGGCAAAGGGGGACCGCGCTGGCCGTGCCGCCTGGACAAGAGCGCGGGCCTCGAAACTTTTCAAACCCGGCCGCACCGAACGGACGGCGTCGCCCGACAGACCCGGATCCCCAAAAATCTCGTTCAGCTCGGCCATCATCTTATTGTCAAAGGCATGTGCTGTCTGCGGTCCTGGCAGATAGCTCTCCGTGGCCAGACCTTCGGAAAAGACGATCTGGTGACGGTCAAAGAACAGATGAACATAGTCTAACGATCCGCCGGGCACGGACCGGATCGACCGGTCGTTGATGAGGTCCTTGGCCGCAACCAGCACGTCCTTTTCTCCGAACAAAAGCTCGGCCAAGGCGTCGCGCACCAGGATGCGGTGCTGGGGGGACACCATCAGCGTGCCGTGGTCACCGAATGTCCCCGCCTTGATCCGTACCGGGGCAAGATTTCCCTTGGCAGCGACCGATTTGCGGCCGATCCAGCGCAGCGGCTGCAAGCCGTCGTCCAGCGTGGTGACCAGATCCCCGACTTCAAGGTCTTCAACCGCAACCTCGCCCCGGGATGTCCGGATACGGGTTCCCGCGACAAAGCAGGGGATCGAGTTGATCGTGACGATGCCGACATCGGTCGGACCTGTGTTGCCAGCCTGCACGGTATAGGTAAAGTTCGCAACTTCGGTCTGCCCGTCCCCCAGGATCGTCAGCGTCCCGTTCGCGTTCACCGTCACCTGCTGGCCCGTGGACAGTGTGATCGTCTGCCCGGCAACCACATTTTGACCGTTGATCTGCTTGATCACCAGGGCCGGACTGTTTGGTCCGATGTCATTGCCCAGGATATTGATCGTCGTGGTGCCGCTGGCAATGATGTCAGCCGCATCATCGCGCGCCGCGACTGACGTCTGCGCAGAGTCCGCGGCGATCAGAAGGTTGGTGTCATAGGACGCGACTGCAGTATCGGCGACACCGATGCGGATCGAATTGGTCACCCCCGGATTGACCGGCACCGTCAGCGACAGCGTGATGGTAAAGCCGTCCATTTCCGTGTTGAAAGCATCGTTCGTGTTATTGACGTAAAGGTTCGGCTGGGTGTTGCCGTTGATATTGGTGATCCCGTTGATCCCGGTCCCGATTGACACTGGCACATGGGCGCCATTGATCCAGACGCCCACTACGTCGTTGTACTGCGAGTTGGCAAATTCCGGATATTCCTCCGACGACAGCACGAACTGGAATGTCATGTAGTTGCCGACGGGACGAAAATCGATGTCGATATAGGACGCATCATAGGTCCGCGCGCCCGCAATGGTGTTGAACTGGGCATTGTTGTCGATGCCCGCAGAATCCGACCCCGTACCGGTAGACCGGTTGGGATCGCCGCTCGACTGGGTGAAATCCGCGGCCCGGCCGGTTGAAAAGATGACGCCCGTCGTCCCGGGGACAACGCCAGTGGACAAACCGCCATTGGTGTAGATCGCCTTGGACGTGCTGGCCCCGGAATAGGTCGCATTCAGGACTGTGATCCCGTCGCCCATGATGGTGTTGGCCAATTGCAGTGCCGACGCACCGGTATTGTAGGTCAGTTCTGCGCCAGTCGCTGGCATGCGGGCCTCCGGTTTCCCGAAGACAGAACAATCCACACCCCGCGTTCAGAGTGGCGCTGAACGCGTAAGGTCTTGCCCCGATTGCGGACACGTTGGTCCGGTGTTCGCCCTGCCTCAGGACGTTTCTTCTTGTGATCAGATTCGCGCAGACCCGTTGATTTGTCATCGAAATCTGGAATCGATGACGATTTTCTGCAAACAACTGCCGCGGTGCAATTGCTGTCCTCCGGGCCGTCTGGTTGCCCCGGCGCATCAGGACCGCTATGCGTTGTAGAGCCAAATCGGGATCCTCCAGATATGCCGCACGCCCCTACCGACCCTGTTGAGCTGACAGCAAGCCTGGTGCGTTGCGCTTCGGTCACACCCGTTGAGGGCGGCGCACTGGTTTTGCTGGAAAATCGCCTCGTTTCCGCCGGATTTCATTGCGTTCGGGTGGATCGGGGCCGAACGGCGAACCTGTTCGCGCGCTGGGGACGGCATGGCGCGAACAAGACGTTCGGGTTCAATGGCCATACCGATGTCGTGCCGGTGGGCGACGCTGCGGCCTGGACGCATGACCCTTTTGGCGCGGCCATTGTCGACGGCTTCATGTTTGGACGCGGCACCACGGACATGAAATCGGGCGTCGCTGCCTTTGCCGCCGCCGCCATCGACTTTGTGCAGACGACCCCGCCGGATGGGGCAGTCATCCTGACCATCACCGGCGACGAAGAGGGTGAGGCGACCGATGGCACCGTTGCCCTTCTCGACTGGATGGCCGCCAATGGCGAGCGCATGACCCATTGCCTTGTGGGCGAGCCGACCTGCCCCAACGTGATGGGCGAGATGATCAAGATCGGGCGTCGTGGCTCGATGACCGCCAACATCACCGCAACCGGCGTGCAAGGCCATTCCGCCTATCCTCACCGGGCGAAAAACCCGCTGTCGGCGCTGGTGAAGTTCCTTGCCCGGCTTGAGGCGGAGCCGCTGGATCAGGGCACCGCCCATTTCGACGCGTCGACACTCGCGATCACCACCATCGACTGCGGTAACCCTGCGACCAACGTGATCCCCGCGCGCGGCACCGCCACCGTCAACATCCGCTTCAACGACCTGCATTCGGGCGTATCGCTGACCAAATGGCTGCAAGAGTATGCACATGCCGTTGCCGCCGAGACCGGAGTCGGCCTTGACCTGAAGGTCAGCATTTCCGGCAAAAGCTTCCTCACCGCGCCTGGAGAGTTCTCGGCCCTCGTCGCCCGGTCGGTGCAGGCCGAAACCGGCGTCACCCCCGTCAACTCCACTAGTGGCGGCACGTCGGATGCGCGCTTCGTCAAGGATCATTGCCCGGTGGTCGAATTCGGTCTGGTCGGGAAAACCATGCATCAGGTTGACGAACGGGTCGAGGTTTCCCAGATCCATCAACTGAAGGCCATCTACGGTCGCATTCTCAAGGACTACTTTGCGTGACCCTTCGCATTGCGCCGACAACCGACATCGAGACCTGCCAGGCCCTGCGCCGCACGGTCTTCATCGACGAACAGGGTGTCGATCCTGACCTTGAAGTGGACGGCCTCGACAGCGAGGCCACGCACCTTTTGGCAGTGAAGCACGGCCGCCCCGTCGGCACCGCCCGCATCCTTTTCAAGGGCGAAGTCGCCAAGGTCGGGCGCGTTTGCGTCCTGCCGGAACTGCGCGGTACCGGCATGGGCAAGGCCTTGATGATGGCGGCCATCGCCGAATGCCGCAGCCGCCTTGGCCTGTCCGAGGTGCGTCTGGGCGCGCAGACCTACGCGATCGGCTTTTACCAGGCGCTGGGGTTTGTGGCTGAAGGCCCGGAATTCATGGACGCCGGCATCCCTCACCGCGAAATGGTGCTGGAACTTTAGGCTTTCCGCTTGGCACAAATATCCCCGCCGGAGGCTCCGGACATGGGTGCGGGACGCGCCGCGGGGGATATTTGTCCCAACTGGAACAAGCCTCGGGTTTTCGCGGGGCCCTGGTCGTGCTACGTCCCCCCGCATGAACCCGATCCCCACCAAAGACCAGATCCGCCAATGGATCACTGACAACCCCACCCTGACCGCCAAGCGCGACATCGCCAAGGCGTTCGGGATCAAAGGGGATGCCCGCATCGACCTGAAGCGCCTGCTCAAGGAACTTGAGGCCGAGGGCGTCGTCGAGAAAAAGTCCCGCCACTTCCGCCCCGCTGGTGAGCTTCCGCCCGTAGCCATCCTGCGCGTGCTGCCGCCCGATGCCGCAGGCGATCTTTTCGCCGAACCGCTGGAGGAGGGCGTCGACAAAGACGTGGGCCGTATCCTGATCATCGCCAAACGCGGCGAGCCTGCGATGGCCGCAGGCGACCGCATCCTCGCGCGGCTGACCAAGGTCGACCTCGACGATTATACCTACGAGGCGCGGTTGATCCGGGCCCTCGGGTCGAACCCGATCAAGGTGCTGGGCGTCTTTCGCGTCAATGCCGAAGGCGGGCGCATCCTGCCCATCGACAAGGGCTCCGACAAGGAATGGCGCGTCGCCCGCGATCACACCATGGACGCCCGCGATGGCGAGTTGGTCGAAGGTGAGGCTGTCGGCAACCGCAAGATGGGCCTGCCGCAGGCCCGCATCACGGCCCGGCTGGGTGATCCCTCCGGCCCCAAGGCGGTCAGCCTGATCGCTATCCACCAACACGGCATCCCGGACCAGTTCCCCGATCCGGTCATCGCCGAGGCTGACGCGGCCCAGCCCGTCACGATGGACGGTCGCGCCGATCTCCGCACCCTGCCGCTGGTGACCATCGACCCGATCGATGCCCGCGACCGCGACGATGCCGTCTATGCCGAACCGGACCAGGAGCCCGGCAATCCCGGCGGCCACGTCATCTGGGTCGCCATCGCCGATGTTTCGGCCTATGTCCACCCCGCCAGCCCCCTCGACCGCGAGGCGCGCAAACGCGGCAACTCCACCTACTTCCCTGACCGCGTGGTGCCGATGCTGCCGGACATCCTGTCAGGCGACCTTTGCAGCCTTCACGAACACGTCGACCGCCCCTGCCTTGCGGTGCGGATGCGCATCGACGCAGGTGGCCACAAGATCGCGCACCAGTTCTTTCGCGGCATGATGCGGTCGCAAGGCTCGCTGCATTACGCGCAAGTGCAAGACGCCATGGATGGCGCCCCAGATGCCATAACTGAACCCCTCCTCGACCCCGTGATCCGCCCGCTTTACGCGGCTTATGAGGCGATCAAGCTTGCCCGTGCCGACCGCGAACCACTGGACCTCGACCTGCCAGAACGCAAGATCAGCTTGGACGACGCGGGGAACATCACCTCCATCGCCTTCCGCGAACGGTTGGACGCGCACAAGCTGATCGAGGAATTCATGATTGCGGCCAATGTCGCCGCTGCCGAGGAGTTGCAGCGCCTGAAACGCCCGCTCCTCTACCGTGTGCATGAAGAACCCAGCCCCGAAAAACTCGACGCCCTGCGCGAGGTTGCGGGTGCGTCGGGCTTCACCCTCGCCAAGGGCCAGGTCTTGAAAACCGCGCACCTGAACCGTCTGCTGGCCCAGGCGCAGGACACCGAGTTTGACGAGCTGATGAACATCACCACCCTCCGCTCGATGACACAGGCCTACTACCACCCCGAAAACTTTGGCCATTTCGGCCTCGCGCTGCAGAACTACGCCCACTTCACCTCGCCGATCCGGCGCTATTCCGACCTGATCGTCCACCGCGCCCTGATCGCAGGCCACGGCTGGGGCAAGGACGGCCTCAGCCCATGGGACATCGAGAACCTCGAAGAAACTGCCAAGCTGATCTCCGACGCCGAACGCCGTTCCATGGCGGCGGAGCGCGACACCACCGACCGCTACCTTGCCGCCTACCTTGCCGACCGTGTGGGCAGCACCTTCGCGGGCCGCATCTCGGGCGTGCAGCGCTTTGGCCTTTTCGTGAAACTGGATGAGACGGGTGCCGACGGGCTTGTGCCGATCCGCTCCGTCGGGCGCGAGTTCTTCCACTACGACGCCGACACGCAAACGCTGCAAGGTTCCGACACCGGCATCACCATCGGCATTGGCCAAAAGGTCACCGTCCGTCTGGCCGAGGCGGTCCCGGTTACCGGCGGCCTGATGCTGGAACTGCTGGAAATCGAGGATCGCGCCTTGCCCGGTGGTCGCCGTGGTCCGCCCGGCAAAAGCGGCGCGCGCCGTCCGGGTCAACAGGCCGCCAAGGATGCCGCACGGCGCAAGGTCGTGCGCAGACGCCGCTAGGGGGCTTGGCGCGACCGCGTCCCCTCGGCTAGGGTGCCGCCCATGCAAAGGTTTCCCCGATGACGCACGCATTCTGGCTGGCCATGGCCCTCGCCATTCTGCCCCTATGCGCCGCCGCGCAGACCGGCCTCGTGCAAACACTCGACGAAAATGAGGCGACCATGGCCAATCCCCCGGTGGGCAATCAGGCGGGACTTGAGGCGTGGATCACCGCCTTTCGCCCCCGTGCGCTGGCGGCTGGCGATACCGCCGCGACCTTCGATGCTACCCTGCGCGGCGCGCAGTTCGACCCCGCCATCGTCGAAAAAGACCGCAACCAGAACGAATTTACGAAAACCGTCTGGGATTACCTCGACACCGCCGTCTCCGATGACCGCATCGCACTGGGCCAAAAGGCTCTCGCCGCCAACAAGGACTTGCTCGCCAAGATCGAGGCGCAATACGGCGTCGATGCCAAGGTCGTCGTTGCGGTCTGGGGCCTGGAAAGCGCCTACGGCACCTTTCGCGGCAAGTTGCCGGTGATCGCGTCTCTCGCCACCCTCGCCTACGACGGCAGGCGCGCCGATTTCTTCGAGGGCGAACTGATCGCCGCCCTGAGAATCCTGCAGGATGGCCACACGACGACCGACAAACTGGTCGGCAGCTGGGCCGGCGCCAGCGGTCACACCCAGTTTATGCCCTCGTCCTGGGCCGCCTTTGCGGTCGATTTCAATGGGGACGGACGGCGCGACATCTGGGGCGATGACCCCGCGGACGCGCTCGCCTCTACCGCCAACTATCTGCGCCACTGGGGCTGGACCAAGGGTCAGCCTTGGGGGCTGGAGATCACCCTGCCAAAGGGCTTCGACTACGACCAGACCACGGCGGCGGTGAAAAAGCCGGTCGCCGAATGGCAGTCCATGGGCATCCGTCCCATGGCTGGCGGCGATCTGCCCGACTTCGGCCCTGCATCCGTCCTTCTTCCCGGAGGATCACGGGGGGCGGCCTTCCTCATCTTCCCCAATTTCCAGGTGATCGAGCGCTACAACACCGCCGACGCCTATGTCATCGGCATCGGCCACCTTGCCGATCGCATCGCGGGTGGCCCCCCGATCAAGGCCAGTTGGCCCCGCGAATGGCGTGCCCTGACGCTGCCCGAACGCCGCGATCTGCAGGACCGCCTCACCAAGGCCGGGTTCGATGCGGGCGGCGTTGACGGCCGCATCGGCCCCAAGACCATCGCGGCGGTCAAGGCATTCCAGAAGTCGCTCGGCCGCGTGGCCGACGGCTACCCCAGCCCCGACCTTCTGGCCTTGTTGCAATAGGCCTGACATGCGAAAGGCCGGGCAAGCGCCCGGCCTTCTGCTTTGCCATACGACAAGACCCGTTTACGAGTTGCCGAGGATGGCCTTGATCTGGCCAGCCGGATCTTCACCCGCCCCGTAGTTGTCCGAGTTCGAAAACAGCGAGACCAACTGCGCGTACTGCGCCGTCGTCAGGTTCGACAGATCCGCGCCGGGAACCAGCGTCTGGACCTGCGACGCGATGTTCGAGGACACCTGATTATAGCCGGTATCGGCAAAAGAAGCTGCCGTAGACACCAGCACAACAGCAACGGATGCAAGAAGACGTTTCATGATTTTTCCTTTCGGTCAAAAATTTATATCAAGCAGTTCAATTGCTTGATGAGACCAATTTAGGATTATGAACTTCCAGGTTCAAATCACATCGCGGTAAACCCGCGCCACGGAAATTTGAGCTGTCGTGGCCTTGCATTGCGTTTTTCTCGCCCATTTCCCTGCATTTTCTGGCTGCAGCCATGCAGCGACTTTTCACGGAAAACGGCGAAATCCAAAATTCTGACGTTGCGCATAGCAGCTATGCGGCTGCCTCCGGCCGACTTCGGCCGTTTTCATGGGCTCGAAACAGCCGCACGCCGTCTCCGACCTCGACACACGGGGGGCCTTGCTTAAGCGGACGTCAGCTTTCCTGCAAATTCGCACAGCAGGTTTGCGCCAGTAAACAGGGATCACGAAAACGTGGGTGATGTGACAATCTGTCCTCTGCCTATACTACCGTGGAATGCAATGGCGGGAGCGAGATCCATGAAGTTCGGAAAATTCATTTTTGTAAGCGCGATGGTCGCCGCAAGCGTAGTCTTTGCAGCTGAAGCAACCGACCCGACGGTCAAGGCTCGCCAAGAGCTGATGGACACCCTGGGCATGAACGCCAAGATCCTGGGCGAGATGGCAGGAGGCAAGACCCCCTACGACGCGGCCGCCGCTGAGGCGGCCAAGGCCGCCGTCATCGCTGCCTCGGCAGATATCGGTGCCAAGTTCGAAACCCAGGCCGAAGATCCGAAGTCAGTGGCCAAGGCCGACATCTGGACGAACTGGGATGACTTCCTGAAAAAAGCGGGCGCGCTCAACGCTGCGGCGACAGCAATGGATGTCTCTTCTGTGGAAACCATCGGTGCGGGTATGGCCGCTGTTGGAGGTTCCTGCGGGGACTGCCACAAGACTTATCAAATCCCGAAGTAATACCGCTCTACTGGCCTGTTGCAAAACGCCGCCGGGACCCGTGTCTCCGGCGGCGTTTTCAATTCCTACCCGCAGGTCACGCGCTCGATCCGGCCATCCTTGCCGATCCAGATGTTCAGCCTGGCCGCCGAATAGTCCATCGTCACCGCCATGCCCGGCTGGATGATGCGCGTCGGCGCAGGAAAGGTCATCGCCGCCAGCACGGATTGCCTTTGCCCGATCAGGTCCTGCATCCCTGCGGCACCGCAGGCATCCTCGACCAGGTCAGGCCCGGGCAACGGCACGGGAACCACCACCGGCACGCAAGCCGAAAGCAGCACAAGAAAAGCGATCCATCGTGTCATCTGATCCTCCGTTATCGGCCACCCGAAAGGTCCGCCTCTGGCACCTGATCTGTCGCAAGTGACATTGCATTTTAACCCAGTTTGGCACAGCCTGCCACCAAGGATAAGGGAGGGAATACCACATGCGCACCCGTGCCGCCGTCGCCGTCGCCGCAGGCAAACCGCTGCAGATCATGGAGGTCAATCTTGCCGACCCCAAAGAGGGCGAGGTTCTGGTCGAGATCAAGGCCACCGGCATCTGCCACACCGATGAATTCACCCTGTCCGGTGCTGACCCCGAGGGCCTTTTCCCCGCCATCCTCGGCCACGAAGGTGCTGGCGTCGTCATCGCCTGTGGCCCCGGCGTGAAGACCCTGAAACCCGGTGATCATGTGATCCCGCTCTACACGCCCGAATGCCGCGAATGCCCGTCCTGCCTGTCGCGCAAGACCAACCTTTGCACCGCCATCCGCGCCACCCAAGGGCAGGGCCTGATGCCCGACGGCACCTCACGCTTTTCGATGCTCGATGGCACGCCGATCTACCATTACATGGGCTGCTCCACCTTCGCCAACCACACGGTCGTCCCCGAAATCGCGCTGGCCAAGGTCCGCGACGACGCGCCCTTCGACAAGATCTGCTACATCGGTTGTGGCGTGACCACCGGCATCGGCGCAGTCCTGAACACCGCCAATGTCGAGATCGGGGCCAAGGCCGTGGTCTTCGGCCTCGGCGGCATTGGCCTCAACGTCATTCAGGGCCTGCGGATGGCCGGAGCCGACATGATCATCGGCGTCGACATCAATGACGACAAGAAGGCCTGGGGCGAACGCTTCGGCATGACCCATTTCGTCAACCCCACCAAGATCGACGGCGACATCACCGCCCACATCGTCAACCTGACGAAAACCCCCTTCGACAAGATCGGCGGAGCGGATTATTCGTTCGACTGCACTGGCAACGTCAAGGTGATGCGCGCCGCCCTCGAATGCACCCATCGCGGCTGGGGTCAGTCCATCATCATTGGCGTCGCTCCGGCGGGTGCCGTCATCGAAACCCGCCCCTTCCAGCTGG
>JANPBI010000221.1:0-11086 GCA_031430315.1 Rhodobacterales bacterium | reverse complement strand
GAAGTGCCGTTCCGGGGTCCAGACCGCGCAAAATCCGTTGTCGTCGGCGAACCTGGCACCATCCAGCAACAGCGCATACTTGCGGTCGCCGCTGCCATCATCATTGCCCCAGTAGTACAGGGAAAACTCCATCCCTGTTTCGCTGACCGCAACGCCGGATGACACCAGCGCCCGCTGGTCATCCGATGAAATGACCACTTTGAACCCGCGCGCCAGCGTCCAGAACAGTTCGAGCACGGAAATATCAAACGACAGCGACGTGACGGCCATCCAGGTGCCAGGATCCGTTCCCAGACGCGCATCCATTCCCGCAAAGAAATTCAGCACGTTGCGATGTTCAACCATCACGCCCTTGGGCCGCCCGGTCGAACCGGAGGTATAGATCATATAGGCGAGGTCGGCAGGCGTGACGCCGGTCGCCGGATTGTCCGCCGCTGCGGATGCGATCCGCGGATCGGTGTCCAATACCAGCACATTGGCGGCGTGTTCGGGCAGCGTAACGCCGGACTGCGTGACGATCACCGGACAGGCGCTGTCCTCGATGTAAAGGGCAATGCGGTCAGCGGGATAGCCAGGATCCATTGGCACATAGGCACCGCCGGCTTTCTGGATCGCAAGGGCCCCTACAACCATGTCCAGCGAGCGTCGTGCACAAAGACCGACCAAGACCCCGGGCTTCACGCCCATATCGATCAAGACATGCGCAGCACGGTTCGCCCTCAGGTTCAACTCTGCATAACTGAAACCCGTGGCATCGCAAACCAGTGCTTCTGCGTCCGGGCTTCGGCGAACTTGCGCCTCAAACGCCTGGTGCACGCACAAATCATCCGCGAACGCGCCTTTGGTTTCGTTCCAGCCCGTCAGAACTTGATGTCGTTCAGCATCCGTCAGCGTCGCAAGGGTCGAAACGGCCGCCCATTGCGGCTGTGTGTCGGCTTGTGTCGCGATGCGGGCAATCCGTTCGGCCAAAGACCGCGCCTGGGTTTCGGCAATCCGCGTGCTGTCGAAATGCAACTGGTTGGCCGTCAAGGTCACAACGGTCCCCGGGACTGGCACATCCAGACCGTTCAACCCGATCTGCGGCGTTACGATGCCGACAAGCGCCGGATCGCGCTGCAAGAGGTCCAGCGCAAATCCAGGGTTGGTCCGCGCGGCGGCAATGGCATCCGACAACTTGGCCAAAGTGGCATCAACTGACGGGCCCGCATCAACCTGTAGCGGGACCCAAGGACTGACATAGGCACTGTCGGAGAGTTGCGCCGCGCCAAAGGCCAGATCAAGACCGTCGGTGCCACTATTTCGCAAGATCCCCAGCGCAAGCAGGGCCAGCTGCCGGTCCAACGACGCTTTTGGCAGGTCTATCGGGAACGAACGCCAAACTGTATCGGTGGTGGCCAGACTTGCGCCATCCATGCTGGCGGGACGAAAAGCTGACAACGTCAGACGCGTTTCAGGTTCAGACTTGGCGAGGTCTTGTGACAGACGATCAAGGGCAACTGCCCTTGCCGCGTCCGGATAATCAACTGAGGCGGCAATGACCGAAGTCGGGTTCAAGGTCAGACCCGTCTCGAGCGCCCGAAGTTCCGACAGAAGTACTCCGCCATCACCGCAGGCGACCGTCAGGCCATCAGCAGCGCGCCCGAGTATCCGACCCGGCGTTCCGGTGCCAGTTGTCCGCTCTGCCTCACCGACACTGTACACTCTGCCTGCGATGTCGACCTTTGGGGTCGTCAGCGGGTTCCAGTATCCCCCATGATCCAGGCCGCGCACCAGTCGCAGGACCGCATCGACCCCTTTCGCAAAGTCGATATGCCCGAATGCAGCCGGACGGTCCTTGCGTCGATAGACGGTCCGGCGATCAGGATCCTGAGGTTGGCGACGAAGGCCGGATTCAAGTTGCCCCAGCACATCGCCAAAACTGTCGATCGCGGCGGCAAAGCACTTTGTGTTGAGCGTCAGCGCGGTGTCGCCGGACGAGACATCGAACAGACGCTGCTCCAGGATATCCCCGTCATCAATGCCGTCACCGATCAGATGCCAGGTGATCCCATGCCGTGATTGACCATTCAGGATGGCCCAGACCGGTGCATTCAGTCCGGCATAGGCAGGCAGCGGACCATCATGAAAATTGACCGCACCCTTGACCGCGCGGGA
Organism: Rhodobacterales bacterium; assembly: GCA_031430315.1. Taxonomy (GTDB): domain Bacteria; phylum Pseudomonadota; class Alphaproteobacteria; order Rhodobacterales; family Rhodobacteraceae; genus JAJNPS01. The sequence continues at coordinate 8,932 of JANPBI010000221.1, read as the reverse complement.
CAGTGCCTCGTTGCCGATCAAATGCAGGTTGGCGATGGACAAGAGCCAGTCATAATTCAGGTCCCGGACCAAATGCTCCCAGCCTTGGGACTGCGTAATGATCCGAAGGCCGGCCGCCACAGCCCACGCCCGGACCCCGTCATCGTGGGTAACGACACCGGCAATCTTGTGTCCACGCGCCAAAAGCTGCGCGCCGCATTCCCGTGTCAGGCTCTCATTGCCGATCAAGAGGGCAGAGAACGAGGTCATCTGGGCTTCCTTTCCGGGTCGTAAGTCGGGACACTATTCCCCAGGCTGCGTCGCCGTGGACCGTGATGCGCTGCGTCGCGTAAATGTTCCAATGGCTTTAAACGCATGTAGTGTCAGATCACGCAAAAAATATGGCGGATCACGGCGGTCTTTGCGTTCGATCAAGACGCGCAGCCGCCAGACCACCCCGCCCAGCAGTAACGCCAATGTAGCGATCGTCGCATAAAAAACACCGTGATTCTTGACAAAGTAATGCAACCGGCTGTCCAGCCAGTACTGCGGAATACGCCGCCACTTTCGCATGCCCGTCGACACAGACCCCAGATGCATGGCCCTGCTGGTCGGCACGAACACGCAGTCCCACCCCGCCTTTATGGCGCGATGACACAGATCGGTTTCTTCGAAGTAAAGAAAGAAGGTTTCGTCAAAAAGACCGATTTCGTCTAGCGCGGACTGACGTGCCATGAGGCTGGCACCGGCCATCCAATGCACCTTGGTTTCCGTTTGCGGCGGCGGCATCACCACAAGCTTTTTCGCAAACAGCCGCGTTACGGGACCGAACCTGACCTGACCTTCGAATTCACTGGCGATGGACGGAAACCGAAAGGCGGTGTTGTGATGATCGCCTTCCTTGCCATAAAGCGCGCTGCCCGCAAACGCGGTCTTGGGATGGCCTTGCATGTGGTCCAGCAGGGCCCGGACCGTGCCCTTTTCAGGAAATGCGTCCGAGTTCAGGATATAGACATAGTCGGGTGCCACGCCATTTGGCAGGCCCGCCCGAATGCCAAAATTGTTTCCAGACCCATACCCGCCGTTGCGCCCGGCTTGGAGCACGCGAACCTTGTGCGGTCCGCCGTCCCAGCCCCGGTCAACGATGGCCTTTGATATGCGCTCGAACGACCCGTCGCCGGAATCGTTGTCGACAACAACCAAAGCGCCGTTGGTTCCATCCAGCGATTCAAGCGCGGCAGCGACGGAGTCAATCGTCATGTCCGGCGTGCGCCAGTTGAGCACGATCGTCAGGACCGTCGTCATCAATCGTTACTCCGCCGCCATGGGCAGTTGCGTTCCTGCCGATACATGCCCCGCAGCATCCTTTGCCGGGCGCTCAGCTTGCGCAATAACATTTCGCAGATGCGCGGCCAAGACCCGCACATTCGGCTCCAGCACCATGGAGTCGTGGTTTCCAGGCACTTCGATCACACTCATCGACGGGGCAAAAGGCGTCAACCGGTTGTCGGCAAAGACATATTCGCGTTCGTGGCTGATCCAGTTGCCATTTGAAACGCGCCAGTGACGGTCCAGGGGTGGCCTGAAAAGTATAGTCGGACCCGTCCGTTTTGGCAGGTCATAACTTCCGATTGCATTACGGAAAGCTGCCTCGATTTCGGCGTTGTGGAATTGCTGGTCAGAGACCATGTCCACATGTCCGTTCTGCTTCTTGCGCCGCTCCCAGTCCAGGCGATTGCGGGCCCATTCCACAAAAAATCGAGGGCCCTTTGCGCGAAGCTCGGCAATCTTGATGATGGCCTTGTCCCGACGCGACAGTTTGGGTCGCATGGGAAGTGGGGTATCCAGCAAGACCAGCAGCGAAACTTCTTCGCCCGCTGCCTCGAGCTGGCGGGACATTTCCCAGGCTGTCAGGCCGCCCCCAGAAAAGCCACCCAGCAGATAAGGTCCTTGCGGCTGGACCTGTCGCAGCTCGGCGATATAGTCGCGCGCCGCATCTTCCAACGTCAATTGTGGTTCGGCATCGCCGAAAAGGCCGCGCGCCTGCATCCCATAAAATGGACGATCCCCCCCCAAGAGATGGGCCAGATGGCGCAGATTCAACACATTTCCAAACATGCCCGCCACCAGGAAGAATGGTTGGCGCGGTCCACCCTCGCCGTCATGCATGGGCACCAGATGGGTAAAGCGACGTTTCGGGGCCGCTGCCTTGGCGGGCTGATCCGTCGCGGTGCTGTCTCCGACCTGTTCGATGATCAGGGCGGCACAGGCGGCAATGGTCGGGGCCTCGAACAGGATTGAGATCGGAAAGTCGACTCGGAAGGCTTTCTTGACCATGGCAAAAAGACGGACCGCGATCAGGCTGTGGCCGCCCAAGTCAAAAAAGCTGTCCTCGACGCCAACCTGGCCAACGCCCAGCAGGTCCTGCCAGAAGCCGACCAGGGTGCGTTCGACATCATTGCGCGGCTCGAGATAGGCGGTGTCCAGATCGGGCCGATCGAAGGTCTGGCTTTCCGTTCGCGCGGCGTCGGCGGCCGTGGTCTGGCGCACCAGCATCGGCAGGTCCAACGACGACACGAACACCTGGGATTGCCCGGACTGGACCGCCCGCGCAAAAGCCTCGGCACCGTCCTCAGGCCGAATCCCCTGCGAAAAGGCATGCAAAAGGCGTTCTTCGGCAGGTGACATAGGCCGCGACGCCGACCCACCCTCATCAAACTCCAGCTCGCGCGCATCGGGGGAACCGAACGCCAGCGCACCATCTAGCCGCCGAATCGAAAATCCTTCGATCTCGGCGCAAACCTCCCCCTCTTCGGTCATCAAGACGATGTCAAAGCTGGCAGTAGCACCTTGCGCACGATTATTGGCGGCACTTCGGACCCAAGAGACAACCTTGGCCGGCAGACCCCGGTGAATGCGGATGAGTGAGTAGGATACCGGCACCCAAAGATGGGTCGGTTCATAGTCGGAAATCAGCCCCATCGCCCAACCGGTCGCCAGATCCAGCAAGGCCGGATGCATCAGCCAGCCTTGGTCAGGCTCGCCGCGATAGGCCTTTGGCAGTGCAAGTCTCGCAAGCCCTTCGCCCTTGCCGATGGTTTGCGAAGTGATCACGCGCCACCGCGAACCGAATGCCAGATGCGCCTCTTGCGGACTGGCAAGACCGTCGCCAGTTTCCGGTGCCGGCAATCTGGCAGCAATGGCTGCGACATCGATCCGCACTGGGGAGACGTCCGCCAAGGGGATGATCCGCGCCTGCGCATGGGTTTGCCAACCGGTGCGGCCCTTGCTGCCCACAGCAGATGTCAGATCGAACGCATATCCTTCGTCGGTACGGGACAGCCGGGCGCGGATTTGGCGGCTTTCGCCATCGGCGACCGCCAGCGGACGAAAGAAGTACAGGTCGCGCAGTTCAAACGCGCCCGGCTCGCCATGGGCATGCATGGCTTCGGCGGCAATCTCGATGATGCCGGTCCCCGGGATCAGGGCCTGCCCCGATTTCGTGCGGTGCCCGTCCAGAACCCAGCGGTTCATGCCATATTGTGCAGTGAAAAGCCTGTTGCCCTTGGCGTCAAACGTGGCTTCGTCCAACATCGGGGAGGCAATCGGCAGACGTGGCGCTGGGGGCCTTCCTGTCCTGTCGGCCAACGCCTCGGCAGCCATGCCGACGCCTGTCCAGATGCCCCAATTCAGGGCAATGACCTTGGTCTTGCCACCCGCCCGGGACTTCGCAAACGCGTTCAGATATTCGTTGGCCGCGACATAGTCGATTTGTCCTGCCGGCCCCGTGACTGTTGATGTCGAGGCGAAAAGGACGAAGAGGTCCAACGATCCGTCGGGGAAAAGCTGGTCTAAAACCAAGGTGCCGTGCAGTTTCGGCGCAAAAACACCCTCAACCTCGGCCAAAGTCTTGCTGAGTATTGGCGCATCTTTGACCACGCCTGCGGCATGGATCACTGTTCGAACCTTGCCGAACCTGGCTTCTCCTTGCGCGACGCCGATCCGCATTTCTTCCAGGTTGCAGACATCGGCGGGAACGATCTGAACTTCACCGCCCAATGCTTCCAGCCGCTGTACGGCCAGAATGCGGCGGGTGATTGGGTCATTTGGATCCTGTTTGGCAAGGTGCTGTTTCCAGACTGATCGGTCCGGCAGGGCCCGTCGCGCCAACAGCGACACCTTGACCCCAAACCTGCGAATCAAATCCTCGGCGACCGTCAGACCTATGCCGCCAAAGCCCCCCGTGATCAGTACATGCGATCCACGGGGCAAGTCAAAGGACCGATCGGCCAGCGGCAGATGCTTTTGCCCCAGTTCGTAAAGCTTGACGCCCCGCAGCGCCAAAAGACGAGGCGATGGATCAGACAGAAGATCCTCCAGGATCTGGTCAGTCAGCCCGTCAAGGTTTGCCCGGCCGCCCCGCCCAGCAACAGGCAACTGGACATCCAATGCCGATGCCGAAAAGCCAGGAAGTTCATGAGGAATGACCCGGACCGGACCGACTAGAGCGGACTTTTCCGGAGCGCTCAATCCTTCGTCCCGAACCTGTGCGGCATCCGTGCTGATCACAGTCAGATGAATCGGTCGCGGCAGATTTTCGGCGGCTATGGCCTGGGCCAGGAACATGAGCGAAAAGAACCCCTGTTCGATGTTGCGATGCAAAAAGCTGGAGCCGGGGCGGAAACTTTCGCCGCGCGTCACCAACCAGAAATGCGCGATGCGGTTCGGAACAAACCCTTTGCCGACCAGGTCGCGGATCAATGCATCATAACCATCGCGCCCCCGTTCCGGGGAAAGGACAAATCCGCCGTCGCCATCCGGGCCGAACGAGTCCCCTGCACGCACGGTCCGGACATCATGGCCAGCGGCACGCAATTGTTTCACAACATTGGCACCAAGGCCGATATCATCCATGAATATCAGCCAGTTATACTTTTCTGATTCCGCAAGATCTGCAATATCGAAACCAGCCGAGACCGGCTTCCAGTGCGGTTTCCATCCCCATTGGGACAGATCGTCGATGCGCACGGGCAGGGCATCGGCGGTGACGCTCTCGGCCCGTCCGGGCGCTATGAAATAGGGCTTCTTCTGAAAAGCATAGGTCGGAAGCGGCACGCGCAGTCGTCGGACGCCGCCAAAGACCGGCTCCCAGTCAACCGGGACGCCGCAGGCCCACAGCCGCGCAATCGTGGCCAGGTGCCAAGCATCATCGGCCATTCGCTGTTCAGGATGACGCAAAGCGGCAATCACTTGCCCTGCCGCGACACCATTGGCCTGCGCCAAGGATGACATCGCACGGCCGGGTCCCATCTCAAGGTAAACCCGACCGGGCTCAGCCAACAGCGTGGCCATACAAGACTGGAAATCCACTGTATTGCGCAGGTGCTGAACCCAATAGTCGGGGTTCGTTGCTTCGCTTGCGGTCAGCTCTGATCCGCTACGGTTCGAGATAATCGGCAGTGTTGGAGATGACAGCTTGATCGACCGCAAAAAATCGCCAAACCGCCCAAGGATGGGCGCAAGCATCCGGCTATGGGCAGCGATATCAATGGGAATACGGCTGGTTTCGATGTCCTTTTTCGCCAGCAGTTCGGCCAATGCAATCAGGTCGGCATCCGGCCCCGAGACAACACAAAGTCCCGGTGCATTGACCGAAGCAAGGTCAAGATCCCCGACAAGATAGGGCTTCAGATCTGCAACAGACAACGGGACCGACAACATCCCGCCAGGTGCAATCGTGTCAAACAGGGTTCCACGCAGATGGACAAGGCCGATGCAGTCCTCAAAGCTCATGACGCCAGCCAGGCAGGCTGCGGTATTTTCGCCCATCGAATGACCGACCAGCGCCTTGGGCACGGCCCCCCAGCTTTGGTAAAGCTGGGCCAGGGCATACTCCGTGATCATAATCAGCGGCAATTGCACCGAAGGGCGCTTCAGCCGGTCATTTGCGGCCGCTTCTGTCCCTGGCTTTGGCAACCACAAGGCGCGGATGTCATAATCGAGCTTTGGCTCCAGAACCGCGAGACCACGATCCATCCAATCGGCAAAAACTGGTTCGGTTTCGTAAAGATCCCGCGCCATGCCCGCGTATTGCGCACCGCCGCCCGGGAACATGAAAACGACGTCCGGATCGGCCCCGAGATAGTCGTGATTGAAGACCCTGCGCGCATCGCCGCCCTCCAGCAGATGGGCGGCTTCGTCATGATCGGCGGCCACAAGGACGCGACGGCGCTCAAACGCCCGACGTCCGTCCTTCAGCGTATAGGCCACATCTGCAAGTGCCTGATCCGGTCGTGCCCTGAGATGGGCCGCAAGTTGAGACGCCGCACCGTCCAGCGCTGCTTTGGATTTTGCCGACAAGACAATGGGTTGAAATGGCCAGAGACTGGGTTCGGACTGTTGGCGAAGCGGTGCCTCTTGCAAGATCGCATGTGCATTTGTGCCGCCAACGCCAAGGCTGTTTACCCCTGCGCGCCGTGGCACCGCCGCCGTCCAGTTGACCAGACGATCGTTGACCCGAAACGGCGACGTGTCGAAATCAATCGCAGGATTGGGGGCTTCGTATCCCAGCGAGGGCGGCAGCTGTTTGTGGTGCAGCGACAATGCCACTTTGATCAAACTGGCCACGCCAGCAGCGGTATCGAGATGTCCGATATTGGTCTTGACCGAACCGATCCGACAGGTCCCGACGGCCGAAGATGTCTCACGATAGGCCTGGGTCAGGGCCGCTACCTCGATGGGATCGCCAAGATAGGTTCCCGTGCCATGGCATTCGACATACGAAATACTGTCTGCGGCTACACCGGCAACCGCTTGAGCCTCGGCGATGCAGCGCGCCTGGCCGTCAACCGACGGCGCAAGATAGCCCGCCTTTGCGGACCCGTCGTTGTTGACAGCCGACCCTTTCAGGATGGCCCAGATATGGTCTCCATCCCGGATCGCGTCCTGTGCACGCCTTAGCACAACGCAACCCGCACCCGACCCAAAAACAGTACCCTGGGCACGGTGATCAAAGGCGTGGCAATGGCCATCCGGCGACAGAATCTCGCCTTCGGTGAAAAGATATCCGCGTGCATGGGGCAGTTCGATTGTCACACCACCCGCCAAAGCCATGTCACATTCGCCGTTGAGCAAGGCTTGCGCGGCCAGATGCACTGCAACAAGCGAGGTCGAACAGGCGGTCTGGACGTTAAGCGACGGGCCTTTCAGGTCAAAGATGTGACTGACCCGCGTCGCCATGAAATCCTTGTCGTTCCCGGTGTGGCGCAACAAGAACATGCCGGTCTGGTCGACCAGGTCACGATTGCTGCAGATGTTGAAATAGAAATAGCTGCCCATGCCGCAGCCCGCATAGACGCCAATGGGACCGGCAAAGTTCTCCGGTGGATGGCCTGCGTTTTCCAGGGCCTCCCACGCCACTTCCAGGAACTGCCGGTGCTGGGGGTCAAGGATCGCGGCTTCCTTGGGGGAGAACCCAAAAAAGTCGGCGTCGAAATGTTCAAACTTGTCCAAGGTTGCGGCCGCCGGCACATAGTTGGGCCGTCGCAGGTTCCCCGGTGTTTCACCGTTGGCAAGCAGCTCTTCTTCCGAAAGGACGCGGATGGATTCGATGCCCTGCGCAAGATTGTTCCAATAGGTGGCAATGTCGGGTGCGCCGGGCAAGTGCGCGGCCATTCCGACAATCGCGATGTCAGTGTCTGCTACGTCCAAATTTTCCTTGCCGCCAGCGGTCATCAGAAATCCCTTTGCGCCCGGACAAAGCGCCGCTGAACAGAACCTTTCAATACCGGCACGTCCGAAACCCCCGGAAAACGTCATAAACCTATACGGTGCAAGCTATCGCATCGCAGGGCCAAGAAAAACCAAAACCATGGCCTTTCTTTGTCGTTTTTGTTTCAGAAACAATCCAGTTGCAACTATCACTAAGCGAACGGATCTCCAGATTTTTCGGGGCATTTCCAAGCGAAAAGTGAGGAATTTCTACCATGCCCGAGCGCCCTCAATCGCGATTTGTTGCTGAGGAATGGACAATGCCCTTGCCAGTGTCAGCCATCGACCACGACACGCCGCCTAATCCGGCGCATTCCTGCGAATTCATTCGGTTTTGTAACCGTTTTGCGAATCGGCCATTGCAGGTTTCTGGCACACGATACCCCTGCGCCGATGACACAAACGCCGACTATTTGTACTCGATCAAGCCGCGACGGCGGCCCCGAATGCGGCCCCACCAATAGGCGATTACACCCAAGGCCTCGGCGATCTTTGCCGGAATTGCGAAGGCAGCCGCCTCCCATCCGATCCGCCCGTCCTGGCGCCACTTCAAACCAAGACGCAAGGTTTGCAATGGCCACAAACCCAGAATCGCAAAAAACGCCGGATGCACTACAAGGCCACCAGTGACAGCGGCAATCGGCACCCCCGCGCCCCAGATGATGGCACGTCGCGTTTCGCGAACCCAGTGACGGTCGGGTGGGGCACCATGCAATGAGGCACCTTCGGCAAAGGCATGCCCCGCGCGCTTGCTGCGGCGCCACCACTGGGAAAACCGGGTGATTGCTGCATCGTGCAGCGTCATTTCGGCGTCAATCCTTCGGATCTCCCCCCCCTTTTGGCGCAGGCGAAGGCAGAGTTCAGGCTCTTCGCCCGCGATCAGGTCATCGCGATAGCCGCCGGCATCGACCAAGGGCTGATAGCGCATCAGGGCGTCGCCCCCACAGGCAAGCGCAAGACCAACGGCCGTATCCCATTCTCGGTCGCAAAGACGGTTATAGACTGATTTTTCCGGGAATCTTTCACGCCGTCGGCCACAGACGACGACGGACCCGGGTTGGTCCGAGAACGCAGCGAGGGCGGCTGTGAACCAGCTGGCGTCAACAGCGCACTCGCCATCGGCAAACTGGACGAAATCGGGCGGTACCGCACTCTGTCGCAAGGCCGCCAGTCCGGCATTTCG
>JANPBI010000220.1:0-4513 GCA_031430315.1 Rhodobacterales bacterium | reverse complement strand
GAACCCGCCATGGCCGAAATCACCTCGCTTTTCGTCACCCGTCTTTATCGCGCCGAAGTGAACATGTTGGCAAAGAAAAAGGTCGACTTCGCCGAGTTGAAATCCACCTGCGAGGCCACCGCCGAGGATGACGAGGCGGGGCAGGACTGGTGCGAAAAGCACGGCTATCCGGGGTATACTAGCTATGCCTCGTTGAATGACCTGCCGTGGCGGTTTCCGATCTTTGCTGACTTGGAAAAGGCGCTCGACAAGCACGTCGCGGCGTTCGTGAAGGATCTGGGCTTTGACCTGCAGGGCAAGAAACTGAAATGCGGGTCGTTCTGGATCAACATCCTGCCCGAGGGCGGCATGCATGCCAGCCACATCCACCCGCATTCGGTGATTTCCGGCACGACCTATGTGTCGATGCCGAAGGGGACGAGTGCCTTGAAGCTGGAGGACCCGAGGTTGCCGATGATGATGGCGGCCCCGGTGCGGTCGAAGAAGGCGCCGCAGGAGTTGCAGAGTTTCGTCTATGTGACGCCGGAGGTGGGCGAGGTTCTGCTGTGGGAAAGCTGGCTGCGCCATGAGGTGCCGATGAACATGGCGGAGGAGGAGCGGGTCAGCGTGAGTTTCAATTATGAGTGGGGGTGAGGGCGGAGTTGAAAAGGTATATTTTCTATACTACATCACGTTATGGAATTTGAGTTCGACCCGGCCAAGAGCGCAGCCAACAAGGCCAAGCACGGTATCGACTTCGTCGAAGCGCAGGCGTTGTGGGCAGATGATGGCCTCGTGGAAGCGCCGATACCATCGAAGGATGAGCCGCGTTTCCTTGTGATTAGTCGACTCGAAGGCAAACACTGGACGGCGGTCTGCACAGTTCGCGGGGATGCGGTGCGGATCATCTCGGTCAGGCGAGCACGGAAAACGGAGGTGATGTTCTATGATGGTTCGTGAAACGATTACGGCTGAGCAGTTCGACGAAATGTTCGACAACGGCGAAGATATCAGCGCCTATGTCGACTGGTCCAAGGCCCGCCGCCCCAATCAGGAGGCGCGGCGAGTGAACGTGGACTTCCCGGCCTGGATGGTGCGCGACCTTGACAAGGAGGCCGGGCGGTTGGGCGTGACGCGGCAGTCGCTGATCAAGATGTGGATTGCGGAGAAGTTGGGGTAGGGGGCAGCGCCGTGACCAAACCGCGCATAACAATTTCCACAGGCTCAACCGGCTATTTGGAAATCTGGGTTAACGAGGCTGGGCGAGATCTTCTCGTGAAGGAGCTGCAGGGGTTAAGCGAAAGTTGGGACCATTTTCACCTTGACCCCGAAGAGTTCGAAATGGATGTCCCAACACAGTCCATTCCATATCGAGACTGCGATGTGGTTCATGCTTACGGCAAGGTCCTTTTCCGACCGGATGCTTGGGATGCCGAGCACTTCCCGCACGTCCTCGTGGCAAAGGAACCGTAACCCAACTTCCCCCTTGCCACCCATCCCACCCTCGCCTATACGACCGCATCCACGGCTCCGGGGCGACTCAGGCAGCCGGGGCTCATCATTGATCCGCCAGGTTCAAGGTAACCCTGTCCAACTTCTTGGGGCCTTCTGGCGATTGTAAAAGGAAATGCCGCATGGCCAAAAAAGCCACTGCAAAGACAACGAAGGTCGCGCCAGTCAATGCTGCGTCCGAGTTGCGTACTAAAACGCCGGATCAGCTGCGTGACAGCCTGATTGCCTTGAAAAAGGAAGCGTTCAACCTGCGCTTTCAACAAGCCACCAACCAGCTGGAAAACACCGCCCGCATGCGTGCCGTCAAACGTGACGTGGCGCGCATCAAGACCGTGTTGAACCAGAAAGCCGCTGCTGCGGCGGCAAACTGAGGATCTGACCCATGCCCAAGAGAATCCTGCAAGGCGTCGTGACCTCGGACAAGAACGAGCAGACGATCACCGTTCTGGTCGAGCGCCGCTTCAAGCATCCGCTGCTGCAAAAGACCGTGCGGAAGTCCAAGAAATACCGCGCCCATGACGCGACGAACCAATTCAAGACCGGCGACACCGTCCGAATCGAGGAATGTGCGCCGATTTCCAAATCCAAACGCTGGACGGTTGTGACCACTGCTACGGCATAACCGCACGGCTCCATCGAAACCCTGGGACTGGTTCCCAAAGGTCGGGAGACTTAAATGATCCAGATGCAAACCAATCTGGATGTTGCTGACAACTCCGGCGCGCGCCGAGTGCAGTGCATCAAGGTTCTGGGCGGCTCGCACCGTCGCTATGCATCCGTGGGCGACATCATCGTGGTGTCGGTCAAGGAAGCCATTCCAAAAGGCCGCGTGAAAAAGGGCGACGTCCGCAAGGCCGTCGTCGTGCGCACCGCCAAGGAAGTCCGTCGCGAAGATGGCACCACAATCCGTTTTGATCGCAACGCCGCCGTCATCCTGAGCAATCAGGGCGAACCGGTCGGCACGCGCATCTTCGGCCCGGTGGTGCGGGAACTCCGCGCCAAGAACTTCATGAAAATCATCAGCCTCGCGCCGGAGGTGCTGTAATGGCGGCTAAACTTAAAAAGGGCGACACGGTGGTGGTGTTGGCCGGCAAGGACAAGGGAAAGCAGGGCGAGATTTCGTCCGTCAACCCGACCGCCAACAAGGCCGTCGTCGATGGTATCAACATCGCGATCCGCGCCACCAAGCAATCCGCCGGTTCCCAGGGCGGTCGCATCCCCAAGGCGATGCCGATTGACCTGTCGAACCTGTCGCTACTCGACAAGTCCGGCAAACCAACCCGCGTCGGCTTCCGCATGGATGGCGACAAGAAAGTGCGTTTCGCCAAGACCACAGGGGAGGCCATCTGATGTTGGACCAAGCCACCTACACGCCGCGGTTCAAGGCCGATTATCAGGCCCGCATCCGTCCGGCGCTGATGGAAGAATTCGGCTACAAGAACGTGATGCAGCTCCCGCGTCTGGACAAGATCGTCCTGAACATGGGCGTCGGCGAAGCGGTCAAGGACACCAAGAAAGTCAAGCAGGCCGCCGAACAGCTGACGCTGATCGCAGGTCAAAAGGCCGTCATCACCCACGCCAAGAACTCCATCGCGGGCTTCCGCGTTCGTGAGGAAATGCCGCTGGGCTGCAAAGTCACGCTGCGCGGCGACCGGATGTACGAGTTCTTTGACCGCCTGATCACCGTGGCATTGCCGCGCGTCCGCGACTTTCGCGGCGTTAAGGGCACGTCCTTTGACGGTCACGGCAACTACGCCATGGGCTTGAAAGAGCAAATTGTGTTCCCGGAAATTGACTTCGACAAGGTCGACGAAGTTCTGGGGATGGACATCATCATCTGCACCACCGCGAAGACCGACGCGGAAGCAAAGGCACTGTTGAAGCATTTCAACATGCCGTTCACGTCGTAAGCGCGAGGGACCAGAGATATGGCAAAGAAATCCATGGTGAACCGCGAAGTGAAGCGCGCCAAGCTGGTGAAGCAACATGCTTCCAAGCGGGCCGCGCTGAAAGCGGTGATCAACGACCAGGCGAAACCGATGGAAGATCGCTTCAAGGCGACCATGAAATTGGCCCAGCTGCCCCGCAATTCGTCGGCAACGCGGATCCACAACCGCTGCCAGCTGACGGGCCGTCCGCATGCGTATTACCGCAAGCTGAAACTTTCGCGCATCATGTTGCGTGATCTTGCCTCGTTCGGCCAGATCCCCGGCATGGTCAAATCCAGCTGGTAAGGAGGACCGCAAAATGATGGTGAACGATCCTCTTGGCGATATGCTGACGCGTATCCGCAACGCGCAGATGCGCGGCAAATCCACGGTCTCAACGCCGGCCTCAAAGCTGCGTGCCTGGGTTTTGGATGTGCTCGCGGGCGAAGGCTATATTCGCGGCTATGAAGCGGCCAAGACCGACAACGGTCAGGGCGAGCTGGTGATCAGCCTCAAATACTACGAAGGCACGCCCGTGATCCGCGAGATCAAGCGTGTGTCGAAGCCCGGTCGCCGGGTCTACATGAGTGTCAAGGATATCCCCGCGGTCCGCAACGGCCTGGGTGTTTCCATCGTGTCGACGCCCAAAGGCGTCATGTCGGACGCAGCCGCACGCACCGCCAATGTTGGTGGTGAAGTGCTCTGCACCGTGTTCTGAGGAGGGTGGCATGTCACGTATCGGCAGAAAACCCGTCACCCTGGTCAGTGGCACAAGCGCCTCGATCAGCGGTCAGACCATCGAAGTGAAGGGCCCGAAAGGCACCCGCAGCTTTACCGCAGGCGACGATGTGACGCTGACCATCGAGGGGGACACCGTCAAGGTGACCCCGCGTGGGCTGTCCAAGCGCGCCCGCCAGCAATGGGGCATGAGCCGCTCCATGGTGCAGAACCTCGTCGACGGCGTGTCGACCGGGTTCAAGAAGGAAATGGAAATCCAGGGCGTGGGTTACCGCGCGGCAATGGCCGGCAATGTGCTGAAGCTGTCGCTGGGCTATAGCCACGAAGTGAATTTCGAGGTGCCGAACGGCGTGACC
>JANPBI010000219.1:0-15763 GCA_031430315.1 Rhodobacterales bacterium | reverse complement strand
GCACAGGATGCGGCAGGGTGGTTGTGGATCCTGTGGGGTGGATTGGCGGCGGTCTGTCTGGGCGATGTCTTTGCATCGGTTCCCCGCCGTCATCTGGGGGTCGAGGTCACGGTTCCGCCCACTGGTTTTACTGGCGCGACGGCACGTCTTTCGGCGCGGATTGCCGCCCGCACGGGACGGCTGCCCCCCGGACTGATCGCGGTGCTCGATCTGTCGCCGCACCTGGGGACCGGGGTGATGGAGGCGCCGACTTTGCGCGACGCACAGACCGCTGATGTCGTGCTGGACCTGCCACTGTCGCGGCGCGGCACGCATGCGATCACCGCCATCTCGCTCAAATGGCAATCGCGGCTGGGCCTGTTCGAGATCATCGCCGATCTGCCGCTAAACCGCAGCCTGACCGTCGTGCCCGACATCGCCCCCATCCTGTCGGGCCAGATCCAGACCCGGATGCTGCCCTTGACCGACGGTCAAAAGGACATGCAGATGCGTGGCGAAGGGTCAGAGTTTCATCAGCTGCGCGATTTTGCCCCAGGCATGGATCCCCGCAGCATCGACTGGAAACGCTCGGCCCGGGGGCGCAGCCTTGTCGCGCGCGAAACGAGGGCGGAACGCAACCACCAGATCATGCTCTGTCTCGACACCGGGTACCTGATGGCCGAACAGGTCGACGGCCTGCCGAAACTGGACCGCGCGATGAATGCCGCACTGGCGATGGCCTGGGCCGGCGGGCTGGGGGGCGATCTGGTCGGGCTTTACAGTTTTGACAGTCGCCCGCGCGTTTTCATCCCCCCTGCCCCGGCACGTGCCGCCTTTGCCCGGCTGCAGGCGACCTGCGCGCAGATGTCCTATGAGACAGTGGAGACCAATCACACCCTGGCCCTGACGCATTTGCACGGGCAATTGAAACGCCGGTCTCTGGTAATCGTGTTTTCCGATTTCGTTGACAGCATCACGGCAGAGATGCTGGTCGAAAATATCGCCGTGATGGCCCGCCACCATCTGATCCTCTATGTCGCCCTGCGCGATCCGGCGCTGACCGATCTGGCGCATCCGGCGTCGGTCAGCCTGGATGCCATCGCGCGGTCGGTGTCGGCCACGCAAATCCTGCGCGAACGCCAGACCGTGCTGGACCGGTTGTCGCGGCTGGGTGTTCTGTGCCTGGATACCACGCCGGCCGCGATGACCGGCGCACTGGTGTCGCGCTATATCGATATCAAAGCCCGGGAACTGATATGACCGCTGCCCTGCCAGACCAGATGCGATCCGCCCGGTTCCGCCTGGAACGCGAACCAAGCTGGCGAAAGCTTGAGACGCTGGTGGCCCGCGCGGACAAGGGCGGGTTGAAATCGCTGAGCTATGACGACGCGCGCGATCTGGCCACAACCTACCGCCAAGCCATGAATTCGCTGTCGGTGGCGCGTGACATCTCGCTGGACCTGGCCTTGGTCACCTATCTGGAACAGCTGTGTTCGCGCGCCTATCTGGTCGTCTATGCGCCGCAGGAAAGCATCGTGGGGCTGGTCGGCCGGCTTTTCACCCACGGCATCCCCAACGCGGTACGCCGCTCGGCACTGCCGATGGCGGTCGGCTTTCTTGCGATGGCACTGGGGGCTGTCACGGGCTACCTTTTGTATGCTCAGGACCCAAGCTGGTTCTTTACGTTTGTTCCCCCTGACCTTGCCGACGGCCGCACACCGGCCGCTTCGGCCGAATATCTGCGTTCCTCGTTGTACCATGAGGGCAGCATGGCGGGTGATCAGCTGGGGGCCTTTGCGTCCTTTCTGTTCTCGCACAACACGCAGATCGCCATTCTGGTTTTTGCCTTGGGCGTCTTCTTGTCCGTGCCAAGCTTTTTGTTGACCTTTTACAATGGGTTGATGATGGGGGCGTTCTTTGCCACCTACGCAGAAAAAGGGCTGGGGTATGAGCTGTTCGCCTGGCTGTCGATCCATGGCGTGACCGAACTTGCGGCGATCTGCATTGCCTGTGCCGGGGGCGCGCGGCTGGGGCTGTCGGTCCTGCTGCCGGGCCAGATGACCCGGCGCGATGCGCTGCGCCACCATGGCAGAGACGCGGTCAAGCTGGTGGTGCTGGCAGGCTTGATGCTGATCGTGGCGGCCATCATCGAGGGGTTCCTGCGCCAACTGGTGCATGCGCCTGGCTTGCGGCTGACGATCGGCTGGGGCATCGGCGCAGCCTGGCTGGCCTGGCTGATGCTGGCAGGACGCAGCGTGCCAAGGGTCGCACAATGACCGCAACACCCTATCGCGACGTCCCCGCCAAGAGACGTGTCGCCGATCTGGTGCCGCCCGAAGGTGTGCCGATCAGCTTTCCCATCGCCTCGCTTGGCGCACGGCTGGGCGCGCAGATCCTGGATGTCCTGATCACTTATGCCGTCGTGTTGCTTGTGGCCTTTGGTTTGACCTGGCTTCAGATCCTGCCCTGGACGGCAACGTTTTCGCTGATCGTGATCCTGATTTTTCTGGTGCGCATTCCTTATTATATCCTGGCAGAACTGGTCTGGAACGGGCGGACGCTGGGCAAGCGCATCGTGCGCATCCGGGTGATCAGCGCGGATGGCCGCAGGTTGACCCCGCATCAGGTGACGGCGCGCAACCTGTTGAAAGAGGTCGAGTTCTTTACCCCGGTCACGATGCTGTTCGCAGTCGATGGACTTGGTGTGGTGCTTGGTGTGATCACGGTTGTCTGGGTTCTCGGGATCCTGATCGTGCCGCTGGCGAACCGCCGCCGCCAAAGGCTTGGTGACATGATTGCGGGCACGATTGTGGTCGAAAACCCCAAGTCGTTGCTTTTAGGCGATCTTGCGATCACGGCCGCGCCGCAGGCCGCACAGTTCCAGTTCCTGCCGGTGCATCTGGACGTCTATGGCCGTTACGAATTGCAGACGCTGGAGGCGATCCTGCGCGATCCGCCCAAGGGGGCGACAGCTGATCTGGAACTGACGCGGGTCAGCGATGCCATCATCCGCAAGATCAGCTATGCGGGGACGCTCAGACCCAATGAGCGGCTGGCCTTCCTGATGGCATTCTACCGGGCCCAGCGCGAGCATCTGGAAAGCCGCCGTCTGTTCGGCGACCGGCGCGAGGACAAGTTCCACAAGACAGGCACGGCGGCCCCGGTCAAAACCTCGCGCTGGCGGCGGCGAAGATAGTCGGCACCCCTTTTTTGGTCCATGATTGGCACAGGGAGAAACAACTGGCTAGAACCGGGACCCCAAAGCTGTGTCGCATCACTCCAGATGCAGACGCCAATCTCGTACACAAGGTGTACGAAGTAGCCAACCGACAACGGAGGTCGAACCTACATCATCACTACCAAACGACTGATCTCTCCCAAAGTCTCGAAACAGCAGAAAGAACTAAATCTTGCCATGCTGTCACGCCACTCGGCAACACTGCTTTGCACAGTTCAATTTGGTCTGACAGTTCTTAGCAAAAATCCCTCACCCCGCCTCAGACGTGATGAGTATGGCCCACAGAGGTCCCCACGAACCGAGCCTTTGTCAACTCTACGAACCGTTCGACTGCGGCCCTTCCCTTTGCTTCCTCAGCTTCGAGCAATCCCAGCACCTTGTCTCTGGTTGCCAGAGCATGGGGAATGTCATCCAGTCCATAGGCCACACCATAGCGGGCAAGTTCGTGGTTCTTGACCCATTCCTCGCGCGTTTCAAAAAGTTCGGGGATTACCACTGAAATGCAACCGCTAATCGCCGCGTACTGCGAATACATTGTTGCCTCATCATACGAATAGAAGGTATGGCAACGATTGAAGATATCGTTGATCTCGGTATGCGATTTCCAATCTATCTTTACTGCCCCCGGCACTTCAGTTTCAGGTATGCGCGGCTTGTGATCCCCCTTGCGCACGATGTAGCAAACGCCACCCCGATGAGGATGGTTCTCGTTACGATACTTGCGATTGATCTTCCACATCGAAAGGTCCACTGCACCCCCGGTGACATCGGGCACATCACACATTTCGCTAACACGGAAGAACATTTCATCAGGGCCGAACTCATAAGGAAATCGCATGCCCGGTTTATAGAGTAACCAGCGAGCTACATTCTTTGCGCCAAGCGGATTTCCAAGAACGACTTCGGCGTACAATACGATCGTGGAGTCGCCCAGATCGCCGGCTTGGGCAACGGGAGTATTCAAGTCGGGTGAAACAGCATAAGATACCCACTTCCTGCCCAGCACAAGATACTTGAGCCTCCTCAACATCAATCGCCAAAAACTTATGCTAAACTCGCTCTTTTTTTCAGCAACCGGCCACAGATATGCCCTTTCCCCCATCTCATTCAGCGTATGCACCAGCTGATGCAAAAAAATTATCCCACCAACATCCTCGCTGAAGGGTGGGGCGTAGACGACGTATTTCAAATCCGAACTTGTGCTCATTTCAGTCAATCTCGTTCACTAAAGTAGGGACTCTCACGATGAGTCCGTCACAGAGGATACCGGAGGGCGTCACTTCCACAACCCTCTAACGCAGGATGAATGCAATCCGCTCGTGCTGTCTGGGAAGAACCGCGCTGCTCCGCTGGAGGAAAAAGCAATAATACGGTCCCCCATGCGCCGCTGCCCACCGCTCATTGCGTTGTGACTCGAGACTGCCCACAAGAACTTCTCAGCGCAGGAACAGCATTTGACGACGATCCCATGTAGATCTTGGCTTGCAATATCCATCTTCAACACAACAGTCCAATACCGTCTATTCAATAGGCCAAAAAACAACACACGCGACCGTCGCTCTGACGTCACCAGCAAACAGGGCACTACCCAAGACCTTCTTACGCATTCTAGTCCCCAACTGATCAGGAATGTTAAATTCAATAACAAGGATATGAAAATTCGCTGTGCAGGTAAAAATTCAGGATTGCTTGACTTCGTCTCAGAATTTTATATAATGAACCAACACGAAAATTATCAGTTCGGCCATTTATGCTCAATCAGGCCTACCTCTTCATGTTATAATCACTCACGCCGCCGCTGCATAGAATTCTCCCATATATATTTCGGCGCCTCTGGTCCGGTCATGAACAACAGATCCATAATTGAAACTCTCGGTTCAAATGGCTCCGCGATTTGTGCATATGCAGGGTAATTCGGATATTCGATATACGAAAAACAAAGCCCTGCTTTTTCCCACATGCTAGGCTGTATATAGGAACGTGCTGCGGGGCCGGATAAATAGTGATCACCCCCCACTTTCTGCATCAGGTCAATCAGCCTTTGATCCTTCGCCCCGGAACAGGCTAGATCAGATGCTTTGACAAATGCAGTCTTGATGCCAAGCCAATCGCAAATCATCTTACTCAGCGCGATATCAAGGTCAGACAAAAGTGGGATTTTTGACAATAGCAAGTCTCTAAATGGCTCGTAGTACTGCTTAAAGAATGGAGCACTTCCGTAGTTTTGCTCGATGAAACTCAACTGTTTATGCGTCCAGTTCTGAGTGTAATCAATTTCGACATCCATGATCAAGCTACTCATCTTGGCATTGACCGGAACACTCAACCAGATCAGATCGCCGTTCTTAGCGCGCAACTGATTTCGATTTCGCCAGTCTTGCTTGGTATACTGGACGTCATCATAAAATATGAAAAGGTCAACTTGGCTAATGAAGTCAAAATAGCCACGCCAGGGTATGTAGTTTGGCTGGACAATTGCTACGCGCACAGCTACTCTCAACTATCTTCGTACAATGAACTTTCGAGTTTTTTAGGTTGACAACGAGAATGAGTCAACCTGATTTTTCCCGAGTTTTTGTTAATTGGAGTGAGGACTCGCTACTATTTGTTGGCCAGAACAGGATTGTTGCGGCAAGGGATACAGCCGATGAGAGGACCTCCGGGCACCTCGCGTAGCGTGTGACACCCCTGCGCCAGTCCTTTAGATGTCCGAAAACGCTCTCGATCCTGTTGAGGCGTACTTCGAGGCGATGATCCATCCTCGTGCCCCAAGTGAGCGCCATGTCGCGCGCTGTCCCCCAAGGTCGGCGGTGGCAAATGCAAAGACACCAAAAGCAAAGATCGCGAACGACAGTCCGGGGCCTTGCCCCCAAAACAAGATGTCCGCCAACACCACAAGGGCCAGACTGCCGAAGATCCTGTTGCGCGTCGATCCGTGACGACCGTCCTCGGATCGAGGATCGTCTGGCGCAATCATGGCTGCCACCCGCCACTGGTCGTCTTGCATGGGGATATCTGGAATGTGCGGGCTTTCCGGACTTTTCTGCATCGTTGACTCCATCATGTCATGGACGACACTGGCCGAGGCGGTGTGCAGAAAACGCCCGCCACTTGTGCAGACCGCGTGCAGATCGCCACATCGGCATGCTCGGCTTTGGGCATTCCGACACTGGCGGCGGGTAAGTTTCCCATGATTGGCCCATGCGAGCTTCCGACCGGCAAGGGCCCTCCTTCGCGGGTCTTGTTGGACATGGGCCGTGGCGGTACCACTGCCGCTGGCTGAAGAATTGAAATGGGCCTGCTTGTCGCGGGCGATTTTGATCAGGCCGCCCCTACCGGCCCGGTATCGGCCACAAGTCGAAACCCCAGATGCGCTGGCGGCAAACCCGAGGCACACCCCCCGCTCGCCGGATCGCGCACAAGATACGGCATCACTGCTTCGTGCAGCCCTCCCATGATGAAGGCCGGGCAGTTCGCGGCGGCGGTGCGTGTGCTGTCGCCGTCGTAGCAGTCTTGCGTCCATTCCCAGACGTTGCCGTCCAGATCGTGCAAACCTGTAGAGGTGGTTGAAAAGGCCCCGGTGGGATGCAGCGCCCGGTCCACTTGGGGTGCTTCGACGAGATACGCCGACGCCCAGCGAAGCTCGGGCGCGGTAAAGATTGGATCGGGGGTTTCCGGCAAGATCTCATCTGCCACGGCATACCATTCCGCCTTGGTCGGAAGGCGGTACCGCGGGCCGATGCCGGAGTTGACCCAGGCAATGTACTCCTGCGCGTCGACAAAACTGATCCCGGTGGCGGGATAATCCTGCCCGTCATCGGGCGCGCGCAATTCAAGCGTACAGCCGCCGCCGGCATGGCACACCGACCATTCCTTCACGGTGATCTCGGTCCGGCTGACATAGAGTACTTGATCGGCGCCAAGCTTGACTGGCACCAGATCAATCGGCGCCAGCGGGGGCCTGCCCGACCAAAGCAGGGCAGCCCCGAGGATTGCACCCGCCGCCGCGAGAGCCAAGGCGCGCTTTGCCCGACCTGACAGTCCATTGGCGGCGGGTTGCTGTGGCATGACGTTGGGCCTCAGGTCTCGAATGTTCTCGGGGCGACGACCTGTTCCATCAGCGCGTTGTTCCAGTCGCCCTCGACCACGAAATGGGCGGTAGCGCCAAGCAGCACGGCCTCGATCAGGTTGTGGTTGACATACGCGTAAACCCCTGGCTGCTCGAAGGTGTACATCGCTGCCCCGGACGAGCCGCCCCGGATCAACCAAGTCTCATAGTTGGTCGCCGGGGCGTCGTTGAACGACCCAGCCTCCCAGACAAAGTTGCCATGGCCTCCGATCAGGTGGGGGCGTGTGTCGCGGTTGGCTTGATTGTGGATCATGAGGACGGTGTTGCCGACCTTGCTGCGCAAGGCCTTGTCGCCGGTCAGCGCGCCAACAGCACCGTTGAACACCGAATGCGTAGGGATCAGTCCGCGCATCGCCTCAAGACTGTCGGCATAGTCTTCGCCCGCAGCGGTATAGGTCTTGTAGCTGCCATCCTCGTTCTTCGGCAGGTAATAATCCTGCTCGCCGATATAGGCGATCTCGTCATATCGCAGCGGATTGCCCTGGCCGTCCTTCAGACCGTCGCGCGGCAGCACCATCATCGTGCCGTTCATGCCGTGGCAGACGTGATAGGGGATCATCTCGCCGCCGGGTGCGCAGTGATAGGTGAAAACGCCGGGCTTGGTCGCCTTCCAGCGCAGAACGGCTTCTTCGCCCGGAAAAACGTGCGTCAGTGCGCCGCCACCCAAGGCCCCGGTCGAGGCGTGAAAGTCGATGTTGTGCTCGAACACACTATCGGCGGGGTTGCGCAGCGTCAATTCGACATAGTCGCCCTCGTGCGCGATGATCAAAGGGCCAGGGACCGAACCGTTATAGGTCAGCGCCCAGATCTCGGCCCCGGTATCTTCGTCGATCTTCATGAGGCGCTCTTGCGTCTCCATGTAGACCTCAATGATCTTGGGTCCGCCGGTTGCGACCTGTTCGTGAACCGGGGCAAAGGGCGGTGCAACAAGCTCTTGCTTGACGCGGGTGTAGCCTGTCAAATCTGCTGGCGGCGCTTTGGCGATGGCGTCGGCCTGCACCTGGACCAGCCGTTCAGGGATGCGTGCAGGCATCGGCATCGGACCACGCGGCGCACGGGCTTGGGCCATTCCGGCACCAAGAGCGGCAGCCCCGGCCGCAAGCAACGAGCCTTGCAGAACGCTGCGTCTGCTGGCCATGCCCGGGCCTTGTGTGATGAGTTTCGTCATGATCATTCCTCCGGTTTCGGGTATAGTTTCAAAGACCTGCGAGCGCGGCCTCAAGCCGCTCTTTCGCCTTTTTGGGGATTCTGCCTTCAAGGAAGCCATCTGGAGCGGTGGCGTCATCGCCAACCGCTACGACCATGACCATGCCCATCGCGAAGTGCGGCTTGCAGCGCACGCCGTAAAGGCCGGGTTGGTCAAAGGTGACGGTCAGTTCCTCGTTGAGCTTGCCTTCAAACGCAGTCGCGCCTTCGGGCAGCATGCCGTCGATCGTTTCGGCATTGTGACCCTTGTCGGCAGCGACAAATCGAATGCTGTCCCCGGCCGCAAGTTTCACAAGCGCAGGCTCAAAAACCATGGTCCCGGACTCGCCCTTGTTCAGCATTTTCACATCTATGGTTTCCGCGCCTGACATGCCGGTCAGGGCGAGGCTGAGAAGTGCTGCGGTAGTCATCTGACGAAACATCTTGTCTTTCCTTGCTGTGCATTTTCGTTGACAACCCAATAGCTCTCGCGATCCGATCCAACGTTGCTCCAGATCAAACTCAGCGTAAGTTTCAGGGCGATCAGGGTTAAGCCCGGAAAGGATGCGCAAAGTGTCGAGGCAGTTGGACGAAAGCCTGGTGATGTCGCTGCCGCCCTTTGCCGGTCTGGCGCGTGCGCAAGTGCGCGCAATCCTCGACGAGGCCGCGCCGCATCGCCACGGGGCCGGGACTACCATCTTTGCTGAAGGTGCCAGCGCCATGCAGTTCTTCCTGCTTCTGGACGGCCACGTCCGGGCGCAGCGCATCACGGCAAACGGCGAACAGGTCATCTTGCACCAAATCCCACCGGGAGAGTTGTTCGGAATCGCAAAGGCATTGGGCCTTGACGCCTATCCGGCCACAGCCGTCGCGGTGTCGGAAAGCATTGTCCTCGCCTGGCCCATGCGGCTTTGGGACGACTTCATGGCGCGCCATGACGGGTTCGCCCGGCAGACCTTTCGAACCGTCGGCCAACGCATGCATGACAAGAACGACCGGATCATGGAAATGGCGACGCAGCAGGTCGAGCAACGCATTTCTAACGCTCTTTTGCGGCTGGTAAACCAGTCGGGTCGGAAAACTTCGATCGGCATCGAAATCGATTTTCCCATCACGCGTCAGGACCTGTCAGAGATGAGCGGCACAACCCTGCATACCGTCAGCCGCGTGCTGAGCGCCTGGGAGAAATCGGGCATCGTTCAAAGTGAGCGCAAGAAGATCACCGTTGTCCAGCCCCACCAACTGGTGCTTCTGGCGCAACCGCAGAAATGATGACCGCGCGCAATTCGGCAAGCAAGGTGTCCCTATCGATGCCATATTCGTTGCAGGCATCCACAACGGTATGAAACGGACCGATCAGGCAGCCGACACACAACATCCCATGCGCGATGAACACAGACATCGTTTCTGGCCAGCAGCGCATCATGTCTGCAAGAGGCAGATCGGGGTCTTCGATACGACATTTGGTCATGGGCCATTGCCTTTCGTTCAGTTAGGCTGTCCCAAATTTCAATCCGCGACGTTGTTCCAGCACAAAGTCCTGATGCCCGGCGTTCGGCATGCAAGGCAGGGATCCTGTCGGCCTCAAATGCAGTTTTTAGAAATCATGCCAAGCATTCACCCCTCCGTGGCATGTGACGGCAAACTGCGCGCCCTTCCCTTTCGGGCGACCCAACAGGCTTAAATCACACGCGTTTGCGCCCGTAGGACGAGACCGCGACTGCGGCCACGACAATCGCCCCGATCAGGATCTCGCGCACATAGCTGTCGACGTTCATCTGCGTCAGACCGTTGTCCAGGATGCCAAGGATCAAGACGCCCACCAGCGTTGCCATCACGCGCGGCTCGCCTTGCCGCCCCATCGTCATGCCAAGAAAGACCGCCGCAATCGCGTCCAGCATCAGCCCGGAAGCCTGTGTCGGATTAGCCGAGGCAACCCGGCTGGCATACATAAGCCCCGCCACTGCCGCCCCAAGGCCGGTCAGCGCAAAGGCCGACAGCCGCAGACGGCGGACGTTGATCCCGGCCAGCTCTGCCGCCTGGATGTTGCCGCCGATGGCGTAAAGTCGGCGGCCGTAGGTCGTATGTTCCAGCACAACAAAGACCACCGCCAGCACAAGTGCTGCAGCAATCGTCATCGAGGGCACCGTGACCCCCTCGGCCAGATGCAGACCAGACCGCGCGAACCCGGAAAATTCGGCCGGAATGTCGCGCCCGAAAATCGTCTTGCCATCACTGATCAGAAACGCCGTGCCGCTGAACATGGTCAGCGTGCCCAAAGTTGCGATGAAGGGCAGGATGCCGACATAAGCCACGAGCACGCCGTTAAAAAGGCCGCCTGCAATGCCGACCGCCAATGCAGCAATGACCCCCGACCAGACGGGCCAGCCTGACGCGAACAAGACCGCTGCCGCGATACCTGCAAGGCTGGCGGTGGAACCAACGCTCAGGTCGAAATCGCCCATCACCATCACGATGGTCATGGTAAAGGCGGTGACCGCCAGCATCGAAATCTGCTGGCTGACGTTCAAAAGGTTCTGCGCCGTCAGGAACGTGTCCGGCAATTGTACCGCAAAGAACAGAATGATGGCCAAAAGGCCCACAAGAGTGCCGGACTGGCGCAGATGTGTCAGCATAGGTGCGGCCTCATGCGGCTTTGGGGGAATAAATGCGGGCAAGAAGGTCCGCAGGACTGAGGCCCTCGCGGTCGACCAGCGCGGCTTGCCGACCCTGCTGCAGGATCAGCAATCGGTCCGAAAGGCCAAGGAGTTCCGACAGGTCGGACGAGGCCAGGATCACGGCGCAGCCTTCGGCGCTCAAACCCCGGATCAGCGCATGGATTTCAGCCCGCGCGCCCACGTCAACCCCGCGCGTTGGTTCCTCCAACAGCAAAAGTCGCGGCTTGCCTGCCAGCGCGCGGGCGAAAAGCACCTTTTGCTGGTTACCGCCGCTGAGTTGCCCCACGGGCTGGTCCGGCCCCCGAAAGCGCAGCCTGACCTGATCTGCCAGACCGCGCGTGCGGTCGGTTTCCGCAGCCTTGCGCGCAAAGATGCCGTAGTCGCCTAAATGCGGGATCAGCGTATTGTCCCGTATCGTCATGCCCAGCATCAGGCCCTCGGCCCTGCGTTCGCGCGGGACATAGGCGATGCCGCGCGCCCAGGCCTGAACGGGACCGGAGGGAGCAGGGTCGTCCAGCACCTTCAGATGTCCCGACGTGACGCGGCCAAGACCCATGAAAAGACGCAAGAGGTCGCTTTGCCCGGCCTCTTCCAGCCCTGCGACCCCAAGGATTTCGCCTTGCTTCAGGGTAAAGTCGATGTCGCGCAGACGATTGGCTGCAACACCGACAGCGACCGCCGCGATCCCCTTGCCGATCGGCGTATGGCGCGGCAGGACAGTGTCATTACCCAGATGTCCGGTCATGCCCTGGATGATCGCCTCGCGTGATGTCTTTGCGATTGGCGCGGTCATGACATGTGCCCCGTCGCGCAGCACGGTGACATCGTCGCAGATCCGCATCACCTCATCCATCCGGTGCGAGACATACAGAACCGCCGCCCCCCGCGCTGACAGCCGCGCAATCACATCGAACAGCTTTTCGGACTCCGCCGCCGTCAACGCCGCCGTGGGTTCGTCCAAGATATAGAGACAAGGCGGCGCCTCATCCGCGTCGACCACCAGTGCTGCGGCGATACGCGTCAGCATCCGGTCGCCGGTGGGCAGATCACCTGCCTGTACGGTCACGTCGATATGGCCCGCCCCCATAAATTCCAGCGCCACGCGTGCCCGATCCTGCAACCGACGCCAGTCCACCAGAAGGCTCAGGCGGCGGGGCGACGGGCGGCCCAGCAAGATGTTCTCGGCCACCGACAGCTGCGGCACGATATTCAGTTCCTGGTGGATAACGCGAAACCCCGCGCGCCTCGCATCAGCCGCGGTTGCAATTGTCAGTGCCGTCCCGTCCCGTTCCACCCTCATCGTGTCGGCCCGCACAACACCCGCGACCAACTTGATCAGCGTGCTTTTGCCAGCGCCGTTCTCACCCATCAGTGCATGCACCCGCCCCGCTGTCAGGTGCAGCGTCACATCGCGCAAAGCGGGCACGCCGCCATAGGATTTCGACAGGCCGATCAGCGAAAGGCGTTCCATGCCAGTCATCCGATGTTGAGATAAGATTGTGGCAGGAGTCGCATCCCGCCTGCGGATAGGCCGGGCCGGGACCATCGCCCCGGCCCGGTCATGCGTCACTGCGCCGCGTTGGCCGCCGTCACCAGCACTGTCGGCACGTAGATGACCTTTTCCTTGATCGTCTCGCCCGCCATCGCGCGACGCGCGGCATCGGCAGCCGCAGCGCCGATACCGGCAAAGTCCTGCGCCACCGAGGCCTCGAAATTGCCCCCCGCAGCAATCGCGTCACGCGCTTGCGGGTTGGCGTCGATGCCGGTGATCACGATCCCTTCGCCCTGACGCCCTGCGGCCTCGATGGCCTGCAGCGCCCCCAATGCGGGTTGGTCCCACGCCGCCCAGACCGCCGAAATGCTGCCGGGTTCGGGGTTGGCCGCCAACAGCGCCTCCATCTTGGCACGGCTGTCGGCGATGCCGCCGTCCTGCACGTCCGGAGTGATGCGGTCGATCACCTCGATGTCGGGATGGTTCGTGAACACCGCATCCGCGATAACGCCGCGCACCTGAACAGGCGGAAAGGCGTTAAAGACGAACATCACGACACGCCCCTTGCCGCCGATCCGGTTGGCGACATAGACCGCCGTCTCCGCCGCCATCGCATAGCCGTTCGAGGTGACGTTGGTCACAAGCAAGGGGTCGCCCCCGGCATCCATGCCGATGACCGGAATGCCTGCATCCTTGGCCGTCTGCAGGCCTGCTGCCACTTGCGCGGGATCGACGTTGATTACGATGGCATCGACCTTTTGCGTGACCGCATCCTCGATCCGGCTGATCACCGCCGCCACATCGCCCGCCGTATCCACGACGTTGACCGTCCAGCCCGCATCTTTCGCCTTGGCCTGGAACCCCTCCACATAGGCCTGGGTGCCTGGCTGGGCGAGGTAGGGGGTGATCACTGCCACCGTTTCGGCCGCCAGTGTGCCTGCCGACAGCGCAAGTGCCGCCGCCGTGGCCAGAATTGTCCGCATCATTTTCAGAACCTCCCGCATGTTGTCTTCTTTGTTGTCGTTATCATCAGTCTATCGCACCCCGCAGCGAAGGGAATGTGCCTTGGCCATGAAATCAGGTGCAGTTTTTGGATAGGCGCGGCGCGCGTGTGGCCAAGGCCAGCAGGTCAGCGTTCAGATCGGCATTTGCGGCGATGGCGCGGGTGTAGAGGCCAAAGAGGTCATCATAAAGCGCCGTCTGCTCCGGGTCGGGCGCGACCATGGCGCCATGTCGCACCATCGCGCGATGCGCGTCGGCCAATGTGGCGAAATGGCCAGTGCCATGTGCCGCCAGCGCCGCCGCCCCAAGCAGGGTCGGCTCGTTCACCTCAAGCCCGATTAGCGGACGCCCGAGCACGTTGGCGCGTATCTGCGTCCAATGGGCAGAGCGAAATCCACCGCCACCGCAAGTCAGGGTCTCCGGGACCACATTTGCAGACTGTTCCAGCACGCCCAGCACATGCCGCGCCGACAGGGCCACGCCCTCATAAACCGCGCGGGCGAGGTCGGGCAGTCCTGTCGCCTGATCCATGCCCAGAAAAACGCCGCGCAGGCTGGGGTTCCAAAGGGGCGCGCGTTCGCCCTGCAAATGCGGCAGGAACAGTGGCGTCAGCGGGGCACGCGGGGCAGCGGCGACCATAGCCTCCACCCCTTCAACAGTCTGCCCGGCCAGCGCGCAAAACCAGGCCAGCGCGGCCCCCCCGGACTGTGTCGGTCCGGCATGCAGGCGCACCCCGCCAAGTTCGGGAAAGACGATCACGCCGGGGGTTGGCTGGACGGTATCGGCGACGATGCCCAACACTTCGCTGGTCCCGCTGACATAGACGCCCGCCCCTTCACGACCGCCCCCGGCGCCATAAAGCGCGCACCAACCGTCCATTGTACCCGTCACGACCGGGATGCCCGCCAACGGATGGGCGGGGCGGACGCGACCCATGATGTCGGTCACACCGGCCAACGGCGCCATCCGCGACGCGGCCCCCGGCACGAGGTCCAGTACACCTGAGATATAGGCACCGCCCGCATCCGTCAGCCCGATGTTCGACACCGGGTCAGTGCGGTATTCCCCCGTCAGATGGGCAAGGCAGAAATCCTTAGGCAGGACCACCCGCGTGGTCTGCGCCCAGATCTGGGGCGCATGACGCGCGACCCACAGCATCCGCGACAAGGCATGGCTGGCGTCGATCGGCATCGGCGCGCCCCACCATTTCAGCTTTTGCGCAATGGCCACGGCTGAGTCGAGTTCCGCAGCCTCGGCTGCCGCGCGACTATCCTGCCATACAATCGCAGGCATCAGGCTTCGGCCTTGGGCATCAAGAAAAAGGTGGGTGTTGACCTGGCTCGTCAGTCCGATGGAGGCAATGCGGGGTGCCAATCCAACCGCGACCACTTGGGCAATCGCCCGGTCTATCTTGCGGGTCCAGTCGGCCGGGTCTTGCTCCACCACGCCCGCCCCTGGCCGGGACGTCGGGTAGGTCTCGCCGAACTCCATCAGGCTGCGGCCGTCAAGACTGATCACCGCGGCCTTCACCGAGGTGGTGCCTACATCGATGCCAAGGATGAGGTCAGCCGCCATTCAGAACCGCCCGCATCTCATTCAGGTAATCCTCCAGCGCCGCCTGCCCTTCCACAGCTTTCTGGACGGTCTTGCTGCCAATGACAACGCCGTTTGCCCCGGCATCTAGCACTTGGCGCGCCTGTTCGGGGGTCGAGATGCCGATCCCGGTCAGGATCGGCGCCGTGACACCCGCCGCGCGCAGTCGGGCGAGGCGGATTGGCAAAGCGGGGTCGGTGATATCGCGCAGTCCGGTTGCTCCCGGCGTGTATTGAAGGAAAACAAAGCCCGTCGCGCGGGTGGCGCGTGCGACATTAGCGGCTGGCAGGTCGTATCGTACCAAGGTCGTCAGCCGCGCACCCCCTTTGACCGCCGCGTCCTCGATCCTTTCGCGCAGGGGCCCGTCGCCAAGGCACAGCAGCGCATCGACATTGGACCATGCCGCATCCCGCGCGAGCAAGGGCGTCGCATAGGCAAAGACCATGCCCATGACCGCGCGTCGCGAC
>JANPBI010000218.1:0-1565 GCA_031430315.1 Rhodobacterales bacterium | reverse complement strand
CGAACCGCTGTTCGATGCGCCCCTGGCCGTGATGGCCGATCGGCGTCATCCCCTCACGCGTCGCACGGCACTCGCTCTTTCGGACACGCTGGGCGAGGCTTGGACACTTTCTCCGCCTGGATCCTACCTCGGAGTTTCCGTCACGGAGTTGTTCAAGCGGCGCAAGCTCGATGTCCCGACAGCAGTCGTAACCACGATCTCCGTGTACATGCGGTTGAACCTGCTCGCGACCGGCCCCTTCCTGACCATTCTCCCTGCACGGATGGCCCGTCACCGCGGCAACGCCGCGTGGCTGCGCTGTCTCGACATCGACCTGGGTGACAGCACCGCTCCAATCGCCTTCATCACCATGGCCCGGCGGCGCACGCCCGGCGCGGTCGAGATGTTCCGTGCGGCATGTCGCGAAGCAGCGACCGACGAGACGACCCGATGAGCGGATTTCATCGCGCAGTCTAACGATGACGCAGCCCGCCGCCGTCACGGTTGCCTTCGCGCTGTCAGGCGCGCGCGCAACAACTCGCGAGCGAGTTCGTTCCTTGCTCCTCCAAAGACGAGTGGTGTCGAGTGGACGAACCATGACGTACCGTCGGCGACGCGCACGGCGAGCGTGCTGGTGTCCGCGGACCGAGGTCCGTGTGCGTCCGGGGCGAGCTGCCGTCTCCAGGAGCCCGTGTGCCACATCTCCAACCCACGCCCGCGGTCACGCATCCTCACGCCCAGGCTATACCAGCTCCGGGGGACGGAATTGCCAATCAACTTGTCCTTGGGATCGAGCATCCAGGTCAGCGTTGTCGGTCCAAGTGCTTCGTGAGTTGGATAGACGTGCTCGAAGAACGCAAGATAGTCGGCGCCAGTCATCCGCCAGCCGCCGGCCGCCCCAAGTACGGCCCATGTGGGATCGAGGTCACCCTTGGCGCCGGCGGGAATCAGAACGTGGTCCCGACAATAGGCCTGGTAACTCTGTCCCGTAACCTCTTCGATCACGGCGCCAAGCAGGAAGTATCCCGCATTGGAATAGCCAAACTCCGTACCGGGATCATTCAAGAGCGGAAGGGCGAGTTGCTGGGCCAGAAATTCGGCATTCGGTGCAGCACGCGTCGTATGGTTCACAAGATAGGACGTCAACACCGATCGTGTTGCCGGCTCCACTCCGTCGACAGCGTTTGAGAAGCCAGCACGATGAGTGAGGAGTTGGGCAATCGTCACGCGCTCGACACGAGGATCCTTGGGTCTTCCCCGCTCTTTGAAGAATCGCGCCAGACCCTGGCCGAGGGTCGTTTCGAAATCCAGCCGGCCCTGGCGCACTAGGGAGGCAATGCAGGCGCCAGTGATGGCTTTGGACAGGCTTGCCAACAATACCGGAGCGGCTGGATCAGCGCCGCCGATCCCAGCCTGATAAACGACGCGACCTCCGTTCCGCACCACGATGGCGGCTTGCTTGACGTTGTATTTCGCAGCCCAAATTGCCAAAGTCTTGGCGTAGGCGTCGTAGCCTTCAGCGATTTCCACCCGCGGCACCTTCGGAAGAACCGCGTCGCTGCGAGGGGTTGCGCAGCAGGTTTTCA
>JANPBI010000217.1:0-6012 GCA_031430315.1 Rhodobacterales bacterium | reverse complement strand
GCCCTATGCCTTGGCCGAGGTGAATGCCGAATGGGACCTGGAACTGTCGACCCATGCGTCCGCCGAGGCGCAGGTGGCCGCAATCTCAGATGACGTCGCCTATTCCCATCACGACCTGCATGACGGCCTTCGCTCCGGCCTTTTCACCGAACTGGACCTGATGGAGCTGCCCGTCACCGGGCCCGCTTTTGCCGAGGTCGACCGCCTTTATCCCGGCCTAGATCCGATGCGCCGCCGTCATGAGGCGCTGCGCCGCGTCTTTGGCCGCATGGTGGAGGATGTCATCGCCGTGGCCCAAGGTCGCCTTGATGCCGCGCGCCCGCAATCGGTCGAGGATATCCGTGCTATGGGCCGAACCATCATCCGGTTTTCCAAGCCGCTCTATCAGGAACTGAAAGCGATCCGCGGCTTCCTTTTCACCCGCATGTACCGCGCACCATCGGTGATGGTCGAGCGCGCGCGCGTAACGGCAGTGGTGAACGGGCTCTTCCCCCTTTACATGTCCCGCCCTGACCTGTTGCCGCAGGAATGGCGCAGCGACATTGACTCCGCCAGGTCAGAAGTGGAACTGGCGCGGCTGGTGGCAGATTACGTGTCCGGGATGACGGACCGCTTTGCGCTGGCCGAACATCAGCGGCTGTCGGGCTAGTCTGAAAACGTCCAGCCCGCCCGCCGAGGCACACGCAGTGCCAGCAGCGGCTTGAGCATCGGATTGGCAAACCGCTGCAAATCAAGTGCTTCATGGACACCCACGCTGTCCTCGCCGTCGATTTGCGTTTTCACCAGCGACCGCGAATAAAACGGCGCATCCAGCATCGCCATGACTTGCCGGGGCTTGGTGCCCGCATCCGCGCGGGTTTCGCGGCGGAGCGCCCACAGTGTCCGCGCCATCGGCGTCAAGGGCGGTGGCACAATCTCGCGGACCGTTCCGTCAGTGGCAACCTCGACCCCCAGTTTCAGTGTGGTCCCATCCGCCCGGATCGCGTCGTAAAAACAGACGGTGCGACCCCGCAAAGGAAACCGCCCCCAAGTCCAGTACCGGAAATCCGCCTCCAGCGCCGCCGTGCCGAAATTCGCGTCGAAATAGCCGTGGCCCTGCCAGCGATGGCCTTGGGTCAGGTCGACGTCGATGCGCGCCATGGGGGCAAATGGACGCCAGATATGGCGGCCATCGGGGGTCAGGACCGCTTCGACCGACGTCACGGCGCTGGGCGTCAGGGTGATGTGTCCGCGTACCCGGCTGATGACCGGCGGCGCGGAGACCTCGTCGATGTCGATGACCAGCGACGTGCCGGTCCAGCGCATGCGGCTGGGGCCGACTTCCAGCGTATCGCTGCTTTGGCGCAGCGCCGCGCGTCCCCGGTCCGTCATGGTGAAGCGGCCCCCAGGTCCATAGGTCGCGACATTGATGCAGGAGTGGTTTGCAGGATCGCGCCGCCCGCTCCAGGCGTACCATGGCGAGAAGACCGACCCGATGAAGCCTATGACCGAAACGGCGCGCGTCCCGTCGTCGCTGACCCCGTCGACATACCACCAGGCATAGCCGTCTGCGTCGACCCGGACCGAGAAGTCAGGTCGCGCATGATCGCCGCGACCGCGTGCTGCCCGGAGAGGGCTGCCATCGCGATCCCCGCCCCCGGATGCGCCCCGCCCCCCGCCAGATACAGACCCGGCAGCGTCGTCGTCGCCGGCGGACGGTGGAACGCGGCGAATGTCCCCTCCGGGCTGCGTCCGTAGATCGCCCCCTGCGACCCC
Organism: Rhodobacterales bacterium; assembly: GCA_031430315.1. Lineage (GTDB taxonomy): Bacteria > Pseudomonadota > Alphaproteobacteria > Rhodobacterales > Rhodobacteraceae > JAJNPS01. The sequence continues at coordinate 4,257 of JANPBI010000217.1, read as the reverse complement.
GGAAAGTCCCGCGCCAGCATCGCCGGGGTCGTCAGTGCGGACGGAGCCGGCTGCGGGCTGAAGGTCAGCCCGAAGCGCGCCAATCGGTCGAAGGTCCTGGTCCTGCATTGCGGTTCCTCGTGGCTGTCGGCGGCGATGCCTGCCGGGGCGTTCATGATGATCTCGAACCGTTCGAGGCCAACTGGGGTTCCCGCCGTCAGACGGTCCTCGGCGCAGACGTACAGCGTCGGTTCTTCGGGCATGCGGCCGTGACCTATGGGTCCGAACTCGGCCGCCGGGTCCGCGGTGAAAAAGACGTTATGGTGGATCAGCGGAGGGCCAGATGGGGTGGCAGCAAACGCCCAGACCCAGGCCGAAAGGCTGCGCGGGCTGGTGGCGGCTGCCGCCACCGCGCCTTGTGGCCCATCCCCCATCAGTCCCTGCTGCAACCCTGCAGGATCGCCGTTGAACACACAGATTTCACAGGGCAAAGTCGGCCCGCTGGCAATTTGAACACCGGTGACGTGGCCGCCTTGGCGCAGAATGCGCGCAGCGCGCGTGCCATAATGGAAGCGCACGCCCAATCCCTCGGCCAGGTGCGCCAGCGCCAAGGCCAGTTCCGACATGCCGCCCTGGACGGCCGCGACGCCCTGCGCCTCGGCTTGCCATATCAATGCCAGAAGCGCCGGGGAATGGTTGGGTCGCCCGCCGACATAGGTGGCATAACGCCCGAACAGCTGGATCAGGCGCGGATCGCGGAAATACTGGCGCAAAAGACCGTTCAACGTCCGTCCCGGCATCAGCGCCGACCAAAGCCGGGGCCGTGTCGCGACCGCGCGCGCGATGCCACGCAGATCGGGACGCGGCGCAAGCATGACGGGGGCCTCGAACGCGCTGAAAAGTTCGCTTGCCAGCCGGTCGAATCTGCGAAACGCCGCCGCCTCGCGCGGGCCTGCAAAGTCGCGGATGGCGTCAAGATTGGCCTCCAGCCTGTCATGCAGGTCTAGCGTGCTGCCGTCCGGCCACCAGTGCCGTGCCAAAACCGGCTGAGGGACGAGCATGAGGTGATCCTGCAGCCGTTCGCCGCAAAGGGCAAAGAGCGCTTCGAATACCGGCAGCATCGTCAGGACTGTCGGCCCCTTGTCCACGGGTCCAGCAGGCGAGGCATCGCGGCGCATCTTGCCGCCAGGACCAGCAGTCGCCTCGACCAACGTGACGTCAAGGCCCGCTGCAGCCAGCCGTATGGCCGAGGCAAGCCCCCCCATTCCCGCACCGATCACCACCGCGCGCGTCTCGGAGCCTTGGGCCTTTGTCACTGCATTCATGCGGGTGATGTTACCTGTGTCCAACCGGCTGTCCACCTTGAATTACGTCATTGTGTAAGTTTTTGTTTACACATTGCGATGAGACAGGCAATCTGGGCACAGTCGAAAAGGGAGAATGACAATGCCGGTAGAGGCCCGATTCGAAGCCGCGCTGCATACTGCCATCGTGACCGCGCAGGGCAGGGCAGGCGACGCGCCCTCGCGATTGGCGCAGGCTTTGGACTATGCGGTGTCGCCGGGTGGCGCGCGCATTCGCCCCACCATCCTTTTGTCCGTCGCGATGGCCTGCGGTGATGACCGTCCCGAGCTTTCCGACGCCGCTGCCGTCGCGCTGGAGGTGATCCATTCCGCAAGCCTCGTGCATGACGATCTGCCCGCATTCGACAACGCGCCGATCCGGCGTGGGAAAGCCGCGCTCCACCGCGCCTTTGGCGAACCGATCGCAGTGCTTGCGGGTGACAGTCTGATCGTGATGGCTTTCGAGGTTCTGGCGCGTGCCGGCACCCATGCACCGCTGCGCGCGCTGTCGTTGATCCAGCATCTCGGCAGCCGCACCGGCATGCCGATGGGAATATGCGCAGGCCAGGCGTGGGAGTCTGAGGCCAGCGTCAATCTGCGCGCCTATCACCGTGCAAAGACCGGCGCTCTGTTCATGGCGGCAACCCAGATGGGAGCCATCGCAGCCGGGCAGGAGCCGGAACCGTGGGAAGAACTGGGCGCACGCATCGGCGAGGCGTTTCAGGTCGCCGACGATCTGCGCGACGCGCTGGAGACAGCCGAGCAGATGGGCAAACCGGCGGGGCAAGACCAGCGCCATGGCCGCCCGTCTGCGGTTACCGACCTTGGCATTCCGGGGGCTGTCGCGCATCTGAAGGACATCCTGTCAGGGGCCATCTCATCAATCCCGTCCTGCCCGGGTGAGGCGCGTCTGGCTGAAATGGTGCGCCGCTACGCCGAAAAGATGACGCCGGTAAACTTGACCGCCATCAGGGGTTGAGACGATGACGGACGTGCCGCTGGGTGCGGAACCCCAGGCCCGCAGGTCCGGTTTGGGCTGGCTGACACGGCTGGCACTGTCGCCACGATTCCACGCGATATCACAGCGAATTCCGGGACTTCGCCACATTTCCAGACATGAAGGACAAGCCCTGTTCGACACGCTGTCGGGGTTTGTCCAGTCGCAGGTCCTGATGATCTTGGTGGAACTGGATGTTCTGGCCTTGCTGCGCAAGGGTCCCATGCGCACCCCGGCACTCGCCCATGCGGTGGGGCTTGGTCCTGACCGGACGGTCATCCTGATGCAGGCCGCAGCCGCGTTGAAACTGGTGCGTCGGGGGCGGGCCGATGACTGGCATCTTGCCCCGCGCGGCGCTGCGTTCCTGACGGTGCCCGGCCTTGCCGCGATGGTGCGCCATCACCGCGTCCTCTACCGCGATCTTGCTGATCCGACTGAGTTTTTGCGAGGCGAGACGACGCCGGAGCTTGCCGGATTCTGGCCCTATGTGTTTGGCGCAGGCGCCGCCGCTGATCCGCAAACCGCTGCGACCTATTCGCAGCTGATGGCCGACAGCCAGGGTCTGGTCGCCGCCGACACGCTGGCCGTCGTCGATTTTTCCAGTGTCCGCAACCTGATGGATGTCGGTGGCGGCACCGGCGCATTCCTCACTGCGGTGGGGCAAGCCGTTTCGGGGCCGCAGCTGACGCTGTTTGATCTGCCCGCAGTTGTGCCGGGAGCCACGGCGCGCTTTTCCCAAGCCGGGTTGGCCGTGCGATCCCATATCATCGCAGGGTCTTTCCGCGACGACCCGCTGCCACAAGGAGCCGACACGATCAGCCTGATCCGGGTGCTTTACGACCATACCGATTCGACGGTGGCGGCCCTCTTGGCTGCGGTTTGCGCCGCCTTGCCTGTCGGCGGGCGGGTTGTCATTTCCGAACCGATGTCCGGTGGCCAGACGCCTGATCGGGCAACGGATGTCTATTTCGCGCTTTACACGATGGCGATGGGCACCGGGCGCACGAGATCGGCCGCGGATATCGAAATTCTGCTGAAAAATGCGGGATTTATGGCTGTTCGCATCCATCCCAGCCAGCGCTCTTACGTCACCCAAGTCATGACCGCCACAAAAGCTTGAAGCTTTCTCGAATTTCTGTCCAATAAAGTTGACAGCAGAAACTGTAAGGTTAGACTTACACATAAGCGCGACTCCACGGAATGGGGGACCGCACCGGGGCAATAACCGGACGACATAGGGAAGTACCGTGAGAACCACCGCCGTCATCCTTCAGGGGCCGAAAGTGTTGGGGCTGGACAGCCTTGGCCTGACGCCGCCCGGCGCGGATGATCTGGTGGTCGACATCGCGTTCTCGGGGATTTCCACCGGCACAGAAAAACTCTTCTGGTCCGGCACGATGCCGCCCTTTCCTGGCATGGGCTATCCGCTGGTGCCAGGTTACGAGGCTACTGGCGAAGTGGTGGAGGCCGGGGCCGATACCGGGTTCAAGGCCGGCGAGCATGTGTTCGTGCCGGGTGCCAATTGCTTTGACGGCAATGTGCGGGGACTGTTCGGTGGGGCATCGCGGCGGCTGGTGACAAAGGCGTCGCGGGTCGCGCGGCTCGATCGCGGCATGGGGGCTGAGGGAGCGCTTTTGGCATTGGCCGCGACCGCGCGACATGCTCTGGCCGGGTTTAATACTGCACTACCGGATCTGATTGTCGGGCATGGGACACTTGGTCGGTTACTGGCGCGACTGACCGTGGCTGCCGGGGCGCCGGCCCCGACGGTTTGGGAAACAAGCCCCGCGCGCCGCCATGGCAACATCGGTTACGAAGTCATTGATCCCGTTGATGATCCTCGCCGCAATTATCACGCCATATACGTGGCCTGCGGGGCCATGGGCCTTTTCGACACGCTTATCCCACGTCTGGCGGGGGGGGGGGGGGTCGTGCTGG
>JANPBI010000216.1:0-10944 GCA_031430315.1 Rhodobacterales bacterium | reverse complement strand
GTCAGATCCGCATGGCCGTCGCCGCGCCGCGTGGGCGTGCCCACCGCGATGAACACAGCCCCGGCATCCGCTACCGCTTCGGCCAGATCCAGCGTGAAACTCAACCCCGGCAGCGACGTTCTTGGCCATCAATTCCTCAAGCCCCGGCTCGAAGATCGGCACCTCGCCTTTGTTCAGACGCGCAATCTTGGCGGGGTCCTTGTCGACGCAGACGACCTCGTGCCCGAAATCCGAAAAGCAGACGCCCGAGACTAGGCCGACATAGCCCGTGCCGATCATCGCAATCTTCATCACCCAACCCCACACAGTTCCATGCGGGCGATCATTAGGCGCCCCCCCGATGGCTGTCAAACCGGGGGGATCAGATCAATAGTCCGTCTCGATATAGATGCCCATGACCGCGACGCCGATGACCGACGACGTGCCGCCTACACTCATGTGCACCTGTGGCGCAAGCAGGGTCGAGGTTGACGGCAGGTCGGTGGTCACAGTCCCCGAGGCTACCGCTCCGCTGGCCAGATCTGTGATTTCGTAAGACACGCTCTGCGTTGTTCCGGGGGGCGAGAACAACACGATCTCGTAGGCGCCGGTGCGGTCCACCGTCGGCACGGGGAACGATGCCCCAAGGTCGATTTTGGTCGCGGTTCCTGACCCGTCATTGTGCATGAACTGGATGTTGGTGTCGGCGGCATCCCAGCCCATGCCAAGCGCATTGACCAGCGTAGATGGCTCCACATCCGTCGGCGCAGCGGTCGGGCGCATCCCACACCAGGCGCGGTTCGTGGCCGTGGCGACCCCGGTTGCCGGGCCCCAGCGGGTAATCATATGGAACCCGCCATTCCCTGCAGATGGTGCCCCCACGGAAAACTGGTTGGCCGCGTGGCGCAGGCCAGCCACGGCCGTCGCGGCAGCTGTGGTCACCAGATACTCGATCCGCCGCATGTAGGTATGGCGGTTCGTCGTGGCGACGTTGGCAGTGGTTCCGGTCCCCGCCGCCGTCATCGACAGGCCCATGGCGTTCAACGTCGTGCTGTTGCCGATCGGTTGGGCATAGCTGATCTTGTTGCGCCCGAAATGCGGCTGCAAGGATGTGTCCAGCGCCGACGGTCCGATGATCGCCGGCAGCATTCGCCCGCCGACCTTGCGGGCAAACAGCCCCAGTGTATCGGCGGCCGGTGTGGCGGGCGAGGCAACCAGTGGCAGCGTCATCTGCCCCGCATCGCTGATGAGCACTGTGCTGTTCTGCACCAGCTTGCCGGTCGTTGTGTCAAACCGTGCAACCGCGTTGTCCGTAGCGCTGGCCGGACCGACCACATCTCCGGTCCCACCCCCTCCGCCGGGTGCTGCCCAGGTGCCGTCAGCCCGCAGGAAGTTTGTCGTGCCTCCGCCCGTTGCCGGCGCCAACCCCGCATTGCCGGATGTCACCAGCGGCAAGGTCACGTCCGCGCCAGTGGAGCTTTCCAGCAACCGCGACACCGCCGTATAGGTCAGGTCCGTCCCCACATTGACCTGCGCGCCTGCTGCGATCCCGTCCAGCTTGGTCTTGTCCGCCCCGGACATGAACCCTGCTACCGTGGTCGTCGCACCGGCATGCAGTGCGCCCCCGGCCCGCGACCCATGCACCGTGTCATCGAACCGCGCGGCGGGCAAAGTCCCCGTCGCAAGATCGCTCGCCGACCCACTGGTCGCCACAGTCGCAAGGCCCGTGATCGTGCTGGATGCCTGCGTCCCGGTATGGTTCGCCCGCGCCAGCAAGGTCGCATCCGCCGCGTTCGCCGTCGCCCCGTTGGCGACGTTGATCAACGTGCGCACCTGCGCCGCCGTCAGCGCCTCGGGTACGCCGGTGCCCGCCGTTACGCGACCCAGGATCGTGCTGGTGGCCAGGTCTGCCATCTTCGGCAGGCTGACCGCGCCCGCATCAATCGTCCAAGTCGCCCCCGTGCCACTGACCGTGACATCGCCCTTGTCGCCGTCGCTGACGCCGCCGCCACTGCCCACGACCACGGTCACACCATTGCTGCGCAGCTTGACCTCGCCCGTGGTGGTATTCAGCCACAGCGTGCCGTTCGGCGGGCTGGCCGGATCGCTCGCCTGCCCGCCCAGATGCACCGGCTGCGGCAAGGTCACCTCGCCTGACGCCCCCGCCGTCTGCAATGCGGTGAAAAACGCCGATCCGTTCGCGCTGACCTTGACCGTAAAGTCATCGGAACCGGCTGTGCCCATTTCAGTGCGGCCCGAAAATCCTGTCTGGAACAGCAGACTTGCCGTGTCGCCCGCCGCCGCCTTGTTCACCTTGACCTGATGGCCCGCGCCCGCATGGTTCAGCAACGTTGCGGGCGACGACACCGCCAGCCGGTTGGTCGCATCCGCCGCTGTGGACACCCCCAGCCGCGCGACCGATACCGTTCCATCGGACGGCGCTTTCCACACCACACCGTCAAAGACCGCCGCCTGACCCTCGGTCATCACCTGTGCGGACCAGCCGGCCATAGGCTGGATGAACTGCCATCCCGTCACCGCAGCCAGCGCAATCCGCCCCGCCTGCCCCGCCCAGTCACCCGTCGCCCCTGAAGGCACGATATGCCGATCCCCGACCGAAGGCGTTGCCGGCGGCACCGTCAGGTTCCGCGTCAACACCGACAGCTGCACCATCAGATCCAAAAGGCGCAGCGCCTCGTTATGGGTGACATGCTTTTGCGCCTGTGCCGGCAGGATCAGGGGCAGTTGCAAGATGGGCGTATTGTCGGGCATGGGGTGTCCTCGGGGCTGACATTGACGCCCAAGGTTAGAAAGCCATACCCAATATCCGGTTTCCGGGCCGCCCGCCGATCCGCCCCTTTGCGCAACGCCGCGCTATCCCCAGACCAGCGTCGCCGCGATTCCCCACATTGTCAGGCCCACCACGACTTCCAGCCAGACCCAGGCCACCGGCTTTGCAAATATCGGTGCCAAGAGCCGCGCTCCGTACCCCAGGGCAGTGAAAAAGCTCAGCGACGCCAGCACAGCCGCAACCCCGAACGCCACCTGATGCGGCGCGTATTGCGCCGAGATGGAGCCCACCAGCATTACCGTATCGAGATACACATGCGGATTGGCCCAGGTCAGGATCAGGCAGGTCGCCACCACCCGACTGAGCGGTTCCCCTCCGCCTTCCGTGGGCATCAACGCCTCACCACCCTGCAACGCCGCGCGAAAGCGCATTGCGCCATAAACGACCATGAACACCACGCCCGCCCAGCGCATTGCCTCGCCGATCCAGGGAATTGCCCCCGACAGCGCCCCGAACCCCGCCACTCCGGCCGTGATCAACACCGCGTCCGAGATGGCACAGACCGCGACCACCGCACCGACATGTTCACGCCGCAGCCCCTGGCGCAGCACGAACGCATTTTGTGCGCCGATCGCCAGGATCAGACTGACCGCGACCAGATACCCGTGAAATGCCGCCTCAAACATGGGCCATCGCCCGGACCGCATATGGGGCGACGACTGCCACCCTCACAGCCATGGCCGCACTGGCCCACGGCTCCGACATTGTACGGATCGCGATGCCATCTCGTTGCCCCGCCAGTACCGGCTCAATCCCCCGGAAAATCTTAATCAAATAGGTCACCACCACTAAACGATTCTGTCGATCAAGCCTGACCCAAACCACGGCCAAGGGCTTCGATCAAGTTATTCTTTTCTATCCCGCTTAAGCAAAACTAATGCAGGATCCCAACCGGCTCGCTGGACCTGCCGCCGCCTACCGGCGCCGCTACTATGTCTTCGCGGTGGCCCGTTGCCATCCCCTTTGGCGACCATCCGTTGACTCCGGAGGCATCCCCTGGCACCCGTTTCATCCGCCGGGACCAGCCCAATCTGGTCGCCTCAGCTACCCCACCGGCATGATGCAAATCAGCGATGGCTCCACGCCCAGGCTGACTGGCTTGGACCCTGCAAATTCAGCCCCCTGCACAGCAAAAGGGCTGCGTTCGATCTGGCGTCAGGCCACACGCAACGCCACCCTCTCAGCCTGTTCCTGCCTGATCCCACCGTTGACGCCGCACCCCCCTGCCTCCATCCTGCCCCCATGTCAGACCCCGTCCGCCCCTATCGCCAGCTCGCCCGCAACGCGCTCCTTGCCGACCGCCGCCTGGCACTGGCCATCGCCGCCTTGCAACCCGGCGAATGGGACGCCCCGCGCACCAGCTTTTTCCCCTCGCTCCGCGCCACGATGAACCACATCTACACTGTCGATCTTTTTTACTTCGACGCCTTGCAGGGTGGCACCCTCGGCATCGCTGCCTTTGATCCCGTTGAACCCCATCCCGACCCAACCGCGCTTTTCGCGGCCCAGCGCGCGCTCGACCAGACAATCGTCACCCTTGTCGACGCCATGATCCCTGCCGACCTCTCCCGCCCTGTCCACATCCATCGCCGCAATCATATCCAGATCGAGACCCTCGCCGACACGTTGATGCACGTCTTTCTCCACGACCAGCATCACCGCGGCCAGGTCCACGCGATGCTGTCGGGCACCAGTCTGAAGCCGCCGCAACTGGACGAGTTTCTCATGGCCGACGACGCGCGCTTCCGGCTCGAGGATCTCGCGGCCCTGGGCTGGGATGAGGCGACGATGATGCGCTGAGCCATCGCTTCTCCCTTCCCCGCACGGTGCGCGTCCGCAAGACTCCGCTTCGCCCGTGCGGAACCGACCCGCATCGTGCTGCGTTGGCTTTCCTCTCGCCAATACTGAAAGGAACCCACATGAAGGGCATTCTCGCTTGGGCCATCGGCATCCCGATCCCCATCATCCTCATCCTCTATTTCACCGACGTGTTCTGACGCGACAATCCGGCCAGGACATTGAAAAAGCCCCCGAAAGGGGGCTTTTGACCGTCGCGTGGGGCGCTTTGACGGGATGGGCAATCGACCAGTGTCTCGTACACTATTCCAGCTGCGCCGCCACATCCTCGGGGATGTCGAAATTGTGCGTCACGTCCTGCACATCGTCATCCTCTTCCAGCAGATCGATCAGCTTCATCAGCTTTTGCGCCGTCTCCAGATCAACCTCGGTCAGCGATTGCGGCCGCCAGACGATCTTGGACTCGGTCGATTCTCCCAGCGTCTTTTCCAGCGCATCCGACACTTCGGACAGGGCCTCGACCGAGCAATAGATCCAATGCCCGTCCTCGTCGCTCTCGACGTCATCCGCGCCCGCATCCAGCGCCGCCATCATCACATCATCCGCTGACCCAGCGGCCGCCGCATAGGAAATCTCGCCCACCCGGTCGAAGGAATGGCTAACCGATCCGGTCTGCCCCATGTTGCCGCCCGCCTTGGTGAAGTAGCTGCGCACATTCGACGCCGTGCGATTCAGGTTGTCGGTCAACGCCTCGACGATGATCGCAATCCCGCCCGCGCCATAGCCCTCGTAACGGATTTCCGTATAGTCCGCCCCATCGCCCATCTGGCTTTTCTTGATCGCGCGGTCGATCACGTCCTTTGGCATCGACACCGCCTTGGCCGCCTTGACCGCCAGCCGCAGGCGCGGGTTCATGTCGACATCGGCCATGCCCATCTTGGCCGCCACGGTGATTTCCTTGGCCAGCTTGGAAAACACCTTGGAGCGGAGTTTATCCTGCTTGCCCTTGCGGTGCTGGATATTCGCCCATTTCGAATGGCCTGCCATGACCCCGGTCTCCGATCGCGTCTTTGGTGATGGCGGTGCTTACACCAGCGAAGGCGGAACTCGCAAGCCCGGTACTCGGGAGCAGGACGGTCACCCCCCATGCCCGGAATCAAGGGCGAAGCCCGCCGGGCAGCGCCTGACCGCCCCCTCGGGCGGGCGCTTTTGCAACGGTGGTGCGTAGAACTCCGGTGGGATGGGTTGACCCATAAAGCGCCTAGAACCGGCGTAGCTGCGCCAACCCGGCGGTCAGGCGTCGCCCTTTGTTGTGGGCAGTCCGAGGGCGGCTTTGAGCCCGAAGTGACCGATGCTGCGTTTGGCCCAGATGGCGGCAAAGTGCAGCAGCTGGAAGCCAGGCTTTGAAGACTTGACGCTTTAATTGAGTAGACTACCAGCACGGGTAAGGTCTCACGAAACAGAGACACGTCGGCCTCTAGAGGCTGGATGTTCGGCCATAAATCGTCTCGCGAGATCGAAGTCTGCTTTCTGGCATATGAGGTGCTCTCGGGCCTGACCTACTTGCAACGCGTTTTGAAAGTCCATGTTGCTGTTACTGGCAGACAAAGGGATGCCTTCCGCAGCCCGCTTAAGCGTCTCCTCTATAGTCGCGCGATATTCCCGAATCTGCGCAAGCTGTTCCATCAGCGAAGCCGGATTAGCGACACTGACCATTTTTGGCGAGAGAATTGCGGTAGCCAGTTGGCGTTTTGATTCTGCGCTTCTCTTTCTCATGCTCCCCAATAGGCTTGGGCACCATGCGCATATTTGCAAGTCAGATGTGAGTGGCATATAGATTTCGATGCCTTCACATGACAGACCCATGTTCCCGAAGAAACCGTCATTCGGCTGGCTATTGTGAATGGTGACGGGATTATCTGAAAGGTAGAAGCGACGGCCCTTTGGCGCTTCAAGCAACAAGAAATCCTTCGCTGCAATGACTTGAGCGAATTCGCCCGCAGCGTCGCGCATGAACGTGATATGCTGCTCACGCAAAACATCATCGGTGAGTGGTTCATATCCCTCAATGTCCACGATCGAACCGCCATGCTCTTGCAGATGCTCAGCGAGTTGGCGTTCCATATCCACGAACTGGTCGCGTTGCGAGCGAGTTCGTAAAAGCTGAAAAGCAATGAGCGTCGCTAGATGTGCTTTCTGCTCTGGCGTGCCATCAAAGCGGCGATTTTCGATGACGCTTCTGTAGGCTGGCAGAAGCATGTCCTCTACTCGGCATACAGATTCCTCAAAACTCGCCAGATAATGCTCATCTATGCTGAATTCATGAAAACGCCGCTCCGCCATGATGTTTCGAATGGAGGCAGTGAAACCCTTTCCAGAGCTTTTTGAAAATACCTGAACCTGTTCCTTTTTCGAATTGGAAAGAAAATTTCGAAGGATGAACTTTGGGACATAATGCTGGTTTTGTGCGGCGTGCTCTTGCGGCATATTGACTACTCATGAAGTTGGGAACGACGTCCTATCGTTGATGTCGCCGACAGACAATGTCCTGCGAAGCGGGGACCAGTCGTTAGTTCTAGATGCGCAAACGACCGCTTCGTCCGCAAAGCCGACACCCTACCTCTGCCCGGAATCAAGGCGCATCGCGCCGCCGGGCCGCGCCCGACCTCCCGCCGGGAGGGCGCGTTTGCCACCCCCACCAGCAGAACCACGGGGGAGCGGCTGCACCATAAACCGCCCAACTCAGCCGTTGGCGCGCCGTCCCGAGGTCTGGCGCTGCCCTCAGCCAGCACCCCTCACCCCAACCCATACCGCAACCAAACCACATCCCCGCCGATCCGCTCGCTCCCCAGCAACCGCATCTTCGGCCATTTCCCCACGAACATCGGCCGCCCCGTCCCCAGCACCACCGGGCGCAGGTACATATGCACCTCGTCCAGCAATCCCCGCGCGCCCAACCACTGCGCCAGCACCGTCCCGCCGACATCGACGTCGCCCTGCACCTCGTCCTTCACCCGCCGCACCGCCACCGCGACATTCTTTCCGATCAGCGTTGCATTCGGCCCAACCCCGGTCAGCGTCCGCGACACGACGAATTTCGGCTGTGCCCGCCACGCTTGCGCAAACTCCCCCAGCGCCGGAGCATCGGGGCTGTCGTGCTGGTCCCAATCATCCCCGTCCCAATACTGCATCAGCTGATACAGATGACGACCATAGATGCTGCCCGCGATCCCTTTTGTCATCTCGATGAAATGGCGAAACAGCGCCTCGTCCGGCATCATGTCCGGGTGATCGTGATCGACATACCCGTCTAGCGACACGTTCATCGCGAAGATCAGCTTCGCCATCGGATCATTCTCCCCCGGGGCTATTGCTCGACCTCTGGCGGCGACACGAACACCCGGTCCATGCCCGCGGGGTCGGTGATAATCACCTCGGCCAGCGGTGGCGACACGCCCTCCGCCCCCAATGAGTCCACCAATCCGGTAAACAACTGCCGCAGGATGTTGGGGTTCTCGACCACCCTCACGGCATAGCCGTAACCCGGCCCGCACTCCTCCAGCCGCCCCGACCCGCCTTCTGCCGCCCAGTCCGCGCGGCATACTGTGCCATCCGACAGCGTCACCGTCAGCACCGTGTCCGACAGCCGCGCCGCCTGCGGCACCGGATTTCCCGCCAGCCCCGCACACCCCGCCAACAGCATCAGTACCAGTAACTTGCGCATCGTTTGCCCTCTCACAATGGCCAGATGATCGGGATCAGCGCGCAGGCCACCAGCATCACGATGATGTTGAGCGGCAAGCCCACTTTGGTAAAGTCCGAAAACTTGTACCCGCCCGGACCATAGACCATCATGTTGGTCTGATACCCCACCGGCGTCGCAAAGGCGAGCGTGGCCGAAAACATCACCGCCACAACAAAGGGCCGCGGATCGTATCCCAGGGTCTGCGCCAGCTCGATCGCCACCGGCGTATAGATCACGGCCACCGCGTTGTTGGACAGAAATTCGGTCAGCACCAGCCCAATGAAGTAGACAGCCAGGATCAGCCAGAACGGCGACAGCGTGGTCAGCCATGGCGCCACCGCCGTCACCATCAGTTCCACCGCGCCGGAATGCTCCAGCCCCTGCCCCACTGCCAGCATCGCAAAGATCATCGCCAAAAGCCGTCCGTCGATAAAGGAAAACGCCTCGTCGCTGTCCACGCAATGCGTGATGAGGATGACCGCCACCGCAATCAGCGCAAGCGCCAGGATCGGGGCCACATCCAGCGCCGACAGCACCACGATCAGCACCAGTCCGGCGATCGCTATGGGGGCCTTGGCCTTGCGGAACGCCTTGATCGACGGGCGACTGATGTCGACCAAATCCATATCGGCCGCGAGCCGCTGGATATCCTCGACATTGCCCTCCAGCAGCAGCGTATCGCCGACCCGCACGATCAGATCGTCCAGCTGACGCCCGATATTCTGATTGCGCCGGTGCGCGGCCAGAACATAGACCCCGTACCGCCTGCGCAGCCGCAACTCACCCAGACTGCGCCCCTCCATCCGGCATCCAGGTCCGATCAGCACCTCGACGGTCTCGGTCTTGACCGATGACAGCTTGTCGACCAGATGCACGTCCTTGCGCGCCTGCATGCCCAGAAGTTCTGTCATCTCGGTCCGCAGAACCACCCGGTCGCCCGCCGCCAGCACCACTGCCGCCAGGTCGCGCCGCAAGGACGCATCGCCCCGCAAAACATCGATCACCCGCACGCCATCTGGCTTGAACACATCGACATCCAGCACCGATTGTCCGATCAGCTGGCTGTCCTCGGGCACCGCTACTTCGGTGAAATACTTCATCTTGCGCCGGTCCCCGAGCAGCACGCCCATCGACTGGCGCACCGGCAACAGCCGGCCACCGAACAGCGCCAAGTACAGCCCGCCGGCAATTGTCACTGCAATGCCCAAGGGCGCGATCTCGAACAGACCGAAATGGGCCAGCCCGGCATCGCGCGCCACGCCATCGACCAGAATGTTGGTCGATGTCCCGATCAACGTGATCATGCCGCCTAGCACAGTCATATAGCTCAGCGGGATCAGCAGCTTGGACGGGGCAACCTTCATCTGGATTGCCATCTGCATGACCACCGGGATCATCACCGCCACCAGGGGGGTGTTGTTCATGAACGCCGAGGCCACCGCGACAAACATGAACAAAACCGCGATGGTCGTCTTGGGCCGATCGCCGACATAGCGCCCCGCCGTGGTGATCACCATCTCCACCGCGCCGGTACGCACCAACCCGCCCATCACCAGGAACATCATCGCGATGGTCCAGGGGGCCGAGTTTGACAGCACGCTGGTGGCATCCTTGACCGGCAGGATCCCCAACATCAACATCACCGCCGCCCCACCGATGGCGGTGACCTCCACCGGCGTCCGTTCAAGCACGAACAGCACGAACATCACCACCAGGATCGCCAGTGCGACCCAAGGCTGGGCCTCCATCGGTACTTGGTATCCGAACATCCTGTCTCCCGGCTCAGGCTGCGGCGTTTGGCTTGGCACGCGGCTGCACCAATGCCACACCGGCCAGCATGACCACAAGCGCCACCCATACCACCGGCGAAAACCGTTCGCCGAGCAGACCCATCGCCCAGAAAACGCCCGAACCGGTGACGAAATAGGCCAACTGTGCGGTGAAAACCGCGCCCGCCTTGCCGTTCAACCAGACAAATCCCGCATAAAGAAACGCATGCAGCCCCGACAGGATCAACAGCGCACCTTCGGCGCGACCCAGCGGCACCGGGTTGAACATCTGCCCCATCACCGACGCCAGGGGCAGCGTGATCCCCGCCACGGCAAGGCTGGCCCAGAACATTACCTCGATCGGATCCAGCCCGAATGTGCCCCATCGCGCCACGATATTGCCCTCCAGCGCATAGAACATCGGCCCCATCAGCGCTACCGGAATCCAGACCGCCATGGCCGGGTCCGGCAGGCCGACGCCCGGCAGAACGATCAGCGCCACTCCCGCCAGTCCGCAAACCAGTCCGATCAACCGCTTGGTCGAGAACCGGTCCATCCCCAAGGCAATCGCCATCGGAAACGACAACAGCGGTATGGCGGATATCAGGATCGACATGATCCCGGCGGGCAAATGCACGACCGACCGGTAGAACGTAAAGGTCGGGATCACCGTCCCGACAAGCGCGATCAAAGCGGCGAACGCCAGTCCCCGCCCGGTCAGAGGCAACCGCCGCCCCCGCGCCAGGATCAGCGCGCCCATCACCGCAACTCCGATCACGCCCTGCCAGAAGATCAGCCCGAAC
>JANPBI010000215.1:0-1700 GCA_031430315.1 Rhodobacterales bacterium | reverse complement strand
GCACGCGGCTTGGGGACTGTCGGCAAGAGCAAGCGCCGCAACATCAACCACACGATCAGCCGATGGGCCGGGGCGACTGGAATCATGTAAAGACGGCCAAAAAGGTTGTGGGTGACGACCGAGGCCGTGATGTTGATCTTGCAGCCGTCCATCTCGACGCAGACCATCACATCCAGATGCCGGTCGCGGGCGGTGAGGGTCATCATGGTGTCCTCCAGCCGTTCGATCAGGAAAAAGTCCAAATGGCCCCCGACTTGGGGTATCTCAACCAAACTACCTGAAAAACCGCCGATCCGCTTTACGCCGAACCGGGCCGAGATTGCATCGCGCAGCGCAAACGCAACGCCAAGTCCGGGCAAGGGCCGCGCCATGATCCGCCGCCATGCCTCTAGCGCAGTGATGGGTTGGGGCAGAAGAACCGACTGACGATTGAAGAAGGCGAGCTGATCCCTGGGGCTAACAAGATCAGTCCGGTCTTGGGCCGTGCTTGACCCTACGCTCAGGACGACACTGCCGCGCTTGTGGCCCTGATCAACATAGGCGTGGGCTTCCGCCGCGTTTTCCAGCGGGTAGGCGCTGTCAATGACCGGGCGGAAGGTGCCCGTAGCGGCAAGATCGGCCAACTGACGCAGGTCTGCGATTGTCACCTTGACCACGCCGGCGATGGACTTGTGCCCGCTGGATCGGCGCGGGCCGCCGATGCCAAGAACCGTTGACAGCGTGCCATGCGCGATCAGCAATCTGCCGCCGGGCTTCAGCATGTGCCCACACCGCGCATAGGGCGCGGTGCCGGTCGTATCCAGGATGATGTCATAGGTCTGGCTCACTGAGGCAATGTCCTGTGCGGTGTAGTCGATCACCACATCAGCGCCAATCCGGCGAACAAGGCTCAGGTTGGCCGTGCTGCAGACGCCAGTGACATTCGCGCCAAAATGCTTGGCAATCTGCACCGCGGCGGTTCCGATGCATCCCGAAGCGCCGATGATCAGGACGCTGTCGTCCGTTTTGATGCCCGCCTTGGCCTTGAGAAAATATAGCGCCGTCGTCCCGCCAAAGGACAAGGCCGCGGCCTCTTCATAGGAAAGGTTGGCGGGCTTCTGCATGATCAACCCGTCTTGCGGCATCACCCGGTATTCGGCATGGCAGCCATACTTGGCGCCGGTAAAGGCAAAGACCTGATCGCCCACCTTGAACCGCGTGACTGCCTTGCCCGTTGCGACGATCTCCCCGGCCAATTCCGTGCCAAGGATCGGCCGCCTCGGCCCAAACAGGCCGAAGAATGGCCTGCCCATCGGTCCAAAGCCCGCTGGCATTGCCAGACTGCGCGCCCGCCAGTCGGCGGTGCTGACGGTCGTAGCATGGATTCGGATCAAGACCTCATCGGCCTTCGGAGATGGCATCGGTACATCGGCCAAGGCCACGACGCTGGGCGGGCCATACTTCTTGTAGACGGCGGCTTTCATAGGAAGACTTCCTTGTTTGGTGTTTTGCCCGTTCCTTCTAGGCATTCAACCCATGCAGATACATTGACCTTATCGGCCTGTTTGATATGCGTTTGCGCATGGATTGGCGTGCGATTAGATTCGACTGGAACCGGGCGCGGGCCTTCCTCGTCACAGCTGAGGAGGGCTCTCTGTCCGCCGCGGCGCGGGCATTGGGAATGGCGCAGCCCACTCTGGGCAGGCAGGTTGATGCGCTTG
>JANPBI010000214.1:0-1600 GCA_031430315.1 Rhodobacterales bacterium | reverse complement strand
TGGCGATCCTGTACATCTCGCACCGGATGGACGAGGTTTTTGAAATCTCTGATCGGATCACGGTGCTGCGCGACGGGCTGTTGATCGGCTCGGTCATGGCGGGCGATACCACGACGGCGGATGTGGTCGAAATGATGGTTGGTCGGCGTATCGAGGTAGAAAAGATCCGGCGCAAGGTAAAGCCCGCTGAGGAATTGGCGCTGGAAGTGTCGCGACTGAGTGCTGTTGCCCAGAACCGCCGGGTGCTGAACGACGTCAGTTTTGGCTTGCGGCGCGGCGAGATTCTGGGGGTTGGCGGGTTGCTCGGCGCAGGACGAACCGAACTTCTGGAGACGATCTTTGGCGCTCGCGGACCGGTTCTGGACGGTCAAATTCTGGTCGAGGGGCAGGCGGTTGCGTTGCAAAACCCCGCCGATGGCGTGGCGCATGGACTGGCGCTGATCACCGAGGACCGCAAATCGACAGGTTTGATCCTGAAGCATTCAGTGTCAGACAACATCATTCTGCCGCAACTGCCGCAGCTAGACCGTTTCGGGATCGGGATGGGGCCTTATCAGGCCCAAGCTGCGCTGACGGCCATCAACCGGTTGCGGATCGCTGCGCGCGGCATTGATCATTTGGTCGGCAATCTGAGTGGCGGCAATCAGCAAAAGGTCGTGCTGGGCAAATGGCTGGGGATGGCGCCGCGCATCCTGCTGCTGGACGAGCCGACGCGGGGCATCGATATCGGTGCCAAGGACGAGATCTATGATTTGATAGGGCAGTTGGCCGATACCGGCATTTCCGTTCTGCTGGCCAGCTCCGAAATTCCCGAGCTTTTGTCTATCTGCGACCGGGTGATGGTGCTGTGTGAAGGGCGGATTACGGGAATTCTGGGCCCGGATGAGATGAACTTTGATGCGATCAAGCAACTGGCGATGCAGTTCGAATGAGGGGCGGGTTTAAAACATGACGCTAGAACAGGACATGATGCACAAGCAAAATCCAGCACCCGAGAGCAGCCAGACCGGGTCGTGGACGGCTGTCAGCCTTCGCCTGGTCCTGCGGTCAAAGCTCTATTGGGGTCTGGGCTTTTTGCTGATGTTCGGGGCGCTGTCCTCGCCTGTCACGTCCAAGGGCGTGAACATCTTTCTTTCCTTGGGCAACCTGACCGATGTGCTGCGTCAGGTGTCGGTGACTGGGATTGTCGCCGTCGGCATGACTCTGGTGATCCTGATCGCGGGGATCGATCTGTCTGTCGGGTCCATTCTTGCTTTGGGAACAGTGATCTGCGCCATGTTGCTGACGCAGGAAGGCTGGACGACGGCCAGCTACATCGGCCTGCCAGCGGTCGGAGCGGTTGTCTTTATCAGCAGTTGGGCGGTGATTGCCGTTGTACGCCGGGTCATCCGAGGCACCGGTTCGGGACGCGCAAAACCATCAAGCCCGGTGATGACCGCGTTGTTTGCGCTGGTCTGCGCAGGGGCAGCTTTGGGCCTGATGATGTGGCTTGCAGCACAGGTGCCCGGTAAATTCGGTGTTCTTGCGGTTCTGATCACTGTGCCATGCGTTTGTGCGATCTTTGGCGCGTTGAACGGCGCGCTGATTGTCTATGGTCGGC
>JANPBI010000213.1:0-5114 GCA_031430315.1 Rhodobacterales bacterium | reverse complement strand
GTTTACGGGGCACCATTCGGGGACGAAGAACCCCCTGCGGATCGTGGGGTGGGAGGAGTGGGACATGGACGCGGACGGCAAAGTCGCCGCGTCGCGCGGTTGGTATGACGCGGAGGATTACGCGCGGCAGGTGGGGTGAGGCCCGGCCAACGTTGGGATGCGATAGAACTAACCTTGTTGGTTCCGAAGGTATGTCTCAATGCGCCGTTCGGCGAATTTCTTCAGACAGCAATCCGACTTCCTCGATTGAGTACAGCGTTGCCTTGGCGTCCAGGAACTCTTCCTTAAGGCTCCGAACGACCGCAGGCGACTGCTCACCAAACTCCGCAACTACGATCAACCGGTGTTCCAGCCCTTCTGCTAGCGCTCTTGCTTCAAGCACCCTTTTCCCCGCTTCGGCCAAGCCCCGCTCAGGATCATCGAAGCGAGCTGAATCAATCAGGTTATAGGCTCCATTCTGGTAACCATAGTCCGCCCGAAGACTGACACCCCACTTTTCGATCAGGACGGGATCAGGATTGCGTTCCAACAGGCTCAGAACACCAGCCTGCCGTAAGCCAAACGTCAGGCGAGTGCCCACCCGCTCACCCTTTGACCTGTGTGGTTGGATGGCCACAAGATCATCGAAAAGCTTGTCGGCGACTTCCCCAAGGTCGGCCCCTAACACTGGCATAAGTTCCGTAATTCTGAAAATTCCAACGTTCTTGGAGTTGAAGCCTTCGACGGTCAGATTTCCACCCAGACGCATCAGCTTGTCTGTTAGGTGCGACGTGAAGTCTTCCAGGGCGGCCAGGATGAAGGATCCGCTCAGATCGCCCCCAGATCGTCGTATCCGCGCGACATCCTTGAGAAAACGCGGAACGGAAATCTGCCGGCTGCGATCTACAACGATGACACCGACGTTCAGGTACTCAAACCTTTCGGGACGTGGGCTATACTGCAAGATGCAGTATTCTGAGTAAGATTCACGCATGTCCGCTTCTCCCTTAGACATCGAGCTCACCCTGATCGAATAAGCTCTTCGGTAGCCACTCCTGCATCCTAGCCGCTCGTTGCTGGAGGCATTCGGCCAGCAACGCCGAGACTGTGCCTGTCATCCCCCACTCGCGGGGCACGCTATCGCAGATCGAATTGAGGGCGTCATTATCCTCTGAACTGATTCTGGCAAGTGCATCTTTTACGGCTCGAGATGTTACCAAAGTCGCAAACTGCGGAAACCGCCCGTAGACGACTTCTTCTTCGACCCAATCTGTTCCCAATTCATCAAGTGTGGTCTCAACCAGCGCATGGTTATGGTCGATCACAACCATTTGAGTCATCCGGCCATCTTGCGCGAAAAGCAGGTTTTCGCGATTCTCGATCGCCGCCCCGCCATTTGTGGGGGAGAAACGATCTTTGTTGCGGACCCAAGTGTCGAAGACAATTAGTTTGGCCGGCGCATCTCTGTTTCTCAATTTTTTCAACAGCCTAGGTTCCACCGAAGGTGAAAACGCTACACTCGGCACCCACTTAGACAGGAATGCGGGTCCTGCTCTTGGCTGAACGAACGATTGTTGGGGGATCGACAGCTCTGGAATTTCCATCACCGCGAAAGGCGGAGTGACTAGACCGATGGCGCAGGCCAGCTCTGTCCCGATAAGCTCACAGCAAAGCGCGATTTCGCCCTGACGGTTGCCCATGTACTTGAGAACTGCGGGACCGACGTCGGTTTCCACAAATAGCGCCATGGTACTGCTTTCGATGACCCGAACTACGCGTTCGATCCGGGTTGGTCTCCAGCTACTCCCAGCCCGCAAAGCTTGGCACTCCCTTCTCTGTAAGCGACGTCTCCCCCTCACCGCTCCTCGATCAAAATCTCCCGCTTGCCGACATGGTTGGCCGTGGTGACCACGTGGTTTTCCTCCATCTGCTCCACCAGCTTGGCCGCTTTGTTATACCCGATGCCGAGCTTGCGCTGGATGTAGCTGGTCGAACACTTGCGGTCCTTGGCGACGATGGCCACGGCCTGGTCGTACAGGCTGTCATCCGCGCTGTCGCCGCCCAGGCCGAGGACCAGGTCGATGTCGCCTTCACGCTCGTCATCCACGCCTTCAACGACGCCGGACATGTAGACCGGGGGCCCGTAGCTCTTGAGGTGGCTGACGATTTCCTCGACTTCCTCATCGGACACGAAAGGCCCGTGGATACGGGTGATCTTGGCACCGCCGGCCATATAGAGCATGTCGCCCATGCCAAGGAGCTGTTCGGCCCCCTGTTCACCCAGGATGGTGCGGCTGTCGATCTTGGACGTGACCTGAAAGGAAATCCGGGTCGGGAAGTTCGCCTTGATCGTGCCGGTGATCACGTCAACGGAGGGGCGCTGGGTCGCCATGATGAGGTGGATGCCGGACGCCCGCGCCATCTGGGCCAGACGCTGGATGCAGGCCTCGATTTCCTTGCCGGCGACCATCATCAGGTCGGCCATCTCGTCCACGATCACCACGATATAGGGGATGGTGACGGGGGCGAATTCTTCGGTTTCAAACACCGGATCGCCGGTGTCGTCGTCGAACCCGGTCTGGATGGTGCGGATGAACATCTCGTTCTTGGCCAAGGCTTCGCGGACGCGGCCATTGTAGCCTTCGATGTTGCGCACACCCATCTTGGACATCTTGCGGTAACGCTCCTCCATCTCTCCGACGACCCATTTCAGGGCGACGACGGCCTTTTTCGGGTCGGTCACGACGGGAGACAGAAGGTGCGGAATGCCGTCATAGACACTGAGTTCCAGCATCTTGGGATCGATCATGATCATCCGGCATTCTTCCGGGCTGAGTTTGTACAGCAAGGACAGGATCATTGTATTGATGGCGACGGACTTGCCCGAACCGGTGGTGCCCGCGATCAGAAGGTGGGGCATTTTGGCAAGGTTTGCCACGATGGGGTCGCCACCGATGTCCTTGCCTAGGGCGAGGGGCAGGCGCATCTGGCTATCGCCGAAATCGCGGCTGGCGAGGATTTCGCGCAGGACCACCTTTTCGCGCCAGACGTTCGGCAATTCGATGCCGATGACGGTGCGGCCCGGCACCGTCGAGACGCGGGCCGACAGGGCGGACATCGACCGCGCGATGTCATCGGCCAGACCGATCACACGACTGGCCTTAAGGCCGGGCGCCGGTTCCAGTTCGTACATTGTGACGACGGGGCCAGGGCGGACCGAGGTAATTTCGCCTTTGACCCCATAGTCGTCCAGCACGCTTTCCAGCATGCGAGCGTTTTCCTCAAGTGCGGCGCTGGACAGTTGCTGATGATTCTGCGGTTCCGGCATCGACAGCAGCGACAGCGGTGGAAGTTCAAACACCGGGGCAGGCTCGTCGAACCGCAGGCTGGGCTGTGCCTCCGCCATCGCCTGGCGCGATGGGGCAGCGGCCTTGCGCGGCGCGGGCTGGACAACCGCACGGCGGTCAGCTGGCCCCTGGACCGACCGGAACATCAGTGCCTCATTGGGGTCGAGGGCATCCAGATCCTCGTCATCCTCGTCGATCACAGGCATATCCGCATGGATCGCGGAGCGGATGACCGGCGGTTCGCGGCGGTTGCTGCTTGATCCCGGCAAGGTGGCAGGTTCCGCCCGTTTGGCGCGAACCGCATCGCCGATACGGGTGCGGATGCGTTCGTCCGATGGCAAATGCGCCACGTCGACATCGCGCGCTGGATAGTCCACCAGCTCGGGCAGCGGGGCGATGTCCATGCCACGGCGCAGGCGGGCGAGAAACCCGCGCTTGGGCGCTTCGGGCGCAAGGCTGGGCCGATGGTCGGCGCGCAGGGTTGCCGGGGAGTTCCAGGCGGCCGAGGATTGCAGCGGTGCGGGCTGCATGGTGTCGGCATGGCGGCGTGGCTGGATGACCTTTGGCCCGGGCTTGCGGGTGGCGGGTGCTGCAACATCGGGCTGCCAGTCGGTGCTGCGCATTGGGTCCGCCCTGTCACGCATGCGCTCTTGCAAGCTGCGGGTGGCGCGCAGGGTGCCGACGGCCCCGCGCCCGGCCAGGGAATGGCCAAAGGAATAGGCCTGAACCGAACTCGCCAGCAAAAAGCGCAGCGTTGCGCGCAACTCGGCGCGGTCAAAGCCGGTCACATAGAGGCCAAGGGTCAGCAAGGCAAAGAACGACAGAACCGACAGCAGTTTCAGCCCCAGCCCCGCGCCACCGGGCACCAGGCCGATCAGCGCCCCAAGGATGGTGTCGCCGAACAGGCCGCCAAGGCCGAAGGAATGCGGCCAGTTGGTCCCCGGGACCAAAGTGGCTGCATAGACAGACGCCAAGGCCACGCCGATCACGGCAAAGACCACCCTGGCAAGGGCTCGTTCGCCACCGCGATGTAGGACAAACCGCATGCCCCAGGCGATCAGTGTGACCGGGATGAACCAGGTGCCCTTGCCGATCAGGATGATCAGGGTCGAGGATACCGCCGCCCCGAACCGGCCCAGCATGTTGCGGGCGGGTTCCTCGGTGGCGACCATCCAGCCGGGATCGTCGGGCGAATAGGTCATCAGCATGGCGGCAAAGGCCAGGCCGATGACGCACAGCACCAGCCCCAGCAATTCGCGGCTGCGCCGCTCCAGCATGGCTTGGGTGCCCTGATCCAACAGCGGATCGCGTTGCCGTACTTGATAAGACGCCATAACCTGTTCTTCCTTACGCATAGAGGCAGTCGCGAAGCTGGGTCAGCCCCCGCTGTGTTTCGTCCTTGGGGGCCACAAGGGCGACCCGGATGTAATCGCGGCCGGGGTTCTGCCCCGCGACCTCGCGCGATAGATAGGCACCGGGCAAGACCCGCACCCCCGTTTCGCGCCAAAGCTTCAGCGCAGCCCGTTCCCCGTCATCGACCGGCAGCCAGAGGAAAAAGCCGCCCTCGGGACGGCGATAGGCTTGCATCGAGGAAAAAACGGTGTCCGCCACACGGAACTTGTCTTGGTACAGCGCGCGCGAGGCATCGACATGCACCTCGTCTTTCCATGCAGCCTCAGAGACGCGCTGGATCGGAAGCGGCAAGGGTGCACCGGCAAAGGCGCGCAACTGACGGATGCGGGCGATGCCGTCGCGGCCACCGGCGACAAAGCCCGACCTCAGGCCCGG
>JANPBI010000212.1:0-6936 GCA_031430315.1 Rhodobacterales bacterium | reverse complement strand
GCTGCACCATAACGCCAAGCCAAAGCCCTTCACCTGGACCAAAACGGCTGACGATATCCTCACCCGAGAACGACGCGCGCTGGACAAAATCGATGAAATCCGTGGACCAAGATAGCAACCGTCAGACTCAGAACACTAGCTGCCCAGATCCGCGCGGATCATCTCTGCCGCCTTTTCTGCGATCATAATGGTCGGAGCATTGGTGTTTGATGACACAAGTGCAGGCATGAGTGACGCATCCGCGACCCTCAGGCCTGCAACGCCGTTCAGGCGCAGCCGCAAATCCACAACCGCCTCAGCATCCGCGCCCATCCGGCAGGTCCCCGCCGGGTGGTGGTCGGTCTTGGCATTGGCGTAGGCATAGGCGACCAACGCGTCTTGCCCTTGCACCTCACGTCCCGGCAACCTCTCGGCAAGCAAGAACGGCTTGAGCGCATCCTGGGCCAAGATTTCCCGCGCCATTTCCAGACCCCGCAGGCTCATCGCCCGGTCATAGGGATCTGCCCAATAGTTCGGGTCGATCAGCGGTGCCGCCTTTGGGTCAGCCGATGCCAGCCGCACCGTCCCGCGTGACCGGGGCCGCGCAAAGGCCGAATTCAACGTCAGTCCGCCATCCGGCATTGATGCGACTCCCGCCTCGATCCCCGACCCAAGGCCAAGGTGAAACTGGATGTCCGCAGAGCGCGCGCCGGGGTCCGCGAACCAAAATCCCCCAGTCTCGAACAGGCTTGACGCCACCGGCCCCCGTCGGGTCGCCAGATATTGCAACGCCGCCAGCGCCGACCACGGCTGCCGCGCATAGCGGTCGTAAGTATGAGGCCCGCTGCATTCCGCGATCGCAAAGAGGTCCAGATGGTCCTGCAGGTTTGACCCCACACCCGGTTGGTCCAATACCGGGGCAATTCCCAGACCTGATAACTGATCAGCCGGTCCGATCCCCGACAACTGCAACAGGCGCGGCGATCCGATGGCCCCGGCAGCAAGCACCACCTCGGAGCCCGCCCGCAACTGGCGGCCGTCCATCAGCTCAACCCCCACCGCGCGGCCATTTTCGATGACCAGCCTCGCGATCTGCGCCCCTGTGACGACCCGCAGGTTAGATCTGTGCCGCGCGGGCCCAAGATATGCAACAGAGGTCGACGATCGCCGCGCATGCGCCTGGGTCAACTGGTAGAACCCCACGCCTTTGGGGTCAGCCCCCGCCAGATCCTGCGCGCGCGGAATGCCCAATGCGCCTGCCGCGTCGAAAAACGCCTGACAGATCGGTAGCGCCGCCAGCGGCTGGCTGACGCCAAGGGGTCCGCCTTTGCCATGCTGGTCGTTGTCCCAGGTATCGTTGTTCTCGGCCCGCTTGAAATAAGGCAGCACGTCCGCCGCCCCCCAGCCGGTGCAGCCCATCTGCCTCCAATCGTCATAGTCCTGCGGGTGCCCGCGCGTGTAAATCTGGGCATTGATGGTCGAACCGCCTCCGATCACGCGCGCCTGGGTGTATCGAAGGACCCGCCCGCCCAGATGCCGCTGTGGCACCGTGCTCCAGCCCCAGGACCCCAGACCCTTGGTCAGTTTCGCAAATCCGGCGGGCAGGTGATAAAGTGGATGCCAGTCGCGTCCGCCCGCCTCGAGCAGCAGCACTTTCAGGTGCGGGTTTTCCGACATGCGCGCCGCGATCACGCAGCCCGCCGACCCACCGCCGACCACGATCACATCGGCATCAAATAGCGTCGTCATCTTAGTTGGGTCATGCCGGAATGCGGGCCTCGGTCTCGGGGTCAAAGGCGACAGCCTTTTCCATGTTGACCGCAAAGTCAAAGCTTTCGCCCGGGCGGACATCGGCATCCGCCCGCATCCGGGCAATCACGTCACGACCGGCCAGCGTCATCGTGACGAACGTGTCCGATCCGGCCGGTTCCGTCACCGTCACCAGATTGGTCAGCGGCTGGATGTTGACGGACTTGCGGTCCGCACCTTCGGGATCGGTAATCGCTTCGGGTCGAATGCCCAGCAGAATCCTGCGCCCCTGCCGACCCGCCAGATTGTCTTGCGACAGCGCCAGATGCCGCACCGCCCCCATCGCATCGGTGATCTCTGCCGTCGGCCTGCCGTTTTGCAACACCACAAGAGCAGGGATCAGGTTCATTGCCGGACTGCCCATGAAGGTCGCGACAAACAGGTTGGCTGGGGTGTCGTAAATGTCCTTGGGCGTGCCCAGTTGCTGGACGTAACCCTTGTTCATCACGGCAATCCGCGTCGACAAGGTCAGTGCCTCAATCTGATCATGCGTCACGTAGACAATTGTTGTGCGCAGCTTCTGGTGCAGCTTCTTGATCTCGGTCCGCATATCGACGCGCAATTTTGCGTCAAGATTGGACAGCGGCTCATCGAACAGGAATACATCCGGATTACGCACCAGCGCCCTTCCCATTGCGACGCGCTGGCGTTGGCCACCCGACAGTTGCCCGGGCTTGCGGTCAAGCAAGTGGTCGATCTGCAAAAGCTTGCCCACTTCGGCGAGGGCTTTGTCGCGTTCGGGTTTTGGGACGCCGTGCATTTCCAGACCAAAAGTCATGTTCTGGCCAACGGTCATGTTGGGGTAAAGGGCGTAACTTTGGAACACCATGGCGATGTTGCGTTTCGAGGGGTGGACGCCGTTGATCACCCGCCCCTTGATCGAGATGTCACCCGACGAGATCGCCTCCAGCCCCGCGATCATGTTCAACAAGGTGGACTTGCCGCAACCGGACGGGCCGACGAGCACAAGGAACTCGCCTTCCTGCACCGAAATGTCGACCTCGTGCAGGACCTGTACCGACCCGTAGGATTTGGTGACATGGGAGATGTCGAGAAAGCCCATCGTTGCTACCTTTTGCACTGGTTGAGGCCATGCCGCGCAGGCGGCATGGCCCATTCGTTTACTTAACGGCGAGGATCGCATCGGCCAGCGCCGCCGCCCCCTCTTCGGGCGTCAGGTCCGAATTGAAGAACTCGGTGATCGCATCCGTTGCAGCACCAACGACCGAAGCGTTCGCGGCATGCGTGCCTGCAAAGGTCGGCACTGCCGTTCCCCCTGCGTCGTTTGCGGCCAGCGAGGCCGAGGTTTCCTGCGCGCATGTGTCCATCGACGAAAGGTCCACATCCGTCCGTGCCGGGATTGCCCCCTTAGCCTTGTTGAAGGCCACCTGAACGTCCTTGTCCATGATCGCACTCGCAAGAACTTCCTGGCCCTTGATCAGGTCGGGATCGGTCTGGGTAAAAAGTGACAGCGAGTTGACCAGATAGACAAAGGCGTCGCCCTTGGCTTTGGGCACCGGAATGCAGGCATAGTCAGCACCCGGCACCTTGCCCGCATTGGTAAATTCCCCCTTGGCCCAGTCGCCCATGATCTGCATCGCGGCTTCACCCTTGATCACCATGGCTGAGGCAAGGTTCCAGTCGCGGCCCGGTGCGTTGGCGTCGATCATCCCGCGCAGTGCCGCCAGTTCAGTGAAAACCGCCACCATGTCAGGCCCGCGCAACGTGGCGTCGTCGAGGTCGACCAGCGCTTTGCGGTAGAACTCTGCCCCGCCGACACCAGAGGCGACCGCCTCGAACATGTAGACTTCCTGCCAAGACTGGCCGCCATGGGCCAATGGGATGATCCCGGCTTCGAGGAACTTCGGCGCAAGGGCGTTCAGTTCGTCCCAGGTGGTGGGATAGGCCGCGCCGATCTTGTCAAAGGCGGCTTTCGAGGCCCAGATCATGTCGGTCCGGTGCACGTTGGTCGGGACTGAAACATAATGCCCGTCGATTTTGGTAAAGTCCTTTACCGCCTGCGGCAGGGCGGCATCCCAACCTTCGGCCGCCGCCAGGGCATCGACATTGCCGAGCATCCCCTCATTCGCCCAGTCGATGATGTTCTGGCCCAGCATCAGCATCGCGGCTGGCGGGTTCCCACTGGCGATGCGGGCCTGCAGCGCGGTCTTGGCGGCATCGCCACCGCCCCCCGCCACCGGTGCATCGGCCCAGGCGACACCCCCGGCCACCACTTTGTCGCGGACCGCACCCAAGGCTGCTGCCTCGCCGCCGGAGGTCCAGAAATGCATGACTTCGACCGATGGATCGGCCAGCGCGGGCACCATAGATGTGCCCAGAATGAAAGCTGCCAGGGTGGACAAGTGTTTCATTTCCGTGTTCCTTTTTCGGTGTTCGCCCGGTTCCGTTGCAAAGGGGGGCTTGGGTTGAACAAAAAGATCTTCAGGGGGCTGCAACCCCCTGAAGGTCGGCTTAGCCTTTCACCGACCCCGCCATCAGCCCGCGCACGAAATAGCGGCCCGCGACGATGTAGACGAAAAGTGTCGGAAGGGCGGCTAGGATCGCGCCCGCGAAATGGACGTTGTATTCCTTTACGCCCGTGGAAGAGTTGACGAGATTGTTCAGCGCCACTGTCATCGGCATGGAATCGAGATCCGCGAACGATGCCCCGAACAGAAAATCGTTCCAGATATTGGTGAACTGCCAGATCACGGAGACCACCGCGATCGGGCCTGAGACCGGCAGCATGATCCGCCAGAAGATGCGGAAAAATCCGGCCCCGTCGATCATCGCCGCGCGCACCAGTTCCGTGGGAAAGGCGGCGTAGTAGTTGCGGAAGTACAGCGTGGTGAACCCCAAACCATAGACCACATGCACCAGCACCAATCCCGGCGTGGACCCTGCCAGCCCCATCAGCCCCAGCATGCGGGCCATCGGGATCAGCACGATCTGGAACGGGATAAAGCAGGCAAAGAGCATCAACCCAAACAGGATCGTATCTCCGCGGAACCGCCATTTTGTCAGCACATAGCCGTTCAGCGCCCCCAGCACGGTCGAGATTACGACCGCAGGCACCACCATCAGGATCGAATTCAGAAAATAGGGTTTCAGGCCCGTCGGCTCCACCCCGATCTGGGCTGTGGACCAGGCCGACCGCCAAGGCTCCAGCGTCCAGTTCTGCGGCAAGGACATCATGTTGCCGCCCGTGACTTCCGACAGCGGTTTCAGGCTGTTGGTCAGCATCACAAAGAACGGCAGCAGATAGAACAGTGCGAACAACAACAGGACCAGATAGATGAACGTCCGCGCCACGCGGCCGGTGCGGACTGCGGTGTGTTGTGTCACCCCGCTCACTGTCCTTTCTCCTTCAGCTCGGCGTAAAGGTAAGGGATCATGATCGCCGCGATGGTCATCAGCATGATCACCGCCGATGACGCCCCGATCCCCATCGAGTTGCGGGTAAATGTGTAGGAATACATGAAGGTCGCGGGCAGTTCGGTCGCCCGTCCCGGCCCGCCGCCGGTCAGCGCGATGACAAGGTCATAGGACTTGATTGCCAGATGGCTCAGGATCACGAACGCGCTCAGGAATGCAGGCCGTAACAGCGGGATCACGATCCGGCGGTACAGCTGCCAGTTCGACGCCCCGTCGATCTGCGCCGCCTTGAGGATCTCGTTGTCGATCCCGCGCAAACCTGCCAGAAACATTGCCATGACAAAGCCGGACGTCTGCCAGACCGCCGCAATCACGACGGTATAGATCGCCATGTCGCGATCCTTGATCCATTTAAAGTTGAAACTGTCCCAGCCCCAAAGGTGCATGGTGTGTTCCAGCCCGATGCCGGGGTCGAGGAACCACTTCCAGGCCGTTCCCGTGACGATGAACGAAAGCGCCATCGGGTAAAGGTAGATCGGCCGCAGGACACCTTCGCCCCGGATTTTCTGATCCAGAAAGATCGCGAGCGTCAGGCCGATCGCGGTGCAGATGACGATGTAAAGCGACGCAAAAATCGCCAGGTTGGTGATCGCTGTGATCCAATGCGACAGGCCCCACAGCTTGGCATAGTTGCCAAAGCCGACAAAGTCATAGCTAGGCAGCATCTTGCTGTCGGTGAAGGACAAGACGACCGTGTAGGCGATGAACCCGTAAACAAAGATCAAAGTTAGCGCCAACGACGGCGACAGTACGATCTTGGGGATCAGGTCCTGCAATCGCGTCTTGAAATCAATGTCGGATGCAGCGCTTGCCATCATGTCCCATTTTCCCGGTGCCATCGGCGCGGCCCCAGAGTGCCAGACCTGTTGATTGGGGTTCCCAAGCGGAACCCGCCAAAGGGAAAGGCAACAGACTCGTCGCCTTTCCCAAAGACTTGGCTTACTTGGCCGCCTCGACTGCTGCGACAAGCTCGGTAGCGGCAGTTGCTGCGTCATACTCGCCGTTGAAATGCGCTGTCACCACGTCGTAAAGCGCGTTTTTCACCGCTGCCGGGGCCGCGTGGCCATGCGCCATCGATCCAAACAGCATCCCGCTGGTATTGGCCTCTGCAAGATCGGCCATGCCTTTCTTGCCGCAATCGTCGAACGCATCGTTTGGTACGTCCGTCCGCGCGGGAA
This sequence comes from Rhodobacterales bacterium, assembly GCA_031430315.1. Classification (GTDB taxonomy): domain Bacteria; phylum Pseudomonadota; class Alphaproteobacteria; order Rhodobacterales; family Rhodobacteraceae; genus JAJNPS01. The sequence continues at coordinate 535 of JANPBI010000212.1, read as the reverse complement.
CCGAACCTTTGACGACGTTGAACGCTGACTGGAACGCCGGTTCCATGATCGCCTTGGCCATAGCGACCTGGGCCTCCTGCTTGCCCGCGTCCGCCTGTCCGAACATGGCGAACTGGTCAGAGTTGAAGGTCACCATGCCCTGCGTGCCCGGAAAGCGGATGCAGACGAAATCTGCGCCGGGTACCTTGCCGGCCTTGAGAAATTCGCCTTTGGCCCAATCGCCCATCATCTGCATGCCGGCTTCGCCGTTGATCACCATGGCCGATGCCAGGTTCCAGTCGCGGCCCGAAAAGTTGTCGTCGACATATGACCGCAATGTGGCCATCCGGTTGAACGCCTCGACCATCTTTTCGCCGCCCAGCGCCGCCGGGTCGAGGTCGATCATTGCCGCCTTGTAGAAATCGGCCCCAAGCGACAACACGACCGCGTCGAAGACGGTGGCTTCCTGCCAGGCTTGCCCGCCATGGGCCAAAGGCGTGATTCCATTGGCCTTCATGGCGTCCAGCACCGCGACCAGCTCCTCCCAGGTCTCGGG